>DEIW01000001.1 GCA_002352705.1 Bacteroidales bacterium UBA2764 | reverse complement strand
AGGGAGGGCTTTTTATTTATGATAACAGTTTTATTAGCTATCAGCACATTGCTGACGAGTTGGCAGTTCCGCCAAGAGCCGTCGGAACAGATGCCCCAAGTAGATACGGCATGGCATCAAGTGACTATTCCTCATGACTGGGCCATAAGCGGTGCATTCGACCGCGCCAATGATTTGCAAGAAGTGGTTGTAGTCCAGAACGGCGAGAAAGAGCCGACCTGGAAGACCGGCCGTAGCGGCGGCTTGCCATGGATGGGCAAAGGTCACTACCGCACACGCGTCAAAGTCAACAAGGAGAAGTTCTACACGTTGGTTTTCGACGGTGCGATGAGCCACGCCGATGTTTATGTCAACGGCGAGGAGATGGTTTATTGGCCCTACGGGTACAATACTTTTGATTGCTATATTCTGCCCCATCTGTTGGAGAAGTCAGAAGTCAGAAGTCAGATGAAAGCGGCCAGTATGCCGAAGTGGACATCGATGTCTTCCTGGAGAACAAGCCCCAACAGAGCCGCTGGTATCCGGGAGCCGGTCTATACAGGAATGTGCATCTGGTAGAAAGCGATCCTATCCATATACCCACGTTCGGTGTATGTATCCGAACCCCTAATATCACTTCTGAAAAAGCCGCAGTGGAGATTTCCGTAGAGCTGCAAAACGGCGTAGAGGCGACTACATGCGAGCAATCGGGCGTACGTATTCAGACCAAATTCTATTACGACGACCAGTATGTAGGCACCGCCGATGGCGCACAAGGGCACTGCAATATTCTCCGTCCGCATCTATGGAGTCCGGAGACGCCTCATCTCTATGTAGCCAAGACACAGGTGCTGCGAGGCGAAGAGGTACTGGACGAAAAAGAGACGCGGTTCGGCATCCATAGCATCAGTTATACCCCGGAGCATGGTTTCCAGTTAAACGGCGAGACCCGCAAATTCAAGGGCGTATGTCTGCACCATGATTTAGGTCCATTGGGCGCCGCCGTACACAAAGACGCTCTCCGGCATCAACTGACGATGCTCAAGAAGATGGGTTGCGACGCCATACGCACAAGCCATAACATGCCGGCACCGGAGTTAGTAGCCTTATGCGACGAGATGGGGATGATGATGATGATCGAGCCTTTCGACGTATGGAACCACGGCAAGACAGAGAATGACTACAGCAAGGAATTCAATGACTGGTGGAAACGGGATATCACGAACATGGTGAAGCACTACCGCAACAACGCATGCGTCATGCTGTGGTCCAGCGGCAATGAGGTATGGAACCAGGTATTGCCGGATGGAATAGGCATCGTGAAGGAGCTACAGGACCTTTTCCATCAACTGGACCCTACCCGTCCGGTAACCAACGGCATGGACCAGGCGATGCATGTGATTCATAACGGTTTCGGCGCCGCGGTAGAGTTACCGGGTTTCAACTATCGTACAAGCCGCTATCATGAAGCTTACGAGAACCTGCCACAAAAGATGATATTAGGAAGCGAGACAGCAAGTACCGTCTCCAGCCGGGGCGTATACAAGTTACCGGCAGTTATCCAGCCTGATGCGAAATATGACGACAATCAGTCCTCCGGCTATGACGTAGAATACTGCGCATGGTCAGGGCTTCCCGAGCAAGATTTCCAGTTGCAAGATGATTATCCGTGGACGCTCGGTCAGTTTGTATGGACCGGCTTTGACTATTTAGGCGAGCCCTCTCCTTACGATACAGACGCATGGCCGAGTCACAGCAGCTATTTCGGCATCATCGATTTAGCGTCGCTGCCCAAAGACCGTTACTGGCTGTATAAGAGCCAATGGAACAAGGAAGACGAGACATTTCACGTTCTGCCTCACTGGAACTGGAAGAAAGGCGACAGCGTAACCGTATTCTGCTATACCAACTATCCTGCAGTAGAACTTTTCATCGGCAGAAAGAGTTACGGCAAACTGCGTTTTGCCACTGCAGAGGAAACAGAACGTATGGCAAAAGGAGACCTCTCCCCGACCCTCTCCCAAGGAGAGGGAGGCAATGGGGCACGCGTAAGTGCGATGCCTGAAGTCGGGAAGTTTGAGATTCCTGAATGGGGAAGTGCTCCCCGGCCGGAACTGCTGCCACGATACAGGCTGATGTGGTTTAACCTGCCATATAAGAAAAAGGCAGTGAAACTGATTGCATATGATGAGAACGGACAGGAAGTAGCGCGCCAGTTCATCCACAAGGCAGGCAAGCCGGATCATTTAGAGGTTATATGGGCGAATGAGAACGAAAAGCCTGAAGAGTTATGCTATATGACCGTACGGGTGGTGGACAAGAAAGGTCATCTCTGTCCTTTTGCCAATAATCTGATACGCTACGAAGGCGAAGGTTTTGTAGCCGCTGCAAACGGCGATGCAACCTGTCTGGACAGTTTCGTACGCCCTGAGATGCATGCCTTTGCAGGCCAGTGTACGTTTATTATCCGGAAAGGAGCGAAGGGCTCTTTCCGGATGAAATAATAGAGAGTTTTGACACTCTCAAAAATAAGCCGAAAGAAAGTCCAATCCCGACGGTCAAACGACGGTCAAACGACGGTCAAAGCCTTCGTAAGTACTCTATAAGTATAAAAATAGCCCGGGCATTTGCCCGAGCTATTTTTATATCAGCCATGCATGGCTGATGCCAGGGGTGTTCGGATTAGCGAACCTGTGCGCCTTGGAGGTTGTACATCTTGTTGTTGCGGATGATGTAGATTACGCCATCAACAACCACTTTCTGTGCCTTCTCGGTCAGAACGATATTCTCGATACCCTCTTCAGGATCGTAGTTGGTCCATTTGTACTCCGTAGGCTCGCTCAGGTCAATGTTAGCCACGTAAGCGCCTTCAATTTCTTCCCAGTACTCACCGAACTGGAGGTTACCCATATCACCCCAGGTACCTTCTTGACCTTCCTCTTCAGCAGGAGTATAGATTTGGATTTGGTTATCCCAGTTACCCATTTCACGGAACTTGAACTCACCAGCCTCAACAGATTTAACCGTAGCGGTATAAACATCGCCATCAAACTCCATGAGCACGCCCTTGCCATAGTTTTCGCCGCCGACGAACTCACCCATCATCTCTACACCAGCATCAGGAGCACCAGCAGGAGATGTAAAGTTAACTGTTACATCACGGAAAGGCACCTCTTCCAAAGCGTATTGATATTTAGCAGGATCAGAGTAGTCAATGACGACATCTACTACGGTAGCAGAGTCTTTATCAGAAGCAGGAAGATAATTATCTCCGAAATTCTGCCATGCATCGGTAGAATCTTTATATTGGAACTGGTTCTTCCAACCGAAGTCCAACTCCAAGAATTTATAGTTTTTACCTTCAGCAGCATACACCGTCTTTGTATAAGCAACTTTTCCCTGATAGAAGTCCTCTCCCAGTGCCTCAGAAGTCCAACCATTGAACGCACCTTGTACAGCAGGAGTAAAGAAGTCATGTGTTGTTGCCGGCGGGAGAAGAACGAGTCTGTATGTGTGCATTTTGATATCGCCACAGGGATTATTGTGGTTCTTCCAATAAGCCACTTCATAGATATAAGCACCATTGCTCGGGAAGGTCAAATTAGCCTCATCACCATAGCCACTACCCGCGATGGTAGCCTCTAAAGTTCCCCTAAGCGTCCAAGCATCAGGTCCAGCTGCACCAAAATCCCAACTGTCGAAGGTACCATTGTTCAACTGCAGCGGTCTAACCGTAGGATTGCCCTCATTTGAGAATTGTGCAACCCACCAACCAGTAAAACCATCAAGTTCCTCAAACAACTCGCATTTAGCAGGATCATCATCCCATTTGTTGTAGCTACCAGCAAGCACGACAGGATTACAAGGAGCGACATCAAAGTAGCAGCAGAGTACGACATTGTTAGCCACATCATACTTCAGAGCCAGATCCTGAGCAGTAGGAACCGTAGTAGGCTCCGCAAACAGACTTACGCTCATAAGAGCAGCTGCGAATAATGCATAAATCTTTTTCATAATTTTAAAAATTAAGAGTTAATTAAAAAATTAGTAATGTTTTTTATAGTATCGAGTTATCGATATTGCGATTTTTCGAATGTATGTTATTTCGCGTAGGTGTAGCCGTCACCACCTTCAGCAGCATAGGGGTTTTCGGAATTATTGACTACCTGCTTCAGGAAGTTCGGGTTCGTACGTTTGTCATCAGATGGCACGGGGTACCAGTTTCTAAACTCTTTTGTTACGCCCGGGCGTCCTTCCCAAGTATAACCAGAACCGTCAGCAACGCTTCCTGCAAAGCGGTTGAAGCGAATGAGGTCAATACGGCGGCGCCCTTCTCCCCAGAACTCGCGGAGCCACTCGTCACAAAGAACCTGATCCGAGAGGGACGTGAGTTTAGCTGCGTGAGCACGTTCACGGATATTATCATTGATGACTTTCATAGCGCCTCCTGCATCGCCCAAGCGGTACATAGCCTCCGCTTTTGTCATGTAAGCTTCAGCAAGACGGATAAGAGGGATATCCGTATCCGGCCATTCGGAGTCGGAGTTGATTGATTTCTTAATGCTATCAACAGAAGAGTAAACCGCCGTGAATTTCGGGCATGCCCAAGAAGCATAGAAATCTGCGGCCTTGTTTCCTGATAGCGACCAGTTATTCGTATTCCCTTTTACTTTGGAGCAGAAGATAGCGCGGTCATCCTTGACCTGAACAGGCATCTCGTATTCGTTAAATTTGGTTTTTGCAGCAGCCTCTTTTTCCACGAACTTATAAATCAGTTCCGGCGAAGAGCGGAAGCATTTCCAGTTAGCGGACACTCCCCAAGGCACCATGCCTCCGTCGCGGGTAGCCGCGATAGCGTATTGCGCACCACCGTACGAGCGGCAATATTTACCATCCTGGTAGATAAGGAGAACCGCTTCGTCCTGCGCACCGTTGATATCGTTATCTCCCATGAAGAGTTGCTGGTAAGCCGAGAAGCGGGTACCGTCCTTAGCCGTTTTCTCACCGGAGTGGAGTTTATATCCATTCGCTGTACCATGCGAGATAGCGAGGTCAGCATATGTCTTAGCGTCCTCCCAACGCGCGGTACCGGTATATACCTCGGCATTGAGGTAAAGACGGGCGAGCAGAAGGTAAGCGGCTGTTTTGTCAACACGATATTTATTAAGCCGTTTATCCGGTAGAGCAACGGTAAGGTCTTTGAGTTCGGTCTCCAGCCAGTTGAACATCTGCGTACGGGAATAGAAGTCCGGATAGTTCTCGGGATCCACACTCTCCTTAGCCATATAAGGGACAAACTTGAACATATCAAGCAAGTACCAGTAGTTGAGAGCCCGAATGAAGCGTACCTCTGCGCACTGCTGCTTTCCTTTATCATCGGACTGGTCAGCGTATTCGAGGAAGTGATTGCAATACTTTGCATCAATCATGCAACGGAAATAGAGACACTTGATAAGGGCATTCTCGCCATCCCATGACATATCACGCATTTCAGCCACCCCGACGTCATTCCATATCCACCAACCATCTTCAGTAGGGAATCCGTTGAGGACCCAGGTCACACGGAACAGTCCGGACCATCCCTCATCGATATCATCGATGTCTCCGGCTCCGGCAGCACCCGTTTGGCCGGTAGTACCGAGCGTAGCATATATCTTCGTGAACAATGCGTCTTGATTAAAACCCGTAGCAGAGTTTTTATCAATAGGCGTTGTATTCAGGTCCTGGACACAAGAAGCCATAGCAAGTGTCATTCCGACCAACGTAAGAAATCTAAAAACGTTTTTCATACTTATAGTTTTTAATAATTATCAAGTATTAGAATTGGAGGTTAACACCGAGTACGGTAGTCATCGAACGGGGGTAGAGGTTATTATCTATACCACCTGAAATTTCAGGATCAAGTCCCGAATAGCGCGAGATGACGAATGGGTTACTAACGGTAGCAAATACACGACCGGAAATCTTCGGGCGTTTGAACGACCAACCGAGTGTGATATTATCGCAACGGAGGAAAGAAGCGTTCTCCACGAAGTAGTCCGTCTGGAACCACTTGTCAAATTTCTTAGCTTCGAGGCCTTCCGGTGTAGCGTACAGGTGGTCGGATTGCATCATATCATCATAATAGGTATCAAAGCACTGTGTGAGCAGCCCCTCTACATATCCGTTACGATTGAAGTTCGTACGCGTAACCATCTGCAGGTTAGAAGCCTTGACGTCGTTATATACATAGTTTCCGATGTTCGCACGGAAGGACATACCAAGGTCGAAATCGTAGAACTGGAACTTCATCTGGAATCCCATGGTCACAGGAGCAGCCGGATTGTGGAAATAGTATTTATCGTTCTCATCAATCTTTTCATTATTATCCCGATCCACGACGTACCAGAACTTCGTACCATCTTCGCGTACGCCCTCTTTTGCCTCATAGACATAGAAGGAAGACATTGCTTCACCCACCGCGTGTTGTTGGATCGTATTACCCGTACCGGAACTGATACCACCCGTAGGAACGGCTGTCTGATTCTCTCCGGTATTAAGTTTGATAATCTTATTCTGGTTCCAAGTTACGTTATAACCGAAGTCCCATTTGAACTTCCGTCCGTAATCCAAAATTACGGCGTTGAGGGTGAACTCGACACCCTGGTTAGAGAGCGAACCTACGTTAGAAGTAACACGGTTACGGAAGTTGGTACCCGCTGCTACAGTAACGGTATTAAGCAGGTCGTCCGTACGACGATAGTAGTAATCAAAGCTACCGGAAAT
>DEIW01000029.1:8480-8695 GCA_002352705.1 Bacteroidales bacterium UBA2764 | reverse complement strand
TATACAGAGATGTCCGCCGACGAGATTGTAACCGAAGCCCTCGCCCTCTACGACATACCTAACGAGCGGCGGAAAATGCTTGTCCTGACGGGCGGAGAACCATCCCTGCAAGTGGACAAACCGCTCCTCGACGCCCTCCACGCAGCAGGCTTCTATATCTGCATAGAGACCAACGGCACACGTCCTTTGCCCGAAGGCATCGACTGGATCACCTG
>DEIW01000029.1:4167-8432 GCA_002352705.1 Bacteroidales bacterium UBA2764 | reverse complement strand
CTCAATTCCCAATTCTCAATTCTCAATTCCTCATCCGCTCGCCCTCAAGCGAGTGAACGAAGTCAAAGTGGTCTTCACCGGCACGTATGATCCCGAGATTTGGCGCCAACACCTTCAAGCCGAGCATTGGCTTCTCCAGCCCCTCCGTTATACCGGCGAATGGCTCATGGAGAATGTGGACTCTTGGGAGGACGACCGCAACGATAATCTTGATGACACCGTCCGGTACATCCTCGCCCACCCTTTCTGGCGCCTCAGCGTGCAACTACATAAAATAGCGGGACTTCGATAGCCCCGCTATTTTTATAATCCATCATTCCATCATTCCATCATTCAGTGCCGCAGGCACGGCTCATTCCATCATTCACTTTACCGCCTTGAAGCTCATATCCAGGCTCTTGTAACTATGGGTCAGGGCACCGACGGAAACAAAGTCCACGCCTTGCTCCGCGTAACTGCGGATGGTATCAATCGTAATACCGCCCGAAGACTCGATCTCCATGTGACGTCCGGCAGACCGTTCCCAGGCACGAATAACGTCCACCGCCTCTTTGGTTTTCTCCGGCGTGAAGTTATCGAGCATAATCCGGTCAGGAATACCTGTTGCAAGCGCCTCTTTAATCTCCTCGAAATTACGCACCTCTATCTCTATTTTCATATTGAGAAAACGCTCCTTCTGTCCTTCTGCGGCTTTATTCCTTAAATAATCGCGTGCACGCGTAAGCGCGTTGGTAATACCTCCGGCGAAATCCACATGGTTATCCTTGAGAAGGATCATATCGAAGAGACCTATACGATGGTTCATGCCGCCGCCAAGAGCCACTGCCTCTTTCTCCAAATACCGCAGTCCGGGCGTCGTCTTGCGCGTATCTAACACATGGCAGCCTGTGTCCTCAATGAGGCTCTGGTACTTATGCGCCGTCGTCGCTACGCCGGACATGCGCTGCATGATATTGAGCATGGTACGCTCAATCTGCAGCAGGCTCAGTTCCTTGCCATACACCTTGAAAGCGATGTCGCCCGGTTTCACATGGTCGCCGTCGTGCAAAAACTGCTCAAAACGGCACTCGGGGTCGAAATAACTGATAATCTCTTTCGCCACTTCCACGCCGGCGAGCACGCCGGTGTCCTTGATAATCAACTGCTGGCAGCCCGTCTGGGTAGGAGGAATACAACTGAGCGAGGTGTGGTCGCCGTCGCGGATATCTTCCTCAAACCAGATGGCAATAAGTTTACGAAGTTCTTGTTTGTCCATAAGATATAATTTTTGGTACAAAAGTACTAAAATATTTTGATATATGCAAAAAAAAGTGTAATTTTGCAGCGTGAAAGAGAAAATTTACATCTTTTTATGTCTTCTGTGCCTCTCTGCGTGGGGTTATGCGGAAGACAAATACGCCTACCTGAGCATGCGCCACGAAGTCCGTATCGGCTGGGGAGACCAGATTTTCGAGAGTCTTATATGGCATAATCCTGTCTATCGCGCGCGTACAGTGCCCGCGGATTATACCCAGCTCTACCATGAGAACTACCGCCATAGCCAGCATTTCTGGGCGGAGTACCAATACCGCTTCAAGAAATGGTTCTCCTTAGGGGGCATGACGGACCTCAGTTTTGTACACTGGGACGACGTCACGCGCAACGGCTTGGGAGAAGAACTGACCCGCGACAAAGGTCACTATTTCTTTAATCTGGTAATTATGCCTACTATTCGTTTCACCTATTACCATCATCCTAACGTCAATCTCTACTCCGGCTTAGGCGTCGGCATGGATATCAACGGCGGGACGGAGACGGACGGCTTGGGAAGACACACCGTGGTTGGAGCTGCCATGAACATCACTGTCTTCGGCGTGAGCGCCAATTACAAGCGATGGTTCTGTACGGTGGATTTCGGAGGAATGTATGCCCTGAGGAACGCAAATACTATTTTTATGGCGTCCTCGCGCATGATCAATGTAGGATTAGGAGCACGGTTCTGATATGAAAATCTCAATTCTCAATTCTCAATTCTCAATTCTCAATTCGCCTATAGTATTGCTCTTGGCAATACTCCTTCTCTCTTCCTGTCAGTTCAAAGAGCAGGAATACGTTGATTTTATGGATTTGAAGGCGGGGCAAGGGATGGCTTTCCGGGTCATCAGCGAGCATGAGACGGACCTCTCCGACGGTCTGCCCTATAACTGTTATCTGCCGGACGGTACGCCGGCGCGGGAATATAACGAAGAAAGTGCCGAAGGCGCCCGCTCCGTCCGCCGCACGAATAGCACCACCGGCGCAAATATCCTGCAGGAACTATTGAGATACCACAACCGCAACCAGGTCATAGAGATAGTCGGTACTTACCCCAGTATAAACACCCATTGGGATTCAATCCGTCTCTCCGGCAAAGTAATGTTACCCAAGGGACGCAAACCCAAACGTATGTTCCTCATCAGCCATTATACGGTCTGTTCCAACGCCGAAGCGCCGAGTAACAGCTTCTCGCTGGAGGGTATTCTTGTCAGCCAGGGCTACGGACTTATCATCCCCGATTACCTGGGGTACGGAGTGACAGCCGACCAGGTTCACCCTTACCTGGTCATGGACATCACAGCCCATAACGTGCTGGACATGTACCTCGCTGTCAGGCCGTGGCTCAAAGCCGTGGGCATGGAGCCCGAGGAGGAAGCTATTAATCTGATGGGCTACAGCCAGGGAGGTGCGACCACCATGGCGGTTGAATACCTCATCGAGAACGACTACTCGCTCGGTGAGGGACCGGACGATGTCAAGATTCACCGGGTCTTTGCCGGAGGCGGACCGTATGACGTACAGGCTACTTATGAACGATTCGTGAATACCGACACCGCCGGATACCCGGTTGCCGTACCGCTTGTGCTGCAGGGAATGATCCTGGGTAACGACCTCCAAATCCGAATGACCGACCTGATGCAGCCATGGCTCTACCGGCACATGGACGAATGGATCAACAGCAAGCGTTATACTTCCGCGCAAATCAATTCGTACATTGGTACAAAAGTGACCCATAAGCTGCTCACAAGCGAGGCGATGGATCAGAAATCAGAGAACGTGGCGGAACTGTACAAAGCCATGACCCTCAACTCAATCACCTCCTACAACTGGATTCCTGAAGCATCGGTGTATATCATGCATTCCATGGATGACGAGACGGTGCCGTACACCAACGCCTCCAACGCCAAATCCAAATGGAAGGCGGCAAACATTACTTATAATTTCGGACACTACGGAGGGCATGTACAGACATGCCTGAGGTTCATCTATTCCGTACAAGCGCTCCTCGAACAGGAAGAGGAAGAAAGGAGGAAGTATGAATAGGATGAATAATGAAAAGTTAAAAATGAAAGGAAATAGCATCTATCATACATTACAGTCAGGACTTATTGTCCTTTCACTTTTCACTTTGCTACTTTCATTTCCCTCCTGCAATCCCGAGGCACCATGGGAGACGAAGAACGTGGATATCAATATGGAGATAAAAACCGTCTCCGCCGGATACGTGGAATGTGAGTTCTCTACATCCAAAGAGGCTTATTATCTGATTAGCATAGAGAAAGCATCGCCGAACTACTCTCCCATGGAGCACCAGAAACAATTCATGATGCTGGCATTGGACTCGGCGAATCTGAAATACCTCGAATGGAGGAACGAACTGCTCAACGATGGGGAATTCAATATTGCGCCGTTCTCCAGCCATGCTCTCCAGTACGGACAGATCAACCATTTCTTCACGGGGCTGGAACCGGGCACCACCTATTGGGTGTACGCCTTTGTGGTGGACCCCGAACTCCTGGAGCCCGCCGGCAAACTGCACCTCGTTACAATCACTACCAAAGACTCCTCTGCGCTGGATATACATTTCGAATACCGCGTCTGGGGATATTGGGACTACATCTACCCTGTGGACTCAAAAGGGAATATATACGGCCGTTTCCCATATCTGGCGACTACACGAGACAGCATCGAGATTGCGGAGCAAAAAATGTCTCCGGAGCTCTTTTTTACGGAATACTTCTTGTTCATCATGGAAAACAATTTCACGGAAAACATCCGTTACGGTGTTTATGCCGTTGAGAACAACGCCTCCGAATCGTACCTGGAGTTTCAGCCGGGACACACCTATTATACAGCAATCGTCGGATTTGACGGATATATGGGGAATAATGTCATCTATAAATTCACCTGGACGGGAGAAGATTTCAAAGCATACTTTAAGGATGAAGATTCAATTGTTAGTGACGGGG
>DEIW01000029.1:0-4138 GCA_002352705.1 Bacteroidales bacterium UBA2764 | reverse complement strand
TCTCGCTGATTGACGAATACCGTGAGCGCCTCAAACACTATATACCGTTTGAGGTCGTGGTTATTCCCGATATCAAAAACACAAAGACGCTGACCGTGGAACAGGTCAAGACGGCGGAAGGAGAGGCTATCCTCTCGCGTCTCACGCCCTCCATGGAAGTCATTCTGCTCGACGAGCACGGCAGGGAGTTCCGCTCGATGGAGTTCGCCGATTATCTGCAAAAGAAAATGGGCTCCGGCAGGGATCTAACGCTGGTGATCGGAGGACCCTACGGTTTCAGTCCGGCTGTCTATTCCCGCGCCGACGGAAAAATATCCCTCTCACAGATGACCTTCTCACACCAGATGATACGAATAATGGCCATCGAGCAGATTTACCGCGCGATGACCATTCTCCGCAACGAACCTTACCACCATGAATAAAGCGATCCGAAAGGGTCGCTTTATTCTATTTACCTTACCCTCAACTTCTGTCCTATCTGTAGGATCTTCGTCTCCTTGATTTTATTGAGCTGGCATAGTTTCCGAACCGTCGTGCCGTATTTGCGGGCGATGCCGGAGAGCGTGTCGCCGGAACGTACCTTATGGTATTTCATAGCGGCTTGTTCCGCGCGGACTTTCTTCATCGCGTTCACGCCAATGACGTATTCCTCTTTGTTGCGCAGCTCTCCCGTTGCAAAATTGATAAGGTTCTCGGGATTGATTGCTTCGCCCAGGTAGCGTATTTCGAGGTGCAAGTGGCTTCCGGTGGAGCGTCCTGTGTTACCTCCCAGACCGATGACGTAACCTGCCGGCACTTTTTCGTACTCGTCCACCAACGGACGGCTCAGATGGCCGTAAACGGTCTCCAGGCCGTTGTCATGACGCATCACTACGAAATAGCCGTAGCCTCTGGGGTCCCAGCCTACGATACGCACTTGTCCGCCCCATGCCGCACGGATGGAATCGCCTACCTGCACTTTGATGTCGGTGCCTTTGTGCATCCGGTACCGGCGCCAGCCGAACTGACTGGTCACGTATCCCGGAGCCGGAAGACGGAAGCCTGCCATAGGAATGTGAATATCCCCTTTCAGGCTGTCGAACATCGTCCCGTAGGGATTGACACGTTCGTCCGTCCAGATGAAATGATAGGCGCTGTCGGCGGGGTGGTGGTTCATCAGCGTAGTGTCGCCTAACATGTAGCGCGGAGCTATTTTATAGACGATGTCGGCGTTATTGGTGTGTACCACCAGTTTATGGGGCAGTGCCTCGTAATCGCACGCGATATATAAGGTGTCGTTGGAGAAATGGCTTGTCAGCCACTCCGGGATACCGGAGGTGTGTACCTCTATGTCGTCCAACTCCTCCAGTTCGTCCCCCTCGCTGTCAACCGCGGTGCTGTCCAGAGGAAGCTGGCTGGCGGGAACTGCCGGCACATTCTGGGCGAGAAGACTGATTACGGACAGCTGAAAACTGATAACTAACAGTAGCTTTTTCATTCCGTCACCTCACCTTCTGCCGGAGTTGCCACTACCTCTTCCGCCTCCAACGCCGGTGCCGCGTTCTCGTCTGCCTCTACAACCTGCTCTACCTCTTCTGCGCTCATCTTGTCGCGGTTCAGATATTTATAAACGCCCCAGCCGCCTAAGCCGAGAATAGCCACGATGGTGATGGTCAGCAATGCCGCCACCCATGGGTTCATGCCTTTTTTCAGCGGGTCTTTCGTCAAGGGGAACCTCACTTGTTCGGTCAGCGTACGTCCAAAGAAGACGGATATCAGCGCGTCTGCGTTGACGGCCCACCCGTTGGCGTTCAGCACCGGAGCGAGGTTACGGCGGCGTAATTTCAGCCAAGCCATGACCATACTCGGTCCGCTGATGAGCAGCAGTATACCTACAAACACTAAAATCTGTTGCCACCAAGTGAGGGTCACCCACCCTTTGGCTACGCTCACTAACATCGTACCTATCATGCCTAACGCCATGCCGATGGCAGCAAAGATACCTGCGAACTTGGCGATGTCGAACGCAGGCTTCGGAGCCGCAGCACCGCCTTCCGCCTTCGCCTCCACGTTTGCGGTCATGTCGTCAAACGACTTGGCGTCTTTCTCGGCAGCAGACTTGTTGATTTTCTCCTGAATCCAGTTGCCGAACTTGCGGTACGGAGTCCAGAACGCCTGACGAATAGAGATCGGATTGTCGATGATTTTCGTCACCGTGGCGTCGTAGTCGTTTCCGGCGGTGTCATAGAAAATAGCGTTCTTTCCTACGCTCAGGTTTTTCACCTCGCCTTGTGTCATCGCCGCTACGATTTGCATCTTCTTGCCTAATTTCTTGCTCTCGCAGTCGCAATACAGCAGGTATATTCCGCTGAGCGGTGCCTGTACGTCATGTTTCGGCAGGTCGTTCACACGGATGCAGAGATGGCATGCGCGCTGGTCGATGATGAGGGTACCGCAGTCGAACGAAGCGTCGTTACGTCCGGCATAGAAATCCTCGAAGGTAACGAAGTTACGCAGCAGGCGGTAGAAATCGCGGTGGAGGAGCAGTAACTTACGCAGCGGCTCATACACGGCTTTGGCGGCAGCGAGTGCGTCTGCGTTGGCTGTCTCTGCAGCGGCCTTGGCAGCCTCCCACTCCGCTATCTGTGCGCCCATTTCGGCGAATTTCTTCTCCGTCATTCCGGGTTTGGGGGTGTCCTCGGCGATGACAGCCAGACCGAGTTTCTGCAACTTCTCCTGCTCGAAATAAGCGGCATATTCGGCCTGTTTGTCTTTGTAGGCTGCGATGACGTCCGCGTCCAAGGGTGCAGCCGGCACGGCCTGTTCCTCGATACTCACGGCAGCGATGACCTGGTCCACATCCGCCAGGGAAATGCTTTCTCCTTTCGGATTTTGACTACCTGCTATTTTCGCTGCTACCGCTTTGATGTCTTCATCGGCTATGTTGTCGAGAGCGATACTGTCTTGCTGGTCAAAAAGCGTACCGGGGTTTTTGAGGGTAGCGCAGAGCCATTCGGCTGTAGCCACCACTTCTTTGACACGCAGTTTGCCGTCTCCGTCCACATCCATCGCTTTGAGCGATTCGGAACTGATTTCCAAGCCATCGACGGGACAGGAGAGAACCGTCCACATCTTCTTGTCTAACTCACCAAGGTGACGGATGTCCTCCGCCGACTGAATACGCACGCGGGTCACTCCGCCCACATTCGCGAAACTCCATTTGTACTTGCTCATATGATTTCTTTTAACTATTAACTATTTAACAGCTTAACGTTTTAGGGTGCATAAAGACCCAAAAACGGCGCAAAGGTACAAAAAAATTTGCACATATGCAAAAAAAAGTGTACTTTTGCACCCATTTTTGTTTTTTTCAAATCATCAATCCATCATTAAGCTCGCGTAGCGAGCGACTCAATACATCATTAAATCATCAATTCTCAATTCATAAATGTGGACATTATTAGCCTTCATATCCGCCCTGTGTCTGGGTTTTTATGACATCTCCAAGAAAATAGCCTTGCGTGAGAACAGGGTTATCGACGTGCTGACGCTCAGTATCTGTTTCTCGGCGCTGATGCTTTCCGTCCCTCTCCTTCTCTCGCGTGTAGCGCCGGATGCGATGCAGCAGACGCCTTTCTATGTCCCCCGTCTGGACACCACTGGGCATCTGTACACCTTGCTCAAGTCGGTCATCGTCCTCTCGTCATGGGTGTTTGCATATATCTCCCTCAAGCACCTGCCTATTTCCGTAGTCAGTCCCCTGCAGGCGACCCGTCCCATGTGGACGCTTGTCGGTGCGCTGCTTATCTTCGGCGAACGGCTGAACCTCTACCAATGGACAGGTGTCATTCTGGCAATTGGTTCGATCTTCCTTTTCTCGCTGGGAGCCGCCCGGACGTCCAACCACCCGTCGCTGTTCCGTGAGCATTTCCGGTATTACGTCTGTCTGGTTCTTGCCATTCTCATCGGTGCCGCGTCCGGTCTGTACGACAAGTTCCTCATGCGTCATTACGACCACAATGCCGTGCAGGTCTATTACACGTTCTACCAGGCGGTTATGATGCTCATTGTCTGGAGCATAGACCGCTACGCTCAAAGTAGTCGAAAGTCGAAAGTCGAAAGTCGAAAGCAGAAAGTCTCAATTCTCAATTCTCAATTC
>DEIW01000060.1:27319-39743 GCA_002352705.1 Bacteroidales bacterium UBA2764 | reverse complement strand
TTCTATCAGCCGTGTTATCTCCATCGTGAACATAACGTCTCTAACTATTATGTCCGAAAATCACGAAAAGACTGCACGGGAACAGTTACTTTTTTTCATTTTTCTTGTTTTGACTACTAAAATCGAGTGCAAAGGTACTGCTTTTTTCTAATTCATGCAATACCTATTTGTAGGGATTTTATCGTTACCAGACAGCCTGAATGAGTGCAACGGTCATCAAACCGCAACAAACCAGTTTAAGTATCGTACCAAAAAGAATACCGATAAAACTACCCCAGCCGGCTTTAATAGCCTGCTCGACTGCTTTACCTCCCATCATTTCTCCGATAACAGCACCCACAAGGGGGCCGAGAATGACCCCGGCAGCGCCGAAGAAAAGACCTACGAACACCCCTAACGTACTCCCCCATACTCCGTATTTGGTACCGCCAAACTGTTTTGTTCCCCATGCCGGAATAACATAGTCCAGCACCGAGACCAGAAGAGTGACCACACCCCAGACGATAAGTGTGGTCCAGGAGAAATCGACTCTGTCAGTTATTTGCGCAATCCATAATCCCAGGTAGGCTACCGGCACTCCGGGTAATCCGGGTACAATACAGCCGATAATACCCACCAACATCAATACCGCGGCAATAATCAATAATGCTATTTCCATAAATCTCAGGTTTATAATGTTTCAAGCGTCCGTACAAGCCATTGATAGCAACGCTCGGTGGAGGGGATAGAGAGTCTTTCTTGTGGCGAATGCACACCATACATCTGCGGACCGATAGAGACCATGTCAAGGTACGGGTATTTCTCGAGGAAAAGTCCGCACTCCAGTCCGGCATGAATCGCCAGCACTTTGGGTTCGTCTTTGAAGAGATCGACATATGCCTTCTTGACCACCTCCAAGAGCGGTGAGTTGGGGTTTGGTGCCCATCCGGGATACCCGTCTCCATGCGTAACTTCGTCGCAAGCCAAAGACAAAGCCTGCTCCACTGCCCATTTGAGATGGTGTTTGGAGGCTTCTTTGGAAGAGCGTTGGGAGGTGTTGACCTCTATATAAGGTCGACCATGCATGGTCGATTCTTGGCACATCTTGATGGAGGCGAGGTTGGTGGATGTCTCCACGAGTCCAGGCATCTCGGCACTCATAGCAATCATGCCATGCGGGCACTCGCAAAGCGCCATCACGAGACGATAAGCCTTGTCGGTAGGGATGAAAGATTCCGGCATATCACAGGTCTCCAGTTCAAGACGCATATCTTTCTCCACTTCCCCGAATACGCCTTCCATCTGCGCAACGAAATGATTCCATTCGATACGAATCTGCTCTTTGTAAGCCATCGGCACAGCAATCACCACCTCCGCCTCGCGGGCGATGGCGTTGCGAAGGTTTCCTCCGTTAATCGAGGCGAGTTGGATTTCAGTCTGCGGCCAGATACGTGCGAGGAACCATACGATGAGTTGGTTTGCATTCGCGCGACCTTTGTTGATATCATCACCAGAATGACCACCAAGCAATCCGCTTACTGACAAACGGATTGCTAATTGGGATTCGACATTTGACATTTGACATTTGTCATTTGTCAAAGGTTCGTAGTGCATCTTGGCGAGGGTGTCGACACCTCCGGCACAGCCGATGAAAATCTGTCCGTCGTCCTCGGAGTCCAGATTAATGAGGCGTTTGTGGCGGAGTTTGCCATCTTGCAGTTTCATAGCGCCTGTGAGCCCTGTCTCCTCATCCACGGTGAAGAGACACTCGATAGCAGGATGGCGTAAGTCCGGATCAGTGATAGCCGCGAGCGCCATGGAGATACCTATACCATCGTCTCCACCGAGGGTAGTACCTTTGGCCTTTAGCCATTCGCCATCAACATAAGTCTCTATCGGATCCGTCATGAAATCATGGGTCACATCTCCGTTTTTCTCACACACCATGTCCATGTGTGCCTGGAGAATGACGCCCTCGTGGTCCTCGTACCCGGGCGTAGCAGGAACGCGCATAATAACGTTCATCGCTTCGTCTGCCTCGCACTCTATGCCGTGAGAGGCAGCAAAATCCTGCAACCATTTACTGATTTTCTCCTCGTGTTTGGAAGGACGAGGAACCTGACAGATTTGCGCAAAGATGTCAAAGACTACTTTGCTATTTGCCATTTTGTCGTTTACCATTTTGTCGTTTATTTAATCATTTTTATATTTATTCATCTTTTTCATCTGCCTGCTAAAGCGTATATGGAAGAGCACAGCGGGTATAGCGAGTGCCACCACAAAAGCCGCCCACATACCAGACGGACCTAATCCGGAAGTAGCGTGCGCAAAAGGAAGCGGGTAGTAGAAAGTAAGATACATTCCCAAAGGAAGCGCTATTCCTATATAAGCGAAGAGCGCTATGCGCATTGGCACGCGCACGTCTTGGATGCCCCTCAACATCGCCGCGCCAATACACTGCAGGCCGTCCGCATATTGGAAAAGAGCGCCAAAGACAAGCAGCAAAGAAGCTATCTCGGCTACTTGCGGGTCATCGGAGAAGATATAAGGTATCTGCTGACGGAAGAAGAACATAATTGCCGCTCCGATGGTATTCATCAAGAGGCATAGATGTACAGAAGCCCTGGAAGCCATGCGCACAGCGTGCAGGTCACCTTTACCGAGCTGGTGTGAGACGCGGATGGTAGTAGCGGCGCCAATACCCTGTGCGAGCATAAAAGTGAGATCACACATCTGGTTAGCAATGTGATGCGCTGCGAGGGCTTCTTTGCTTATCCACCCTATGATAACGAACGAAGCCGTGAAAAGAAAAGCCTCAGAGAAAGACTGCAAGCCAATGGGTACACCCATAGCCAAGAGATGCTCCACCTCGCGGCGCTCTATTAAAACTCTCCGAAGAGAAATCAGATAACGTCTCCATTCCTTCCGGCATAACATGGCAATAACAAAACATACCGGCATCAACAGACGAGCGATGAAAGTAGCCCATCCGGCACCCTCCGCACCCATAGGCTCCACCCCCCAATGCCCGAAGATGAATATCCAATTCAGGAATATATTGAGCAGGTTGCAGCCGAGCGTGATAAGCATCGCCACCCACGTGTTACCAAGCCCCTCCAGAAACTGTTTGGAGAAACAAAAGAGCATAAACGGAATAATCGAGAGAACTATCAATGTATAGTACGGCCGCGCACAAGTTACCACCTCGGGGTCCTGACCGAAGGCGTCCAGATAAGGAATACAGGGAGCCAACAGCAACAAAGAAGCCAGACACATCAGCCCCGTAAAAACCAATCCATTCGCCATATAGGAGGTAATCTGGTCGTGCTTATGGCTGATTTCCTCCTCCGAGGTTCCCATCTGCAAGAGTTTCTCCAAGCGTCCGTACGTTTGCCCCACCAGTGGCGTGATCCCCATCACTGCCCCCATGGAAAAGACCATGACTGTAAAGAAGATGGCATTGGAGAAACTGACCGCCGCCAAATCCGCGGTACTATAATGCCCGACCATAATAGAATCGAACAAGCCCACCAGGGCTGCCCCAAGCTGGGTGAGCATCACAGGGAACGCCACCTTGAGATTGCGCTTGTAATAGGGCAGTATTTCGCGAAAAGTATATTGCATTCTCAAAAATCGGTACAAAGGTACAAAAAATAATTGAAAATGGAAAATTGAAAATCGAAAATTTGCATAATTCATAAAAAAAGTGTACCTTTGCAGCGCAAAAACGAATTTTACCATGCGAAAGAGTTTCTATTTATTGTTTCTCCTTTCCGTGCTGAGTGGTTGTGGCCGGCACACCTTACGCGTAGCGGATGCAACGACGGAAGCTATCCCAGTGAACAGCACAGCGGATGCCATTCAGGATTCCAGTTATCTGGATATATTGGCTCCTATCAAAGCCGATATGGAACGTGAGATGAATGTGCAGTTAGGTTATGCGCCAGAGGAGTTATGGGTAGGTGCGCCTGAATGTCCGATGCTGAACTGGGCGAGCGATGCTTTATGGGAGGCGGCAAAGAAAGCCTACAACGGACATGTAGACATAGCCATCGTGAACATGGGCGGTATGCGTTGTTCGTGGCCTGCAGGTCCTATCACCCGCGGAAACGTATTTGAGCTAATGCCTTTTGACAACCGTCTGGTAATACTGACACTCAAGGGAGAAGACGTACTGTCCCTCTGTGAGTCCTTCGCGCAGTACGGCGGGCAAGGCGTAGCAGGCATGCGCGTCAAGACAGTAAACGAGAGAGTAGCGGAAGTGATGATAGGCGAGAAAGCTCTGGACGTTCATTCCGAATACACGGTAGCCACCAGCGACTATCTGGCTGGCGGAGCGGACCACATGGAGGCTTTGACACACTATACCGATTACTGGGACAGCGACCTGCTGATTCGGGATTTATACATAGAAACCGTCCGTGAGCAAGACACCATCCGCGCTGCAGTGGACGGACGGATGACTATGTTATAAGCAAAATATCCATTTATTATGAGAAACAAGCGATTTTTGGCTGTGGCCAATGCGGTATTAGGTTCGCTGGTAATGTTGCTCGCGGGCTGTCACACTCAGAAGAACGCCGCAAAATCAGATTCTCAGGAAACAGTGGTTCCTGACCATCCTGTAGTGGAGCAACCTATCATCAGAGAGGAACCCATCCTTGTTAAATACGGAGTACCACCTGTGCGGGAGCGTCAGAGACAAGTAGTTGAGCCGACGAGTGCAACCGAATAGGCAGGTTACGCTCCACATGCCCAACCGGGGCATTGAAGACAACGGGGTAGTCGTAGTCTGCGACTGCCTCTTTTATTGTCTCGTATACCGTGCATCCCATAGCGGAATCGTCCCCACAATCATAGAACTGACCGACAATGAGACCGGATATATTCTCCAACACACCGGACATGCGGAGATTTCTCATCATCCGGTCGATATGATAATGCCTCTCGGCGATGTCCTCAATCAAAAGCAAAGGCTTTTGAGAATGGGATTTGGAAAATGGAGAATTGAAAATTGCCCGCAAGGCATAGGGTGTTCCTTGAAGACCGTAGAGCACAGAGAGGTTTCCTCCGATAACAGGGGCGCAAGCTTCGCCGGCTCTGTTGAGCGGATGGCTCTCCCATCGGTATTCGATGGATTCACCCGCCAATATTCTTCGCAGTGCTACAAGCGGTTCGCTATCCTCCGGCAAAGTAGCTATATGTTTGCACATGACACCATGAATCGTAGTCTGAGAGGCAATCCCTGCTGCCTGATGAAGGGCAGTGATGTCACTGAAGCCTATCAGGGGCTTGGTAATCTCCGGCACGCGGTCTATAATCCGTTGCAATCCATACCCTCCACGCGAACAGAGAATCATATCGACCGAAGCGTCATTCATCGCCTCCACGATGTCAGCCAGCCGGTTCTCGTCCGTGCCAGCGAACCGTCCCCATTCATCGCGCGCGTGCGCCCCCTCGCTCACTATATAACCCCATGCGCGCAAGCGCGAAGTTGCTCCGTCAATATAAGACGAATCAATAACGCCGGAAGGAGATAAGATACGAATGTGCATAGGAATTGAAAATTGAAGACTTTTTATGAATACAGTTTATGTTCAATCCAGTTAACCAGACGTTTCGGCAGAATACGGTCAAGCAGACAGAGCACACGATACAAGAGCCCTCCCACGTATTGAGGTCTCGGGGAATAACATGTAGCGATATGATAGAAGAGCTTCGCCATTTGCACAGGAGCCATGCCTGCCCGTTCATCGCGTTCCATATTAGCAATAGCCTTGCGGGCAGACAGATATATTTCTTCTCCCGCCGAAGACTTATCACGTGCGTCCGTGAAACCAGTACTGACATCTCCGGGCATTATTACAGAGACGGATATACCGAAAGGTCGCACTTCGTTTGCCAAGGACAAAGCCAAGGCGTTTATTGCCGCTTTGGAAGCAGAATAAAACGCCTGATAGGGAACAGGGAGCTGGGCAGCGACAGAGGAAGTATAAATTATTCGTCCGCATTGTTGTTTGCGTAATTGAGGCAAGACAGCCTGCGTAAAACGGACTGCCCCCATAAAATTGACATCCATCTGGTGCTCTGCAGCTGAAATTTCCGTAAACTCAATGGGACCGGATATACCATAACCAGCATTAGAGATAACCACATCTATATGATTGGTCTGAGAAAGGACTTCTGCCATCGCTTCGCGGCAACTATCCTCCGAGCACACATCACATGTGACATGGATAAGTTTTCCCTCTCCGGGTATGGGTTTCTGAGTCTTGGTATTCTCCGCGCCGTGGCGGCTTAATTCAAAAACACACCAGCCCCGCTCTGCAAAGAGCGAGGCTGTTGCTTTTCCTATCCCCGAACTACCTCCGGTTATAATCAGAGTCTGCATTGGGTATATGAATTATTAACGAATAGTTAACTAATCTATAACAATCCCTAACGATTTGCCCGTAGGAGAATATCACATTTGCGGTGCTCCCTCTTTAAGAACGCGTGCGATAATCTCTACCGCTTCGTCGATGACAGGTTCCGTATGAGTAGCCATGAGTGTTGTACGGAGGAGACATTCTCCTTCTACGCAAGCCGGTGCAATAACCGGATTGACGTAGACTCCCTCCTCAAACATCTTCTTACCGAAATAGAGGGTATCGAGCGTCTTATAGGTAAATATCGGCACGATAGGCGTAGGAGCCTCAATGATGCGTACGCCGTTAGCCAGCAGTTGTTTCTGGAAGTACTTGGCGATATTCATCAGTCTCGCAGGCCGCTCCGGGTCAAGAATCAGTTGATGTAACGCTTCGAGCGCCGTTGCTGCGGAACAGGGAGTTATAGACGCAGAGAAGATGAACGGACGGCTGACATGCCGCAGCCAATCCGCCACACGATGACTGGCAAGCATACATCCTCCAATGGATGCAAGTGACTTGGAGAAAGTCAGCATTGTGATATCCACTTTGTCTGTCAATCCGAAATGTGCTGCAGTACCACGCCCACCGGGACCGAGTACACCAAAGCCATGTGCGTCGTCCACCATTACCCGCGCACCATATTTCTCTGCGAGCGCACAGATTTCCGGCAATTTGCAGATATCACCTCGCATGGAGAAGACGCCATCCGTGATAATCAATTTGCCTGCATTCTCGGGGATAGACTTGAGCTGGCGTTCCAGATCCTCCATGTCCGAGTGGCGATAACGCAGTACCTTCGCATAACTCAAGCGACAAGCGTCATAGATAGAGGCGTGGTTTTCACGGTCATTCAGGATATAATCATCCTTTCCTGCGATTGCAGAGATGATAGCGAGGTTAGTCTGGAAACCTGTAGAGACAGACATCGCCTCTTCATATCCGGTAAACTCAGCCAACTCTTTTTCCAACTGGAGGTGCAAATCCAGCGTTCCATTCAGAAAGCGGCTACCGGAAACACCTGTACCGTATTTATCCAGCGCCTCATGTCCGGCTTTGATAACCGCCTCGTTCTCCGTAAAGCCGAGGTAGTTATTGGAACCGAGCATGATTACGCGGTGGTTCTCCATCTGTACCACCGGGGCCTGACGACTTTCGAGTTCGTGAAAATAGGGATAGATACCTAATTTACGGACCTGCTTTAGCGTCTCGAAGTGGTCACATTTTTCGAATAAATCCATAGAATTATTTACGATTTGTTCATTTACGATTTACCATTTATTTTGTCATTGTGTTATTTTGGCCACACAGCCAAATGAACAAATAAATGACCAAATGGTAAATGATGAAATGGTAAATTAAAGAACATTTAGTTCTTTTAAGATTGCTGTTGTCTTACGAACGGCAGCCTCGCTCTCATGGAGTTTAGCGCGCTCTTCCTCAGATATATTGAGTTCAAGGATCTTCTCGATACCATTCTTTCCGATGATACAGGGCACACCGATAGTAATGTCCTTCATGCCATATTCACCCTCAAGGGCAGCAGAGCACGGAATCATCTTCTTTTGGTCTTTAATAATAGCCTCAGCCACCGAAGCTGCCGCAGCACCCGGCGCCATCCATGCAGATGTACCCAGCAGACCGGTCAGTGTAGCTCCACCAACCATGGTGCTTTTAACCACATTCTCCAACTCTTCTTTCGACAAGAATTCAGATACATTGATACCTTTGTAGGTAGTATAACTGGTCAACGGAATCATTGTAGTGTCGCCATGACCGCCGATTACGAAACCGTCCACATCATTAGCGTTGCATTTCAGAGCCTGGCTCAGGAAATATTTCAGACGAGCACTATCCAGTGCGCCACCCATACCAATCACACGGTTACGCGGGAGTTTGAGGGCATGGAGAGTCAGATAAGCCATGGTATCCATCGGGTTGGAAACAACCACGAGGATAGCATTCGGGCTATATTTCAAAACCTGGTCGCAAACGGACTTTACGATACCGGCATTCACACCAATCAGTTCCTCACGTGTCATACCCGGTTTACGAGGCAGACCGGAAGTGATAATAACAACATCACTACCGCTGGTCTTACTGTAATCGTTAGTCACACCCGTTACGACGGTATCGAAGCCCATCAACTGGGCGGTTTGCATGATATCCATTGCCTTGCCTTCCGCAAAGCCCTCTTTGATATCAATCAGACATACTTCGTTGGCAACCTCATTCACAGCCAACACATTGGCGCACGTAGCTCCTACGTTTCCTGCGCCTACAACAGTTACTTTAGACATAGTATATAGTTATTTTCAATAAACATAAATTCAAAATAGCATGCAAAGGTACTATAATTATTTTACATATGCAAATTTTCGCATCATAAATGCATTTTTTTTTGGAATTTCTTGCACAATTCAAAAAAAAGCTGTACCTTTGTGCCCAAATTGTAAAATTTATCAATTCTAACAATTTAATATGCATATGAAGAAAGGTTTATTTCTTAGCCTCATTGCTGCAGTAGCATTGCTGGCATCTTGCAACAAAACGTTGCCGGAACCCGATCAAATCTCCGTTAACCCGAATCCGCTGGTAAAGGTTGGTAACAAAGTTGACGCTGACATTACCGGTACTTTCCCTGCAAAGAAATTTGCTAAAAAGGGAGTACTTGTAGTTACTCCTGTGCTTAAGTACCAAGGCAAGGAAGCGCTTGGCGAGCCTGTTACCTATGTAGGCGAGAAGGCAAAAGAGAACGGTAAGACTGTCAATTACAAACAGGGTGGCAAATACACCCAACACTGCTCTTTCACGTATGTTCCTGAAATGCGCAAATCCGAATTGTATCTGCGTTTCGAGGCTCGCGTGGGCAAAAAAGTAATTGAGATTCCTGATGTTAAAATCGCAGACGGTATCCTTGTAACTGACGAGTTAGCAGAGGCTCAGGACAATGAGTTGGCTGCAACTCCGGACAAATTCCAACGTGTTATTCAGGAGCTGACCGAGGCTGACATCAAGTTCCTCATTCAACAGGCCAATGTGCGTTCCTCCGAGACCAAGAGCGATGAGATGAAAGCTCTGCAGGAGGCCATCAAAGACGCTCAGGCAAACGAGAAGAAAGCCATCAACAAAATAGAGGTTAGCGGTTACGCATCTCCTGATGGTGGCATGGATTTGAACGAGAAACTGGCAAAGAACCGTCAGAAAGCCGCTCAAGATTTCATCAAGAAAGACCTGAAGAAGAACAAAGTAAACAACGAGGTAGAGGCTAATATCACCGCAGAAGACTGGGAAGGTTTCCAGGCAGCTATGGAAGAAAGCAATATTCAGGACAAAGATCTCGTTTTGCGTGTTCTCTCCATGTATAGTGATCCTGAGGAGCGCGAGGCTCAAATCAAGAACTTGAGCGCCGTATACAAGAATATTGCAGAGGAGATTCTTCCTGCTCTCCGTCGCAGCCGCCTCATCCTTACTACCGACCTTATCGGTAAGAGCGACGAGGAGATTTCCACACTGGCAAAGAATGATCCTGCTCAGTTGAGCGTTGAGGAGTTACTGTACTCCGCTACCCTGACCAACGACAAGGCAGAGAAGATGGCTATCTATCAGAAAGCAGCTGAACTGTACAACGACTATCGTGCATGGAATGGCATGGGTGAGCTCTACTTCGCAGACAAGAACATTGCAGAGGCACGTCGTTGCTATACAAAAGCACTTGAAATCCAGCCGAACGATCCTGATGTAAACTACAATGCAGGTGTTGCAGCCATCGCTGATGGTGATTTGGATAAAGCAGAAGAGTATCTGGGCAAAGCCGCAGGTACAAGCGCTAACTTGAATGCCGCTATGGGTACCCTCTACACCAAGAAAGGAGACTATGAGGCAGCCAAGAAAGCATATGGCAACACCGCTACTAATAACGCAGCAGTTCAGCAGATTCTGAACGAGGAATATGCAGCCGCTCGTCAGACACTTGACAATGTAAAAGAGCCGAATGCAACAACTGCATATCTGAAAGCTGTCGTAGGCGCTCGTACAAACGACAAAGCAGCAGTCTATGACAACCTGAAATCGGCGATTGCACAAGACGCAGCATTCAAAGAGCGTGCAGCAGAGGACATTGAGTTCGCTAAGTTCGCTGAGGACGCTGAGTTCCAGGCTATCGTTAAGTAATGTCGGTATTATTTCCGAAAGTAAACAAACCCCGTGAGTGGGACTATCGCCCCATTTACTTCGACGAGGAAAAGGAGGCGCGCAAGGATAAAAAACTTGCGCGTCTTCGTCGCGGGGCTTTCCGCGAAGAGCATGAGAAAAACATGACCGAACTAAGGCGGAAGAAGCAATCCAAACTGGGTTTTTGGATTGCCTTACTGGTATTACTGCTTTTTGCGTTTTACTACTTGTTATAATATTTAAGGTGTGGATATCATTCATTTATTACCGGATAGCGTAGCCAATCAAATAGCAGCAGGCGAGGTGATACAACGTCCTGCATCTTGTTTGAAAGAATTGGTAGAAAACAGCTTGGACGCGGGGGCAAAACGCGTTCAGGTGATTGTTCGTGACGCCGGGCGCACGCTTTTACAGGTGATAGATGACGGACGCGGAATGAGCGAGACAGATGCCCGTCTGGCTTTCGAGCGGCACGCCACCAGCAAAATCAAAGAAGCGCAAGACTTGTTCAGTCTACGAACGATGGGTTTCCGTGGCGAGGCATTGGCCAGTATATGCGCCGTTGCACAAGTAGAGATGACGACCCGCAGAGCTGAAGACGAGATGGGTTCTTTGATTGAGATTCACGGATCTGAGATTATCCGTCAAGAAGCTTGCAGCTGCCCTATTGGGACGAATATCAAAGTATCCAACCTCTTTTTCAATGTTCCGGTGCGCCGGAAATTTCTGAAGACAGACCAAACGGAATTACGTAACCTGCTTACGGAATTTTATCACATTGTTCTGGTTTATCCCAAGGTTACATTCACCTTCGTTCACAATGACGAGATTCTGCTTGAATTACCTGCGGGAACGGAAAAACAGCGCATCGAAGCCGTATTCGGCAATCCCAAACGAAATGTATTCACCTCCGCTTTTATCGACATCAATACCGAAACGGAGATTGTGAATATCCACGGGTTTGTTATCAAGCCCGAGAATGCCACGAAGAAAGCCGAACAGTATTTCTTCGTAAACGGCCGGTACATGCGCCATCCTTATTTTCTAAAAGCCATACAAACGGCCTATTCGGGAATGCTAACCAGCGATTACCAACCGTCTTTCTTTATCTATTTTGACATAGCTCCCGAGGCTATCGATGTCAATATTCACCCTACCAAAACGGAAATCAAATTTGCAGACGAACAAACGATTTTCCAAATTCTGATGGCCTCAGTACGGGAAGCATTAGGGAAATTCAGTCTGGCTCCCACAATCGATTTTGAGAATCCAAACACCCTGGATATTCCTATTCCTGCCACCTCACCGGTGAGCAGACCTCAAGTCACGATAGACCCCACCTACAATCCTTTCCACACCAAGCCTACTCCGGCACAAAGTGTCAAGGGATGGGAAAGTTTGTACGAAGGGTTATGTCAAGAGCCCTCTCCAGCCGAGGAACACTCTCTTTTGTCAACCGAAGAGATGGAGAATTGTTCCCTCTGGCAATACAGCGGGAAATATATCCTCTTACAGAGCGCCTACGGATTGGTAATCATCCATCAGCACCGTGCACATGTAGCCGTGCTCTATTCCCGTTTTATAGAGCAATTGCAACACATGCAGGGCGCAGTGCAACAGTTGCTCTTCCCTGAAATACTCTCTCTGCCGCAGGATGAAATGATACTTGTCCGTTCCATGCTGAATGATTTGCGTGCTATCGGGTTTGATATGGAACAATTAAGCCCCGATAGCTACTCTATCCAAGGCATACCGGCACAAATAGGCAATCTTTCTGCAGCACCTGTGTTGCAGGAGATTATCACACAGGTGCGGGATCGAGGGGCAGACACTCAATCCGAATGGCGGGAACAGATTGCTATGTT
>DEIW01000060.1:408-27311 GCA_002352705.1 Bacteroidales bacterium UBA2764 | reverse complement strand
CTATGTCTCTTGCCGAAAAAGCCGCTATCCCGTCCGGCAGACAGCTTACAGAAGAGGAGATGCGCGATTTGGTTCTCAAGCTCGTTTCCCTGCCCCAATATCGCCGTACCAACGACGGAAAAATCATCCTTTCTCTCCTTTCCGATGAGGAGATTAACAAACGATTCTAAACATTTCATATATGCCATGAAAAATTCATTATCCGTATTTTTTACGCTTTGCATAGTGCTCTTTCTCTCGTCATGCACACAGCAGGATCACTTGACTATCCTTCACACCAATGACACTCATTCCCAAGTAGAGCCCAAGGCTAATGGCCAAGGCGGCTATGCCCGACGGATGGGGTTGATAGAGCAAGAACGGAAAACAGACCGGAACCTGCTTTTGGTAGATGCAGGAGATTTTTGTCAAGGCACACCTTATTTTAATATTTATAAAGGCCGCGTAGAGATTGAAGCCATGAATAGAATGCGTTACGATGCAGCCACTCTTGGCAATCATGAGTTTGACAACGGCCTGGATACGCTGGCAACCATCCTTAAGTCAGCCCGTTTTCCTTTCGTATGCGCCAATTATGACTTTTCCGGAACGGCACTTGAAAACATCGTCAAACCATATACTATTGTCCGGAAGGGGGCGTTAAAAATAGGTATTTTCGGTTTGGGATGCGATCCAGAAGGATTGATTGCCGAAAAGAATTTTTCCCCTGTCCGTTTTTTAGCCCCATACCCGATAGCCCAATCCATGGCCGATACGTTGCGTGCCCAAAAATGTGATGTCGTCATCTGCCTGAGCCACATGGGCACCTTCGGAAAAGCCTCCGGAGATGTATGCGATACGGCCTTGGTACAACATACTCGCGGAATAGATGTCGTAATCGGCGGACACACCCATCAAATGTATGATCATCTGAGGGTGGCGAATATCGACGGAGACAGCATTCCTGTTTGCCAAATGGGCAAAAGCGGAGTGTATTTAGGCAAGATTATGCTACATTTAAGTGACAAAAATGAAAAATAAGCCAAAAAAATTTGCATAATTAAGAAAAAAGCAGTAATTTTGTGCCGTTTTTGCTGAATAGGCGAAAACAAGTTGTTACGATTATTAATAAAAACACACATAAATATTAACTAAAAGAAGTAGTATTATGGCAGAAATTGAAGCAAAAGTAAAAGCAATCATCGTTGATAAACTGGGTGTAGAGGAATCACAAGTAACCAACGAGGCTAATTTCCAAACGGATCTTGGTGCAGATTCTCTGGATACTGTAGAAATGATCATGGAGTTTGAGAAAGAGTTCGGTATCTCTATTCCAGATGAGGACACACAGAAGATTGCTACCGTAGGTGATGCTATCGCTTACGTTGAGAATGCAACAAAGTAATCTGAATCCACAGAGGGAATACGAGTTTACGGGAATACTGTAAACTCGTATGCTATTTTATTACGTTTACTAAAGATGGAGTTAAGACGCGTAGTTATAACAGGCCTCGGAGCCTTGACACCAGTGGGTAATTCTGCGCCAGAGACATGGCAGGCTCTTATAGCCGGAAAGAACGGTATAGCGCCTATCACGTCCTTTGATGCGCATCTGTTCAAAACCCAGTTTGCCGGTGAGGTAAAGGGTTTTGATCCTACAAAAGTCATAGATCGTAAAGAGGCACGTAAGATGGACCGCTATTCGCAATTTTCTGTCTGCGTGGCGGATGAAGCTTTGCGGGACAGTGGTTTGGATCTGGAGCAAGAAGACCGTAGCCGCGTAGGGGTAATCTGGGGAAGCGGTATGGGCGGTTTGCAATCTACAGAGGAAGAGATTATCGATTTCGCCAAAGGAGATGGCGTACCGCGTTTCAATCCGTTCATGATTCCTAAGGCGATACCAAGTATTGCAGCCGGACAGATATCCATCCGTTTCGGATTAGGAGGTCCGAGTTTCTCCGTGAGCACCGCTTGCTCGTCTTCCTCTCATGCCGTAGGTTCGGCTTTTGACCAGATTCGTCTGGGGCATGCAGATGTGCTGTTAACCGGCGGAGCAGATGCAGATGTGACCTACACCGGTATCGGCGGCTTTAACTCTCTGCATGCACTTTCTACGAGGAACGACTCGCCATCCACAGCCAGCCGGCCGTTTTCCAAATCACGGGACGGATTCGTCCTCGGAGAAGGAGCGGCATGCCTGATTATGGAAGAGTATGAGCATGCCAAAGCACGCGGAGCCAAGATATACGCCGAGATTGTCGGAGAAGGGATGACCTCGGATGCTTATCATATGACAGCCCCGGATCCCGAGGGGAAAGGAGCCGAACGTGTGATGAGACTAGCGCTCAAAGACGCCGGACTACAGCCTGACGATATTGATTTTATCAATACTCATGGCACCTCTACTCCGCTGGGGGACGTAGCAGAGATACAAGCTATCCAGCGAGTATTCGGAGAACATGTGTATGAGATGAATCTCGACTCTACCAAATCCATGACCGGTCATCTGATCGGCGCAACCGGAGCAGTGGAAGCACTTGCTTGTATCATGGCTCTCAAGGACGGAATAATTCCGCCTACTATTAATCATGACCCTGAAGATGCGGATGAGAATATCGACTATCGCATCAACTTCACTTTTGATAAAGCGCAAAAGCGTAACATCAGATATGCATTGAGCAACACCTTCGGATTCGGAGGACATAATGCCTGTCTGGTATTTAAGAGATGGGAAGAGTGACCCATAATTCACTCATATTAGTCATTAAATTCTTTAAGGTATTATGATTACTAAAATTGGAGAGAATGCAGGCCTCGTATGGGGTGCACTGCAGAACGGCGCACAAGGTTTGAAAGCCCTCAAGAAAGCTACTAAACTGAAAAACGAGGACTTGTACTTGGCGTTGGGTTGGCTTGCCCGCGAAGGAAAACTGAACTTCGAGGAGAAAGAAGCTGACACTATTGTAGCATTGGCATAACTATGGTTATCGCTATTGTTGGCGCCTCCGGCGCTGTCGGACAGGAGTTGCTCGCTGTTCTCGAACAGCGGCAATTCCCGGTTTCCGAACTCAGACTATTTGGTTCGGAGCGTAGTGCCGGCACTACATATTTTTTCCACGGTAAAGAACATACAGTTCAACTCCTCCGACATGACGACGCTTTTCGAGGCGTCGATATTGCTTTTGTATCCGCAGGCGCAGACGTATCACGCACGTATGCGGAAGATATCACGCGTTTCGGTGCAGTTATGATTGATAATTCCTCTGCCTTTCGGATGGATGAAGATGTCCCGTTGGTGGTACCGGAAGTGAATGCCTCCGATGCGCTCGTCAGACCGCGAAATATCATTGCCAACCCCAATTGCACCACTATCCAGATGGTAGTGGCATTACAGGCTATTGAGCGTCTGAGCCATATCCGGCGCGTACACGTCGCTACCTATCAGGCTGCGTCCGGAGCCGGCGCACAGGCAATGAAAGAATTGGAGACACAATACCGCCAGCTGATGAACGGAGAAGAAGTGACGGTGAACAAGTTCGCATACCAATTAGCTTATAATGTCATACCTCATGTAGATGTCTTTACAGACAACGGATATACCAAAGAGGAGATGAAGATGTACAACGAGACACGCAAAATCATGCACTCGGACATCAAAGTGAGTGCCACCTGCGTTCGTGTACCTTCTCTCAGAGCACATAGCGAGAGCATCTGGATTGAGACGGAAAGCCCTATCAGTATCAATGAGGCCCGCGCCGCTTTCGAGAACGCGCCTGGATGCGTACTGATGGACGAACCGGAGAATAAAATATACCCTATGCCGTTGTTCCTCAGCGGCAAAGACGAAGTCTTTATCGGACGTATCCGGAAAGACCTGACGGAGGACTGTGGCCTGAGTTTCTGGTGCGTCAGCGACCAGATTCGCAAGGGTGCCGCCCTCAATGCCGTACAGATAGCGGAATATCTGCTGGAAGCAGAAAAGAAATAATCAAATGGTAAATGACCCAACGGTAAATATTGAAATCATGGCTCCGGTAGGGTGTTGGGAGAGTCTGGCTGCTGCTATAGAAGCCGGGGCTACCAGCGTCTATTTCGGGATTGAGCATCTGAATATGCGGGCACGCTCTTCAGTAAATTTCACCACCGAGGATATGGCAGCTATTGTTGAGCGTTGCCGTAAAGCCGGTGTAAAGACATACCTCACCGTCAACACCGTAATGTACCCTGAGGACTTGCCTTTGATGCGACAGATAGTGGACAAAGCACATTCTGTAGGAGTGGATGCCATTATTGCGTCCGATATAGCAGTCATGCAGTATGCCAACGCTATCGGGCAGGAGGTGCATCTCTCTACCCAGCTGAATATTGCGAATACGGAAGCTCTGAAATTCTATGCGCAGTTTGCGGATGTCGTAGTCCTGGCTCGTGAGCTTAATATGGAGCAGGTGGCATCTATCCATCGCGATATCGAAGAGCAGCATATTTGCGGTCGCAACGGAGAACCGATCCGTATAGAGATGTTCTGTCATGGCGCCCTATGCATGGCGGTCAGCGGCAAGTGTTACCTCAGTCTTAACAACTACGGGCTTTCCGCCAATAGAGGAGCATGCGTTCAAGTATGTCGCAGAGGATATACCGTCAAAGATAAATCCTCAGACCTTGAGCTGGATATTGACAACCAATATATCATGTCTCCGAAGGACCTGAAAACCATTCATTTCCTGAATAAGATGCTGGATGCCGGAGTGCGTGTTCTGAAGATTGAAGGACGCGCCAGGGGACCAGAGTATGTCTCTACCGTTGTCAGGTGCTATAAAGAGGCGGTAGAGGCATGGCGGAACGGCGAATACAGCAATGATGCTGTCATCGAGCCGAAGATTGCCCAATGGGACGAACGCCTGAGCAAGGTGTTCAACAGAGGTTTCTGGGACGGGTATTATCAAGGCCAACGGTTAGGAGAATGGACCCGTTCATACGGCAATAAAGCTACGCGGACCAAGATATACGCCGCCAAATGTACCAATTTTTTCAAGAACCTGAGTGTGGCGGAGTTCCTTGTGGAAGCCGTAGATGCTATTAAAGAGGGACAACAGCTCCTCATTACCGGAGAGACCACCGGCGTCTATGAATGCCGTGCGGAAGGTATGCGGGACGCAGACGGACAGCCGACAACACTCGTGAAAAAAGGGACATTCTTTTCCTTGAAAACAGACCGACTTATCCACCGAGGTGACAAATTATACCTATGGATTGAAAACTGATGACTGATTAACGACTACTCCATGACTGAAGTCATACACATATTATCTCCTATGAGCGCCTCCTGGTGCGGATGGTTGATGCTTGTGTTGTTCCTCTGCGCAGTGTTCAGCGAAGTTATGCAGCCCGGTGTCATCACTCAATCGCCGGTCACTATCCTCGCCCGGACTGACCGTACTTACAAAGAGGCCCCCGCTAATTCCATCGGACAAATTTTAATAGCTGCTTTCCGTATTGGAACAATAGCCCTGTCTCTTTGTCTGGGTTTTTACGATGGAGGAGATTTCCGATTCACTATCTTCGCCACTGTTTGCGGTATGGTTTTAACGGTATTGATAGCTAAGATGCTCTGCAATATACTGCTCGACTATACTTTTCAGTTGTCACGACGTTTCATGCCCGTCTATGAGCAATACGGGGACATGGTTACCATCTGCACTTGTATCTTATATATTTGCTCATTGGTGTTTGTGCGGATTGGCAACCCCACCCTATGTCTTTGGGCGTTAGGAGCCGTGTCTCTTGTCTTTACCGTCATGTGCCTATACCGCATGGCGCGCATCTATATCCAGTCACCGACAGCTATTCTCTATGTTGTGCTCTATTTCTGCACATTAGAGGTTTTGCCTTTTGCTGTCCTTGTTTTTTCGTCATCGAAAATAATATCTTCTCTATGATAAAAATTCTTTTCTCTCAACCGCGTCCTGAGACGGCGCATAACCCATACTCGCGATTGGAAGAGCAATATGATGTACAATGCGACTTCCACCAGTTCATTCATATTGAAGGGCTCTCCGCCCGCGAATTCAGACAACAGCATATCAATCCCATGGACTATACGGCTGTTATCCTTAATTCCAAACTCGGTGCTGAGCATTATTTCCGCTTGTGCGAAGAAATGCGCTTCAATGTGCCCGACTCTATGCATTATTACTGCAACTCGGAGCAAGTCGGACTCTACCTTCAGAAATTCATCAACTATCGCAAACGGAAAGTCTTCTTCCCGGAGACCGGAAACAAGTTTGAAGACCTGCTTCCCGCTATGCACCGACGTCCTAACGAGCGGTATCTGATGGTGCTTTCCAATATCCATACCAAGGACCAAATCAATATGTTTGCCCAGAACGGCATAGAAGTCCAACCCGCCATTATGTATCGCACCGTCACTACACCTTGGCCTAAGGACAAAGACTTCAACTATGATATTATCGCACTCTTCACGCCTGCCGGAGTTACTTCTCTTCGGGAGAATTTCCCCGAGTGGCAACAAGGGAAGACACTCATCGCAGCTTTTGGAGAAGGTACCGTACGCGCTTTGGAGGACGCAGGGCTGCGAGTGGACATAGAAGCAGGACAAGGAAAAACCTTTGCTTCACTGCCTATGGCTATCGCCGATTATCTGGATAAAAATGCCTAACACTTTTCCCAAAGAGGCGAAGTTATGCGGAGCTCTGGGGATTGCGGCTCTGTATAAGAATGGCAAACGCTTCACGGCGTGGCCGCTTCGCGTCACCTACCAACCAACGAAAGGGGAGACTCAAGTGCTTGTCTGGGCTCCCAAATCGCTCTTCAAGCATGCCGTCCAACGGAACCGGCTCCGCAGACTCATGCGCGAGGCGTACCGGCTTCATCAAGATACCCTGATTTCCCAGAGCGACAGCGGTGTGCCTTCTAACTTCCAAATAGCTTTTAACTACATCGACAAAGAGGAACAATCTTACAAAACAATAGAGAAAGCGGTCATCAAAGCCCTGAGAAAAATAAAGAGTAATGAGTGATAGTCAACATAAAAACAACTCCTCCACCTCATGGAATGACCGGGCGAGACATCTCGTCCGCCAATTGTTTTTATTGCCCGTATATTTCTACCGTTTCTTTATCTCCCCGCTCACTCCACCCTCATGCCGATACACCCCTACCTGCAGCCAGTATATGGTGCAAGCCGTCCTCAAATACGGTATCTTCAAAGGCGGCTGGCTGGGAATCAAACGCATCTGCCGCTGCCATCCCTGGGGCGGCTCCGGTTACGACCCCGTTCCCTGATAATTCCCCCTCGTTGCATAGCCATTGCATAGCCAATGCCTCCTCATTGCCTCCTCGATGCCCCTTACAACACCTCTGGATTATCCTCATTTTTAGGTAATTACAATTTATATAAAATAAAAGATGAAAGGACAAATGAGAAAGGTGGATGGGAAGAAAAATAATCAAATATTTGCATATATGCAAAAATTTTACTACCTTTGCCACAGAAAACAATAAATTATGCGAATAGATATAATTACATGCTGCCCGGAATTGTTAGAATCTCCTTTGAACCACTCTATCATTCAGCGCGCTAAAGACAAAGGTCTCTGCGAGATTTACGTTCATAACCTACGTGACTGGACACTTGACAAACATCGCAAAGTCGATGACTACGCCTTCGGTTTCGGCGCAGGGATGGTGCTGCAGATAGAACCTATCGACAGATGCATCTCCCATCTCACTGCAGAACGGAAATACGACGAGATTATCTTCACCGCTCCGGACGGCGAACGATTCAACCAGAAAGCGGCTAACGAACTCTCGCTCAAGCAGAATATCATCATCCTATGCGGCCACTACAAAGGTGTTGACCAGCGCGTACGTGACCATCTCATCACACGGGAGTTCAGTATCGGAGATTTTGTTCTCACCGGAGGAGAGATACCTGCTGCTATGATGACGGATGCTATCGTCCGGCTTCTTCCCGGAGCGCTTGGCGATGTCGAATCCGCCCTCAATGACTCTTTTCAGGACGGCCTGCTCGAAGCCGGAGTCTATACGCGACCTGCTGATTATAAAGGATGGAAAGTGCCGGAAATACTGCTCTCCGGTCACCAGGCGAAGATCGAAGAATGGATATACGACCAATCCGTAGAACACACCCGCAAAAGAAGACCGGATTTATTAGACAACAACTAAATTGTTGAATATCGTGGGGACAGGAGTTTTTTTGCCAACTACACTTTACAATTTTATGTTTTATAACATATTTTTTGCAAAATATTTGGTCATATTGCAAAAAAGCAGTACCTTTGCACCGTGTTTTTCATGGTATTAGATTTAAGGTTAAGTAAAAAGATTGGGTTGTCGGGAGACAACCTTCTTTGTTTTTTATAGCTTTCCTTCTCTTTTTTCTCCTTTTTTTGCATAATTTTTAATTTTAAATTTTGAACTTTGAATTTTTTATTGTACCTTTGTACTCTGAAAAAGAAGAAGCTATGAAACGACTTATATTCATTGCCCTGTCTTTGGTAGCCACACTCTATGTCCATGCCGGTATTCAGCAGATTATCGGCGAATGGAAAACCGTGGATGACAAAACCGGCGATAACTTCTCTATCGTCTCTATATACAGGGGCACAGACGGACTATATTACGGCAAAATAGCCAAGATGCTTGTCGGACCGCAGGATCTCAGATGCGACCAGTGTACCGAAGCTGACCATAACGCGCCTATCGAAGGGTTGGTAATCATCCGTGGGATGAGTTATGACGCAGAAAATAACCTACTCAAGGGAGGTAAAGTGTTGGACCCTGAATCCGGAAAATTCTATTACGGAAAGATTTATCCCAAGAACGGCAAACTTGTCCTGCGAGGGTCAATAGACAAACGCGGCTTCCTCGGCCGCAACCAGACATGGATACGAAAATAAACACCTGATAAATCTGAAAACCCATGGAGACACGTATTTCTGTTATCGGCGGCGCAAATGTCGATCTCTCCGCATCCCTCAATGATGCATTCATCGCTGCGGACTCCAATCCCGGACATATTGACATCGGCTATGGAGGAGTGGCACGGAACATAGCACATAACTTAGCGCTACTGGGTACCAAGGTCCAACTGCTGACAGTCTTTGGAGGCGACCTCTTCGGCGGACTGCTGCATGACCATTGTATCCAACAGGACATTGACGTACATCTCTCCGAACGGATTTCCAATCTCCGATCGGGTGTCTACTTGTGCATCAATAATCACGGAGGAGAAATGATTGCCGCCGTTGCCGATACAGAGTGTGTCCGTGCCATCACCCCCGAATGGCTCACAAAAAGAAACGGAGAGATCAATACTTCGGATTATATCATAGCCGATACCAATATTACGGAAGATGCTCTCAGATGGCTCATGGAGAATGTAACGGCTCCGCTCTTTATTGACGGTGTCAGTACCACCAAGGCACACCGGATTGTCAATGCCTTGACAAACGCCAAACTGCCCTACCTGCATACCCTCAAACTCAATCTCAAAGAGGCGCTGGCGGTCACTAACACCTCCTCCTATGCTGAAGCGGCGCAGGCGCTCCTGAACCTCGGTGTGGCACATGTCTATATCACGCTGGGCAGCGAAGGCGTGTATGCCCGTACCGCAGCCGAAGAATGGCTCTTCCCCGCTCTGCCGGGAGATATAGTGAATACTACAGGAGCCGGAGACGCTTTTCTTGCCGGAGTAGTCTTTGCACACGCCAAAGGCATAGACTTTCCACAAACCGCGCAATACGGGCTCATGGCAGCACGCGCTACCCTTTTAAGCCCTAAAGCCGTCAATCCCGATATCGCAAATATACTGTTGTGAATTGAGAATTGAGAATTATAAACTATCAATTATGAATAAATTTTTATCTATCTCGCCGGAGGTGCAGGAAGCACTGAAGACCGGCAAACCTGTTGTGGCACTTGAGTCCACCATCATCAGTCATGGCATGCCTTATCCGCAGAACGTGGAGACGGCTTTGCGTGTAGAACAAACCATACGCGATAACGGCGCAGTACCCGCTACTATCGCAGTCATCGGAGGCAAACTGAAAGCCGGCTGTACGCCCGAAGAGATCGAATACCTTGGTAAGAAAGGGCAGGATGTCATCAAAGCATCGCGCCGTGATTTGCCCGTTCTCATCGCTCGCAAAGAAGACGGCGCAACAACCGTCACGACGACAATGATTATCGCCGCTATGGCAGGTATCAAAATCTTCGCTACCGGAGGCATAGGTGGCGTACACCGTGGCGCGCAACAGACCTTCGACATCTCCGCTGACCTTGAGGAACTCGCGCAGACACCTGTCATGGTTATCTGTGCCGGCGCTAAATCCATTCTCGACCTCGGACTCACGCTCGAGTACCTGGAGACCAAAGGAGTGCCTGTAATAGGTTATGGCACGGATGAACTGCCCGCTTTCTATACCCGCCATTCCGGATTCGGAGTAGATTATCGTATTGACACACCGGAAGAACTTGCGGAGGCTTTCAATGCAAAGCTAACTTGCGGTCTCAAAGGCGGCATGCTCGTCACCAACCCTATTCCGGAGCAGTTCTCCATGCCTGCGGACGTCATCAATGCCGCTATTGAGCAAGCCTTGGCGGAAGCCGACAAAAAAGGCGTGCATGGCAAACAATGCACACCTTTCCTTTTAGCCAAAGTGAAAGACTTGACAGGCGGAGACAGTCTTGCTGCGAATATCCAGCTTGTGCTCAATAACGCACGCCTCGCTGCGCGTACCGCCGTAGCTCTCTCACATCTCTAACTTCTAATTACCCTTTCTCTACTGCCTCGGCGATGGAGTTGGCAATAATAGCCATCTCCTCTGCCGGCAAGCTGAGTTTGGGATTGCTGAAAAGCATATCTTTCTCCGAGTTAAGCGGGATCAGATGGATATGGACGTGGTTTACCTCCATGCCCAGTACGGCTACGCCTACCCTCTTGCATCCCGTAGCTGCCTTCACGCCTTTTGCTACGCGTTTGGCAAAACACATCAGGCTCTCATACTGCTCGTCCGTCAAATCGAACAGATAATCGCTCTCCGGTTCCGGCAATTTCGGGATAACCAGTGTATGACCCTTTGTGAGAGGATTGATATCCAAAAAAGCATAGTTCTTCTCATCCTCTGCTACCTTGTAGCTCGGTATCTCACCTTTGATGATTCGTGTAAAGAGCGTCATGGGGATTTACTATTTAGTCATTTACCATTTGGGCATTTAGTATTTAGAGAGATATTTCCAGAATCTCATACTCCATCAGTCCAGCGGGAACCTGAACCTGGGCTATCTCACCCACTTTCTTACCCATCAGACCTTTGGCGATAGGAGTCGTAACCGAAATCTTACCCTCCAGCGAATTAGCCTCGCCTTCGGTAACCAGTTGATAGGTTTTCTCCTTTCCGGTATTACGAACGCGGACACGCACTTTGGTCAGGATCTGTACCTCATCCGTCTTGATATCGTCGGTATTAAGCACACGGGCTTCCATCAGACGGTTCTTGATCTGAGCAATCTTGCTCTCCAAGATACCTTGCTCCTCTTTTGCGGCATCATACTCCGCGTTCTCACTCAAGTCGCCTTTCTCACGAGCCTCCGCGATTGCGGCAATCACACGTGGGCGCTCTACAGTCTCCAATTGCTGGAGCTCCTCTTTCAGTTTTTGCAGACCTTCTTCGGTCATGTACGTTACTGCCATATTATTTATTCATTTAGTCATTTACCATTGAATCATTTAATACTTGCGATTCAGTATCTCGCTACCGATTATCGCTTTGCGCACATCCTCTGCATCCGTAAAATCGGGAAGAGGTGTATTTTGGGATTCCTCAAGCATATAAAAATAAGGCCTTAGCCTTCCTTCTTTTTGTTTAAAAACGATAGGAAACTTCTCAGCCTCCTATCGCCATTAAACCTAAACCTTAACTATGAAAATTAATTTTTTCGATACAAAAGTACTGCTTTTATTTGATATGACCAAATATTTCAGCAAAAAAATGCGTTTTTTCTTGCATTTTGTCCCTATTTAAGCCATTTCAGACTATTTCTCCTTTCAGGGTAGCTGCTGAGGCCTGTAATATACGTACCTGAACGAGGTCTCCCACTTTCTGGCCGGTGCGCGGGAAGACCACTGTCTTATATTGCTCGGTACGGCCGTACATGTCGTTATGGCTACGTTTCGAGAATCCCTCTACCAGCACCTCTACAGTCTTTCCTACCTCTCTGAGATTGGACTCAAGAGACAGTTGGTTTTGCAGCGCAATAATCTCATTGAGACGGCGGACCTTTTCTTCCTCGGGAATATTGTCCGGCAGGTGCTTTTGAGCATATGTTCCCGGGCGCTCCGAGTACTTAAACATAAAGGCGGAGTCAAAACCTACTTCTTTCATCAGACTGAGCGTCTGGGCATGGTCCTCCAAAGTCTCATCGTGGAAACCGCAGAAGATATCCGTAGTGATAGCTGCGGTAGGCAGAATACGACGGATTGCTGCGATACGGTCCAAATACCACTCGCGCGTGTATTTGCGGTTCATTAGCTTGAGAATATGATTGGATCCCGACTGAACCGCCAGATGGATGCACTTGCAAAGATTGGCATGACGGCTGATTGCCTCCAGCGTCTTGTCGGACATGTCCTTGGGATGGCTGGTCGTAAAACGGATTCGCATATCCGGCACAGCATCCGCCACTGTCTCTAACAGATCGGCGAAATCAATACATGTACCATTTTCACATGTACCATTTACCATTGGAGTGTATCGATACGAATTGACATTCTGACCAAGCAGCGTTACCTCTTTATACCCGCGTGCCTGCAAATCCTTTACTTCTTTCAGAATCGACTCCACATCCCTGCTGCGCTCGCGGCCTCGCGTATAGGGTACCACACAGTACGAACAGAAATTATTACACCCGCGCATGATCGACACAAAGCCGCTGATGGACCTCCCTATACGGGATGGTATAATCTGGCGATAAGTCTCCGTCGTGCTGAGTTCCACATTGATGGCTTTCTTCCCTTGCTCGCATTGCGCCAGCAGATTAGGGATATCCAGATAAGCATCCGGTCCCGCCACAAAATCCACTCCGTATTCATCTATCAACGTCTGGCCGGTACGTTCTGCCATACAGCCGATAACTCCAATCCATTTACGATTGGATGCTTTTTGACTTGCGATTTTAGGCATCAACCCCTTCAACTCACGCAGTCTTGCTCCTACTTTCTGTTCTGCGTTGTCACGGATAGAACAGGTATTCAGAATCACAATATCCGCATCCTCCCATCGCTCGGTCATCTCAGCGTCCGTGGTTTGCATGATAGCGGCTACTACCTCGCTATCCGCCACATTCATCTGGCATCCGTATGTCTCAATATAGAATTTTTTAGTCATTTTCGTTAAAAAAATACATTTTTATTTGCATATATGGCAAAAAAGTAGTACCTTTGCACCCGCTTTTGAAAAAAAGCGACGGGAAGTGGCGCAGCCCGGTAGCGCAACGGTCTGGGGGACCGGAGGTCGCGTGTTCGAATCACGTCTTCCCGACTAAGAGAACTTCGGTTCTCTTTTTTGTTGGGAAGAATGGCACGCTTTAATTCCCGACTAAGAGAACTTCGGTTCTCTTTTTATTTTAACAGAGGCAGGTTTACTTCGGTCACCGCCTTTATCTCCACTTGTTGCAGCACGGACTGCATCTCAGGGTTCTTACGGATCAGGTCCACCCACCACTCTGCTTCATCCATATCCGCAAAACCGCTCACACGTAACGCGCACCCTTCGCCGAAGACAGGCATCTTCTGCAAATCAAAATCACGTATCAGGAACTGGCTGAAGTTAAAAAGCGCTACCTCATAGAGCAATTCGTTCAATGCCTGCTCATCCGATTTCGGCAGAACCAGCAACACCAAAGACGGCTGTTTGCGGTCCTCGCTCCATTCCTGAGCAGCACTCTCTTCTTCTTGCGGCTCCGTTTCGCTCTGTTCACGCAGGTCTGCCAGCGAGCCTGTGGCACCGCCTTTCTTGCTCTCCATGCCCTGCCCCATCATAGCCAGCATATCTTTCGCCATGGCGCCTAACTCCGTCTCGCCGTATTGGGCTACGAGTTGCTGCAATTCACTGATAAATGCCTGCTGTCCTTCCGTCCGAGCCACAGCCACTGCATTCAGGAACAGGAAACGGGGCATCAGCCTGCTCTGCGGGAATTCCTGCTGGGCATAATTCTTATTGGTTTTCACTGTGGCATACTGCCCTTTGGCATATGCTTTATAGGTTGCGGCATAAAGAGAGTCTTGCTCTTGCAGCATCTTCTGCATCTTGGCGATATATGCCTTGTCATGGCGCAAAGCGCGCAGGCGCTGGTCTTCATAGATATCTTTCAGCACCGGATGGTTCGGGAAACGCTTCTCCAACTCGCGTAGCGTTTCCTCTGCCAAAGGTTCGTTATCTACCTTGTCGCGGTAGATATAATAGAGCGCGACCATCGCCTCGCGCCATAAACTGTCAGAGACGGCATAATCCTGCGGCGTACGGGGTATCTGCTGGAGATAATACTCGGGTTTATGGGTATCGGTTTCTATCTTTGGAGCCTGTACCGCTGTCGAGTCGAGCCCCGTACTATCCGGGGACATTCCCTCATTTTCTTCATTGAGCGAAGAGGCCATTTCATCATTTATAATAACTTGTTTGTTCTGGCGTCTCCAGTTATCCTCCAGTTTGCGGTTTCCCCATCGGCGGAGCCATTCCTGCTGGCCTTGCTTGATGAGTTGCGGGTTATAGAAATACCATTCGCCCTTCTGCGTGTTCCCGCCACCTAACATATTACGGGTATCCACGCTTCGTAGGGAAGGACTCATTCTATCCAGTTCCTCGTCTCTCTCCTGCTGCGCCTGTTTGAGCGAGTCCTCTTTCTCCGCCGTTATCAGATCGGCGATGATACGGTCCACTATCTCCCGCTGCTGCTCCTCTGTCAAATGACTGAGGCGCTGCAGGGAGTCCTGGAGTTGGGCTTGGTCATAAGCCACAATCAGCTCGTCCAGCACCTCCGACCGTTTCTGGACACGGGCGTACTGGTCGCTCTCCGCGGTAAGGATGGTGACGGCTTCCCGATAGCAAGGCTGCGCCTTGGCATACTCTCGCTGCTCGTAATAGAGATCACCAGCGCGCACCAGTACAGCCGCCTTGGCGGTTCCGGCCTCCGTGGCTTCCGCGATAGCTTTCTCGTACATCTCCAACGCATGAGCCGTATCCTGCTGAGCAAGGTAGATATTACCCATCGCACCGTATATACGGTCTAATTTATCTTTGTATTTGGATTGTTTCGCCATCGTGCGCAACTTACGCAGCGAGTTCTTACCGCCCAACTCTGCTATCCGGATACGCGCATTGAACTCCATCTCTACGGGCGGAGCCATTCGTACTACCGACCGGAAGGCATGAACAGCCTCATCACGCTTGCCGTCCTTCTCGTATAACTGACCTAAGACATAGGCAAAACGCGGACGGTAAATCTTGCGTTTCTCGTACGGCATAGCTATCTTCACGAACGGGATAGCCGCCTGATAGTGACCGCCATGCAATAACACGTCTGCTTTGACGGCGGAATACAGACGCGCATGTTTCTTACTCAACGCATCTATCTGCACGCGTTGCAACATATCCTCCGCCTCGTACTGCCAGCCCATCTCTCCATACGCACGCGCTATCCATAACTGGCTTTGCGCAATGATATCCGGGTCGTTCTTGTAATGATTGATGATATAATTGAAAGTGCTTACGGCACCTAAGAAATCTCCTTTATGAAACTCCGCCTCGCCTAACCGTATCCACGCCAACCCCATCTTGGCGTTAAACTCCTCGGATTGCAGCCATAGCTTGTATTTGGGGTCGTTCGCCTTCTTGGGATTACGTTTCGGTTTCGCTTTGATTGAATGTAGTTTGATACATTTGCGGCATTTCTCTATCGTCTTGTCCATCTGCGAGGCTGCAGACTCAGCGGCCTGATGATTGCTGACAGGATAGAGATATAATATCTGTGAATAGTCATCCGTATTGGCATCGCGGATGGCTTTTAATCCTTCTTCATAAGCAATATTCCCGTTATAGAGAATATTATATTTGACTTTCGTCTGATGGAATGAGCGGGTAGCCCATGTGTTTTTCTGGGTAGAACACGAAGAGAGGAGGGCAGCCAGCCCTAACAGGAAAAGATGGATAATATGTTTTTTATTAGCAGTCATCCAGGAAGGATACTAAGATACTATGGTTCTATGGTTCCGGTTTCATTTCAGCCCTTTTACATGGCTCTGCGCTGCTACAAACTCTTTCAGATAGAAAGGTTCGTAGTAAGCAATGTCCATATTATCCCGACGGTCAACCGACGGTGAACCGACGGTCATGGATAGGAATTGTGCTTCCGGCACGACCCCTGCGATATAGTGCCAGTTCGGCTTCGTAAAGATCTTGGAGCACTTCTCTGCCCCGTCACCAAAATAATACACTTCTCCGTCTCCGGAATAGAGACTGTCTTCATTCTCCACCACTACCGCTTTGGTCTCCCCATTAATGATAGTATATACTTCCATCCGTCGCGCATCTATCATCGGGAAAAGAAGCGGAAGGGACTTTGCTGATTGGAGATGGGAGACGGAAGACCGGGCTGCCACACAGAGGAGTTCCAGTGTAGGCACGGGGATAAGCGGGATATTCAGTCCGTAGCAGAGCCCCTTGGCAGTACTGGTACCTATTCGCAGACCGGTATAGCTCCCCGGACCTTCGGAGAGTGCTACCGCCTCTATAGAGAGGTTTTGCTCGCGCGCGAACGAGAGCAATTCCTCTATATAGCGAGGTAGCAACCGGGCATGGTTGCTACCTTCACGGCATATACACTGCTTGAGCGGCTCGCCATCCTTGCAGATGGCGGCCGAACAAACCGATGTACTAGTTTCGATACATAATATCGTCATACACGTATTAGAACAACTTGGCGTCTTTCGTTTGTCTCTTCTTCGGGAAGTTGAAATGGTAAGCCAGTTTCACACCTACGTCGAAGTAACCTATGTTCTTGGCATACGTATTCGTTGCCGAGAGAACGTTGAGCGAAGCAACACCTGAATTGGTCGGCGGAGTCAGGTTGAGCAAAGACTCGCTGGTAGCGTTCTCCGAGTGCGAATAGGAGTTGTATACACAATAGTTGGCATACGCACCTAAGCCCAGGGAGTTACCGCTCTTCAGGATCCACTCGTAACCGAGTTCTGCGGTCAGCATGATGTTGATCTTGAACTGGAGACCGTTGCCCTCCGTCGGCTGCTCGCCTTTGTATTGACCCGTTACGATGTTCTCAGGGAAGGTGACTCCGGTCTTGGTATCATACGCCGAGATTATTTCATTGGCGTTCTTATCAATCGACTGGGAATACGGCGTATATACCGGAATCATGAATTTCGGACCTACGTTGAAGAACAGTCCGTTCTCATGAATCAAGGAGAACATCACCGGTACCTCCAATTGGAGCTGGCGGTCCGTCTCTTTCACATTCGCCTTGATGGTATAACGCATCGTTTCCTTCATGAATGTCGAGTCCTCTGTTCCCTTGAATCCGCCTTGTGCATAACCGACACCCAGGCCAACGATGATACCGAGATCAACAGGACGGCCGTCTTTGGTCCAATAATGCGCATATTGGAGATCCAGAATAGCGTCTGCGCCAATACCCCATTTGGCATCTACGTTCTTCACAGGGTTATGGAGCTGGGAAGCTACACCAGCGCGAACACCGATCGTGAAGCGGTCATATCCGTGACGGAACTTCTGCTGGGAGTGAACCGAGTCACCCTTTGCAGCCTCGCGCTCAAGATGAGTGGCAGCAGGAACAGTATCCTGCGCTACGGCTTTTTGCTCTGTTGTGGCAGTAGTATCAGCTGCGGGAGCAGGTTCTTCCTGCTTGGGGGCAGGCTCCTCTTGTTTGGGAGTCTCCTCCTGTTTAGCAGCTTCTTCAGCAGCCTTGGCAGCAGCTGCAGCGGCAGCAGCTTTCTTTGCGGCTTCGTCACGCTTTTCCGGAGTCTGCTGTTCATAGATTGCTTTCTCTTCTTTCTGCTCCTCGGCAGCCTGAGCTGCTGATTCTTTTGCTTTACCGTTGACCGGAATCAAGCATTCTTCGCACATCCACGAATAGATATTCATCAACAGAACACCATCGGGGAAACGCTTTGTTCCCAACTGGCGAACAGTATGTACCTTATCCCATACCCAAACAGAAGGTCTCTCGCCGGTGAGGTATTGTTGGCACTCACGCTTGATCATTACGGAGTCGCCTATAGCCACTTTGAACTCGTGTTTGGGAGCCGGTTGGGCAGCCTGCTGTGCCGACAGAGTCGACACAACAGTTGCACTAATCAGGGTGGCTGCTATTAGAAATGATTTTATAGTCTTCATAATGCTACCTCCTATTCTTATTTAACAATATAACGTAAGGTTGTCTGGAGATCCTCATTGCGTAACTCAACGAGATAGAATCCGTGCTCTGCCGCAGCCTTGATGACGAATGAGTCTTCACCGCTGACGGTGTAGGTGTCACGTACCAGACCTTCGGTTGTATAGATACGGATTGTAGTCTCCTTCTCCGGATCGAGGTTCACCACGCGGATATTTTCGCCTCCGCGAACCATGTTCGGAATCAGAGCCGGAGCTGCTGTTGCCGAAGCCTCGCATACCAGTCGCTTGGTGTAACCCTCATAGCCGCAGTTCTTTAAAGAAGACGGAACTTTCACAACCGCGAAATAGGTACCTACAAGCGGATCACCGCTCTCCTCGTTTAAGAGATAGTATCCCTCGCCTACCGGATTATTAAGATCCGATACCTCATACCACAGCACCTCTACTTCTCCATTAGGATCATAGATTGAGTCAAGCTGCCAGCCGGTAGAATCAATAATATCACGACGATTAATAACCAGAAGTCGGTTACCGTAATATGATACAGCCTCCAGGTTGAACTTAGTTGCGTTGTTAATCGTCACATCCAGCGTAATAATAGAGTCACACTCGGTTGCTCCGCCTGCAATGGTATAATCATACAGACCCGTTTCATAATAATACTGGTCATTGAGTTCCCAATGATAGCTATGACATTTTGGCTCACCTACCTTCACCGTATCATATACTGTGGTATTGACTGTCAGAGGCAGCGTAGTAATAACACTATCACATTGTCCGTCTTTTGTCGGGATAGTATCATTGTAGTCACCGGAAGTCGTGTACGTGTATGTCTTTTCGTTTATATTCCATGTATAAGACTTACAAGCATTCTCTGCCGGCAGCGTATCGTACCTTGCGGTTCTGATTTTCACTTCCAACGTAACGATGGAGTCACAACCTCCGGCCACTACGCCTGTAAAGACGTGGGTGTACGTTCCCGGAGTGGTGATGGTTGTGTCTGCATCAGTCCAGTCATATTTGTCACAGACTGCCACGCTTACTGTTGTATTTACATCCTGACACTCAACCGAAGAATCAATGGTCAACTCCAATACATAAGTTGTATCGCACTCGCCGTTCATACCCGGTTTAACGTATACGTCATAGCCTAACATACCCTCCGGAGAGGTCGGCGTCTTCTTATAAGTAGAGTCATTGACGGACCATGTGTAACTGTCTACCACTGTTCCCGCATGGGTGGTATCATTCGGAAGCGGTTTATTGATTGTCACGTTCAGCACAATACCGGCTTTCCAACCGAGGTCCCAATCCTCAACAACGACGGAATCTACGGTGGATTCTTTGTAGGTCGAGTCTTTTAGAATCACATACGCAGGTCCACAACTAACAATATTTTGCACTGAGTCATACGGGATATTCTGCCATACAGCACTGGTGTCCTGATCATCACACTGCGTCGTAATGACATAACGCAATCCGATAGCGGCGGTAGTCAACGCCGTAGTAGGAATAGGCTGGAAGTTCGTTCCGTCAAGTGTATATTCCCATCTGATACTGTCGCCTGCACCTACTACCTTGACGGTATCGCCTTGGGCAGCGAAGTTTTTGCGGAGAGAATCCGTAGCAAGCGTACAATCTAAGACAGCACCCTTCGTTACGGTCGGGATATTAGCGCCCAGCGAATCAATCGCTACCAGTTTCACATCGCGGAAGGTCTTGAAATTATAGAGTGCCCTAACGATATAATACTTCGCGTTTGCTTTATCAATAGAATCACTCTGTACCGTTATCGCCGTATCTTTATTGATCACATATTTGATCGTATCGATCAGATATTCAGTACCGGCACAAACAGACACATCGAACGTTGTGTCGATCGTATCAACGATAGCCGGAACGATCTCTGCCCAGATATGGGTAGCGGAATCGGAATTATATTTGATCATCAATCCGCCCAGGTTCATCGTAGTGATAAGAGCACGCGATACACGTTTCGTAGTATCCGTGGTAATCACACGGCTTACGGAACCAAGGCTGTCCTCGTCGCATCCTTCCGGAGAGATAATCGCTTTCATATTGGTAGCGCCGGTTGACCAGTTCTCCATATGCAGCAGAAGGTCTTTGCCTGCCGGAATACGATTCAGTGTATCCAGTTTGACATGAATCAGGTTCGTACGTTTCGCCTCGCTCACGTTACCGTGCTCCCAGTCGAACTCCATCGGGTTCAGACAGGAGTCACCCGTTACCTGCAGCGTATTGAGACGCAGTTTGATAGGTTTGCTGGAACGTACGCGTACGTAACCCGTTACGGAATCGCTGGAGATAAACTTCTTGATATAATCATTGATAGTATCAGCCTCGAATCCGGAGATATCGAATTCGCGTCCTTTTCTCTTCATGGCTTCATTGAAGAGCTCTTTCAGCGTCTTAGAGCCTTTGCGCTCTTTACCGCTCTTGTTTATCACACGCGTACGCACAGGTACCTTATAAGTTAATGTATCCTGGAACGTAGCTGTAATCTCAATCGTATCAGGCTCGTTGCCTTCCAACTCATACTCTACGTTAGCGGCATCCATATAGCGGAAGTTATTCTGCATGTACGGAGCGCATACGAGGAACCACATGGTGGTGTCTGCCGGCAGGGTATAATCCACATTCGGCACTAACATCTTTGCCTTCTGTTGGTTCGGATCAACCTCCGTCAGCGGCTCGTAGTTCTGGAAGGAAGAAGAGAATACAATAGAGTCGGTTGTACGTACTCTTACGTAGAACTCGGCATTACCCAATGCATATACCGCCTGAGCAGGGATATTACGCGATTTGACAAAACCTTTCTTGAGTGTACGTTTGCCTTCTTTGCCTCTGTAGTACTCAATCCAGTCTTTCTCAGAGAGAAGTCCTTCGTAAGCTGCTACAGATACGGTAGTCTGACCTGCACCGGCATTCTTGCCAACCACATGCAGGCTCTTGTCAAAGAGATCTTTGTTCTTTTTCCAGTCAGCAGGCTTGAGTTGATACCACATCTCGGTATTAGCGCCCTGCGTGTATGTCTTGTTCATCTCAAGCGGCAGCGCATCGTATCTCGAGTTACCGGTGAATGCTTTTACCAGCTCGGCACGGAAACGGAAGTCACCGGTGCCGGACTTGCGGGTCACGCGGATGATAATCGAGTCGGTCGTATTTTTCCTGTTGAGAATCTGGTTGAACGTGCTTGCCGGAATAGTATCCGAGAAGTGCTTGCCCGCAGCCAGTTTCTGGCTCTTGGTCATCATCTTCTTCACGATCGGGAAGGCAAAAGCAGCCTCTACCTGATAGACACCGGCATCCGTACCGTCATTCCACAAGTGAGCTACCGGTTTCTTCTGCTCATCCAGATTACGAACCAGGTCGATCTCCGATTTCGGGATAATATACCATTCGGTATCCTTCTTCTGCGTATAAACGGTATCCCATTTCAGCGGAATCAGAGTAATACCTTCGCCGGTGATGGTGTCGAACGCCTGTACCGGCAGCGTGTCAGCCCAGAAATGAATAGCTTTCGTTGCCTGCACATTTACATAGACTACGCTGTCATCCAAGGTCTCAAACGCACTGTTCTGTACGGTGATGGTCTTGGGCTCATCAGAAACTTTCAGTTTGAAATTCTTAACAGACGGAGCCACCTCTACCGGACAACCATATGCCAGTTGGATAACACCGGTGCACTCCTCTTTGGAATTATTCTTCAGATTGAGTTTAAGGTCATTACCGCGCTTCATCACGTCTCTCAGATCTACCTGATACCACAAGTTGGCATTGGCATCCTGCACATTACCGGAAACCCAGTTGAACGGAATAGCGGAGGAGCAATCGCTACCTGCCGGCTTCTCCGTCATGGTTACCTGGACATGGATATCCTGATCGGTAATCACGCGTACATAAACCTCATCATATGTAATATTAGCAAGTAAGTTGCTTGATATCTGCTTGGTATAAGCACCATTTGCCTCTATCGTCAATTTACGGCTTTCGTTCGCTATTGAATCAGGACATTCAGCGGACAACTCAGCAACGATATGCGCTGCGCCGGATCCGTTGTTTTGAACCGTTATAGTCGGATATTTGAGCTTGAGGGAATCCATTATTTTATGAGCCTCAATCACATCTATGCGATACCATACCGTGTCGTTTGCCGCTTGTCTTACGCCTTCCTCCCAGTTGAAGTCAACTGCGTGCAGACATAGGGTATCCGCTTCTGCTTTCTTCTCGGCGTCAACGGTGGTTGCCCAGAATTTGATATTCTGGTTCGTTTCCAGCCCGATATAGACAGTATCATCCATCATAGCAAAACTGGAGTATTTCAACCGACGCGATACCGGTGCACCATTGGCTGCAATAGTACGCGTTACTTCTTGCAAATCAACGTACGGGCAGGAGAACGCTACCGAAGCCTTGACTTTGGCACTTTCGTCTCCGAAATTCTGGACATATACCATTATATCCTTTACGTTTTCGCGCGCTTCGGCTATACTTACAGCATACCATTGGGTAGTACGGGCCTCTTGGGAATGACCTGTCTCCCAGTTGAAGTCAATATTGGTCTTACAAGCCTTACCTTCGCGTACGTGTTTGAAACGACCGTATAAGTTCACAGTGCCTTCTACCGTAATCTGGAGGTAGACATACTCTACGCCCTCCAGACCATCGAGCATGTTCTTCTTGTAAACCACAACCTCTTCCTCATTCGGAGAGAGCGTGTAGGTGTTGTCATTGGTGCTGTAAACAGGGAGCGGCGAGAATGCCGTCTTCACCGTTACTTTCGCATTGCCGGAACCTACATTACGATAGGTGAACTCCGGCTCGTATTTGCCGCGCGAGTTCATCTCCGATACCTTGAGACGGTAGAGCGTCGTACCTACCGGCAGAGACTCGATCTTGGCTTCTACATCCAAGTCCGTGAAAGCGTCGCCGTCGTTGATAACAGGAACTACAGGTTGGTCCACCAGCTCGATCTTCATGCTCACCGGAGCCTCCAGATTCTCAATGGAGACATACACCTCATCCGATTGAAGGGATTTGATCATAGACTGCGGGACAGTCTTGACAACCGACTTGCCCGGATTCAGCACTTTGGTCTCTTTGGTAAGACCGGAAGACGGACAGTCTGTCGACACACCTGCTACCAGATTGACCTTCTGAGTACCCTCGTTGGTGATGGTAACCTGAACGTCTTTCTTGGTCGCTTCTTTAGCCGGAGTCAGATCTACTTTCCACCAGGTTACAAAACCCTTGGTCTGGGTGGTCTTGGTGTTCCATTTGAGTTCCTTGGCATCCTTACAGGTCTCGTCCAAATCAGACGTTTCGAACACTTTGGCGCTCAGATTAATCTTACCGGTTGCCTTCAACTCCAAGTAGAGCTCTTTCTGCTTCATACGGACCAGTGCTGTAGCATTTGCCGTAAAGGTTTTGAACTGGTGAGCAGCAATGGTGTACTTTCTGGACTCTGTTTCGCCCATCAAAGTAGCCTCCATACTGACATCTACTGAAGCATTCCGACTCGGGTTCGTTAAATACAGGGTAAGGGATGGATTATCCACACTGTATAGTGAATAATCGGCAGTATCCAGATTAACGCGATACCAAAGGCTTGCGTTACCTCCCGGATGCTGTACTCCCTTTTCCCAATCAAAGTCAATTGCATTGGCTTTGGTACTACCATCGCCACGTCCTACCGCCATTGCAAAGACGGTCATTAAAGACGCCATGGTAAGTAAGAAAAACTTCTTCATGTAACTTTAATTGATTTAGTTAATAATAAGATTTAATTTTAATAATTTATTTGTTTGTTTTGATTTGTTGTCCTAAGACATTGTATTTACGGTCATCCACGAGGATGAACAGTTTTCCGTTTTGGATATATTTGCAGCTGCGCTTGTCTGCAGAACCGACATATTCCACTTCTTCCCCTATCTTCGGCAGTACCGTGACTTGTATAACACGGTCACAAGCGCCCTGCTTCTTAATCCACACTACCGAATCCGTGCAGGCATAGAATACCACACTGGAAGAGGGATAGCGGTATCCGCGCGCCAGATCGACTTGCGAGAGATAGAGCGTGTCATACTCCATTTTCGGCTGGGTAAAAGCGAAGGCTATCTCCTGCGTCGTGAGCGTATCGCGTGTCACCCAGAGGGTATCTACAAACGCCGTATCTGTGCTGTAGGTACGGAAATTGGCGCTGAGCGTCTTCCCGGCACAGGTCTTGCTATCAAGCGGAGCCTTTACCTCCTCCGTATATTTGGGGTTGTTATAGCAATACACACGTCCCACGTATCCCTTGTCATGTTTCACATGCAGCCATAAAGAGCGTTTGGCATTGCGCGCGGAAACGAGCATAGCCGAGTCCGGTTGATAGACATGCAGCGAGTCGGATAACGCGGCACGTCCTACCTCTTCTCCCGTACAGCTGTCCAACGTCAGCCAAACCTCACAAGGACGGTTCTTAACCTGCTTCCAAAGCACAAATGCTTTTCCTGTTGAAGCGATGGAGGACCATTCCATGCGGTAAACATTCTCCTCTTTCTCACAGATATACGTCATTCCGGGACGCAGCGGCAGCGGGTCTTCGCAGGTTGATTCGGGGCCCTGGTCATAAGGATAGCAATACACCTTGCCGGTACCGCCGTTATGCGGATAGACACGCATATGTGGGGTCAGCGTCTCCGCCATAGCTTTCTGCTGCTCATTGAGTTCGGCTAATTTCGCATTGATCTTCTGGCTGTCCATATCTTTCATCTGGTTCGGTCCCACCGTAAAAGAGAAAGTAGGCCCGATACTGGAGCAGAAAGCGTAAATCTCCATCGTCACAGAGGTATTGGAGAACCAGTAAGCCGATACACCCCGTTTCAAATCATTGAGCGAAGCAGTGTACCATACCGTGTCGGTAATCTCCGTTTCCAGAGGGAAAGTGAAGGCATTGGAGAACTCCTTGCAGGAACAATAGTAATACGGCAGTTCAAGGATTTTCATCGCCGAGTCGCAGAAATTGCTCCAGGGACGAGCCTGCTCGACATATGTCTCCGCACTCGCTGTCAAGGATGCCATCAAGGCTAATACGAACAATTGTTTTCTCATAATTTGCAAGTAGATTATTTGATTCGTTGTCCGAAAGGCGTATATACCGCATTACCGCGGATGATTATTATTTTCCCGTTCTCTATCCGTTTGACCGGTGTCTCTGCTTCCGCTTCCGTATTCTCAACGGCAGTAGGATATTCGTTGTTGAATATCTCGCCGCAACGGAAATGTATCTGGGCAGCCAGTTTTCCGGCACTCACCCATTGCGGGGAGGTCTCTACGGGAAGAGGAGAATAAGCACTCTCGTTGCTCTTTCTCAGGGTCCAGACAATCGTTTCGATAGGTGTCTTCTCGCCGCTGTAGTATGCGCGCAACTCCGCCTCCGCACCCTTCAGGTCAATCTGCGTCTGAGTGGACTCCTTCGCCTTGACAGCATGCGCCATCACTTCGTCCCATATCACCGCGGGGGACTCGAAGACGTACGGCAGATAGCGGCGCACATGCTCCTCGTCAATCTGCTCCTCATGCGTGGTATTGAATCCGCGGCAGAAATATACCGTATCGTAGAACATCTGGTCGCCAAGGATAGTGATATGCAGCATGATTGTCGAGTCACAACCGGCGGCATTGGTAATCACCTCTTTGTAGTCTCCCGATGTCTCATAGGTTTTTCCCTGTGCTGAAGTATAGGCTCCCCGCTGAGAAACGGTAATATTGGCGGATGACGAATAGTTGACGGTCAAATCGAGTGTATTAATCGTTCTGGTGCCGTCCTGAGCTTTCGTAGTATCAGTATACAAACCGGAGACGGTATAGGACTTGCCCTGCCAGGTATAGCTGTCACAGGCGGTTTCGGCTGTCTTGTTATAAACCGTCGGATAGAACGTGAAGCGGGTCAGTATCACCGAGTCACAACCGGCAGCGTTGCTGAGCGTATCGCGGTAATCGCCTGTAGCTTCGTATTTCTTACCGGTCGGAGACATATAGGGCTCGTATTGCGCTATTTTCTGCTCGAACAGGGAGGAACGGCGGATCTCCAGCACCAGACTGTTAATCTGACGCTCGCCGGAAGAGAGGACTACCGTATCTAAGATATATTCGCCGGACTTGGTATATTTTTTGCCGTTGAGGACAAAACTGTCGCATGCCTGCTCGGTGGTTTTGTTGTAAGTTGTCGGATAGAAAGTGAAATGAGTCACTACCACCGAGTCACAACCGGCAGCGTTGCTGAGCGTATCGCGGTAATCGCCTGTAGCTTCGTATTTCTTACCGGTCGGGGATATATAGGGCTCGTATTGCGCTATTTTCTGCTCGAACAGGGAGGAACGGCGGATTTCCAGCACCAGACTGTTAATCTGACGCTCGCCGGAAGAGAGGACTACCGTATCTAAGATATATTCG
>DEIW01000060.1:0-336 GCA_002352705.1 Bacteroidales bacterium UBA2764 | reverse complement strand
GCCTGCTCGGTGGTTTTGTTGTAGATATAGTGAATCAACGGCTTCACATGGAGCAAGGCGCTCTCGTGCGCTTTCACCTCCATAATCTTAGCCGTCTCGCCCTCGGTCAAAAGCCATCTCCAGCCCATTCGGCAGTCGTCAAAGAAGACCTCCGCCTCTATTGTATCGTCCTGCACTATGGCAGTGGGGATGGTACCGAAAAGTGTCTCGGAGAAATATGTCACCGCTACGGGCAGAAGGGCTGCATCCACACGGATAAAATTGCTGCCGCTCTGAACAGTCAAAGAGGTCTCTTCTTGGATAAGGGTAGCCCTTTCTACAGTCGTTCCTGCCGGC
>DEIW01000117.1:14899-15078 GCA_002352705.1 Bacteroidales bacterium UBA2764 | reverse complement strand
CGGGCACAGGACACCGGGGGCGACTATTCGGCAACGGAGATGCCGGGCACAGGACCCAACACGCCGCCAATCTCGATGTCCTTGCTGCGAACCATTAGACGGTGGGACGCATAGGACATATCTTCGCTAAAACGGTAGTCTTCTAACATAATCGGGTACAAAGGTACAACAAAAATTGC
>DEIW01000117.1:0-14873 GCA_002352705.1 Bacteroidales bacterium UBA2764 | reverse complement strand
ACAAAAATTGCACATATGCAAGCGTTTGAACTTTTTAAAATCTAAATTCTTGTGTATCTCAAAAAAATGTAGTACCTTTGTGCCGGAATTAAAAACCGCAATATTTATGGCACGACTGATTGCAAAAATGAATCTTGTACTTACTCTCTTTGCCGCGTGCATGTGCGCAGCAGGAGTCCAGGCACGAACGGAAAGCGCTACGAGTGCCGACCTCTCTCTGATTGCCGGTATCTCTGCTCATCCGTCTGCTGTCAACACAACCTATACCGGTGTGCCTCAGACGCTCGTCACCGCCGGAACGGCTGTCAACGGTACAATGGCGTACTCGCTGGATCATACATCCTGGAGTGCTTCCCTGCCGCAGGCTACCAACGCGGGCACCTATACCGTCTATTATCGTGTGGTAGGCGACGGGACACACGCAGACTTCGAACCTGACCCCAATTCGGTCGAGGTAACGATAGCCAAAGCTCCGCTGACCATCAAGGCGGATGATAAACAACTCGATTATGGTGACCCTGCTTGGTGGTGCAATCAGGCCTCTTATACCGGCTTCGTGAATGGCGATAATCTGATGACCGCTTTGAGCGGAACTGTGCAATTTAACAACGAGTACACTACGGGAAGCAATGTGGGCACGTATCATAACACGCCGTATGGTCCAACGGCTGCCAACTACGAAATCACGTTCGTTGCCGGAACGATTACGGTCAACAAAGTGGCTCCTATGGTTACTTATCCGTCGTCCCGCGGCGATCTGGACTACAATGGCGCCTATCAGCCTCTCGTTACCCCCGGCACCAGCGCACACGGCGAATGGCACTACAAAATCAACACCGGCGAATATGTCCCGGCTGTCCCTACGGCCAAAGCGGTGGGCAAATATATTGTTTATTACAAGTTCGTCGGAGACATCAATCATAAGAATATAGCCGTGGCTTCGTTCAGGGTGAATATCGTGATGCCTGCCCTGCATCTTTCCGCGAACGAGGACCCGAACCACCCGGGAATATATTACACCACGTTCTTCCACAGCACGCAGCCATACCAACTGCCGAACGACGGTACCGAGGCTTATGCAGCCGAGGTAAGCGGAGAGGCGATGTACCTGCATAAGATTGCCCAAAACGATGATATTCTGCCGGCTAATACGGCAGTCATCTTCAAAGCTCCTGCCAACAGCATCACCCTCACGCCGGGCAACGGAGCACCGGTCACCGTCACCGCAACCAATCACCTCCATGGAGTAGATGCAGAAACGGAGATCGCAGCGGTGGTAAACGGTACATGCTATGTCCTCAGCGGAGTGAACGGCGTAGGCTTCTATCTCTATGAAGAACCCAACAAACTCAAAGCACACAAAGCATATATCGACCTTGCCGGAAACGGTATGGCACAAGCTCCGCGCAAACTGCGCTTCGTCTTCAACCAAGAGCAGACTGCGACAGAATTAGAGGATATACAAGGGGACAACCTGCAATCGACAAAGGTACTCCGCAACGGACAGCTCTATATCATGTACAACGGGACATTTTACAACGTTCTTGGACAAGAGGTTAAGTAATGAAAAATTCTAAATTACGAACTAAAATGAAAAAAGCATATAAACATCCCGCAACTGAGGTCACCTCTCTTGAACTGACCGACATGATTCTTTCCGGTAGCGGTACTCCCACACCCCCCCTCGGTGATATACCTCTCAATAACATCAGCACCGATGACCAGTGGTAAATAACAACCTTTGACGGAATCTCCAAGGAGCGGAGCGCGTATATCGTGCTTCGCTCCTTTTTTGTGGCCTTGTACATGAAGAAAAAAAGGAGGTTGCCCCGAAACGCCTAATAATAGAGAGGGTCTTTAAGGTCTATAAGGTCTATAAGGGCTTTAAGGACTTTAAGGACTTTAAGGACTTTAATGTTTAAGCATTTAACACCTTACTAATTATGATGAACTGACAAAGAACCGATGCAGTTCCCGAACTTCGTACGGTCGGTGTTGGTGAAGGAATTGCAGGAGCCTGATGAAGTCCAATAAGGGTATCCCTATTTGTAGGGAATTTGCGTTTCAGGCTTGCACAAATGCGTGATTTTTTGTAATTTTGCGCACTTTTTGGAAGAAAATCAAAACAAATATTAACAACTAAACGCAACAAGTAAATGAAAAAAATCTTCTTTTTAGCAGCCTTAGGGCTGAGTGTGATGAGTCAGGCCGCTACGCCTGAGTTTATGAAAACGCTCATTGACGAGCAGGCTGACGCCACCAAGGGTCAGACCCAGTTGTACAGCCTGGAGTATGCGGCAGACGGGAGTCTGTATCTGCTCTCCAGTTTCCAGACGGCTTCTGCCGAAGAGGTAGGTATGACTTTCAATGGCAAAACCTATCAAGGAGCCACCGCCAGCAAGTGGGGTTCGCGCACAGGAGACATGAAATACTCCAACATGCGTAACTCGTTTTTAGCCAAGATTGACGCCAACGGCGATTTGCTGTGGGCACGTGCCGACACGACGGGCGACTATGATTTGGCGAATACGGCAGTGGCAGCTACCGCGGACGGCGGCGTGATTTATGCAGACAAGTTCCGCACCCGCAAAGGCGTGTATATGGGCTTTATCAATGTGTATGACAAGAATGGTAACGTGGTAGGCAGCAATAACATGTCGTTCACGAACTACGACTCTATTGTAGTGGACGGCAAGAAAGTATTCCGTAAAGAGGCTTTCTCATGGGCAGGCGTAGCGTTGAGCGAGGACAGTTTCGTGTATGTAGCCGGTCTTCAGGCGGACACCCTTCTGCCGGTATGGAACGACTCGATTTTCCCGCGCAAGGCATGGAACACCAAAGGGTCTATGAGCAGCAACTGCAATACGGTTCTCCTGAAATACAAAGCAAAATTCAACCAGTTCCGGGACTTGGATTATGTAGGCGCCGTAATCAACAGCGACGAGTTGTTATATGACCGTCCTCTGGGTTTGCACTACGAGAACGGCAAATTGTATGTAGCCGGCACGTACAGCAACGGCACTGAGACCGGTATCTATGCGGCGCGCTATGACAAGAACCTCACACGCGAGTATATCCAGTACCACCCGGTAAACGGTTCGCTGCAGTTCCAGCAGACCAAGTTCGAGGACGGCAAGATCTATGTTTGCGGCGGTCTGAGCAAGGGTTCTATCACTATAGGCGAGAAGACGCTGGCAACGACCGGTAATTTCAACCACGGTCTTATCTATGTCATGAAGATGGAGGACGGTTCGGTAGTGGATGCCGCTGTTCGTTCGGCAGCCAACAATGCTCTGAACATCACGGTAGCGGCTTATCCCACCAAGGACGGTTATGTAGCATACAACCACGAGACGCTGAACGGAATCAGCATGGCGCTTAATTACGACAAAGATATGACCCTTGTCAGCAGCGACACTCTCGCTACCGGTGGCGGCAGTTCGACCGTCTCGGTAGTAGGACGCAGCGCTGACGGCGATCACACCGCAGTGGGTCTCCGCGCCCGTACCACGGCTGACTTCAATGTGTTAGGTAATACGATGAATTTTGCAGACAAGACCAACTGGTACAGCGTGTTAGCCGTGCTGAACACCGTAGGTCAGAAAACGCCGACCGGCTTTGAGACGGTACAGCAGGAAGCGAACGGCAAAGCGGTTAAGTTCATCCAAAATGGCCAGCTCTATATTATGTACGAAGGAAAGATGTACGATGTACGAGGGAGCCGAGTAAAATAAAGATCCCGGCATAAAAGCAAAATGCCCCACCTGTTCGGCGGGGCATTTTGCGTAGTTTGCGTAGTTTGCGTAGTTTACGTAATTTACGTAGTTTGCGTAGTTTGCGTAATTTGCGTTTTTTTACTCCGTGATTATTTCGTAGGAAACGGCATTGACGTAATACTTACGGACCGTGGAAGAAAATGCGCATGTCTCTTCGCCCTCGTGGTGGTGCTCATCAGCGACTGTTTGTCCTTCAACCGGCACATCAATAGCCTGAACGACACCGCGGACGCGCAGGTTGTTGTTGAGACACTCAGGTGCAAAGGCTTCAAAATCCACCGCATTGCAACGCAGGAACACTCCCTGTTCGCCACCATTGAGGAACGCCTTTCGTCCGCCGTGTTTGCATAGATGCATGCAATAACCTTCTACCAGCACGGTGTCACCTGCGAGTGAATCACCCTGTGCCAATACGTCACCTACCGTATAAACGGTTTCGGTCACCTGTGCCTGTTTCTGGCAGGCAGTAAACGCCACCAGCGCTACTGCCATCATAAAAAGAATTTTTTTCATTGTTTTGTTATTTATTGTTTAAAAAGTTAATCCTGTTGCGAGTGAGGTCTGCCATGCATGTGCGCGGTCGTATTGATGCAGCTGCGCTCCAGCGGAGACGAACCATGAGTATTTGCCCTTGATGGGGAAAGTATACCGGATGTGCAGCGTCTCGGAGAAATGCTGCATGAATGCATCATAGCCGACCTCTCCGACGAACAGCAAATCACCCATCGGCAGCGGCAGACGGTAATCGCCGTATAGGTCTGCGAGCACGGTGTTTCGCCGATAGTTAGGGGCAATGAGCAGGAGCTGGTAATAGTTGTTTGCATTATCACCGTAGATATACAGGCTGCCGCGTTTGAGTTCGACTCCCGCCGTAGCCATGAGACGCCATCGTTGTGCTACATATCCGATCTGTGCGGAAATGGTATGGCAGTTCAGAGCGGCTATCGGCACCTGGGTGTTGATGAGCAGTTCTTTGACGAACCGGTACCAGTCGTATTGCACGCCGGCAGCAAATCCCCGCAGGGGCAGGAGTTGTAAACCCACGCCGGCGCGATAACCGGAGTAGTAACTGACCTTGTTGTTGGATGAAAAACGCGCGTACGGCTCGGTGTCGTTCGCCATGTGATAGATAGTAGTCTCGCCCAGCTCGGAGTAGAAGCGTATCTCGTTATTCTGTTTGTAACGCCCGCCATATGCATGCAGGCTCAGTGCGTATTGCGTCCATTGGTATCCGACAGATGCCTCTATGCGCAGGTCCGTCACCTTGTTTTTTGCACGCGGGTCGCGCATGCGGTAACTCTGCTCTGCCCGGAACCGCAATGCAGCGTGCCATAGAATATGATTTTTAAGCATCCGGTATCCTCCGTAGAACGAATATGTCTCTGTCCTCCTATCTCCTCCGAGCGTGTCCACCGTGAGGTAAGGGGCAGTCATCCGGAAATCCGCGTTGTCCACAAAGCGCGTAGCTTTGCTGTCTCTCCATTGAAAGGAAGCTTCTCCGAAGACACGGCTCACGGCATTGATGTCGTACACCGATTGCGCATGGACATCGAATCCGCCCGTTTGCGTACCCTCGATGACATGCGAGCCCTGCCCGAAATGACCGGCGATGGTCAAATCGGTTCGGGCGGTGTCGGTGACCAATGCAGTAATAATGGCGAGTAATAGTTTCATAGGAAAAAGAAGGGGTCCGCGGGTACTCCCGGCTCGAAATCATCGGTAGAGTTATTGGTATCCTGTAAGAATCGCCGTCCCTCGTCGTAACGCTGTGTCTTACGCCGTACGGCTTTTCCAAAACGTGTGACATCACTGCCGGTAGGCGCTACGTAGGTATAGCCAGCATCGAGTTTGTCGCTGAAAGTGAGCCATTGGAAGGTCTCGGACGGTGCCAGATTGACGGCATCCACAATCCATTCGTTAGGCAGGATATAGGATTTCTTGGACTGAGAGAATGTTCCAGCGGCGGTGACCAGTTCGTAGTTGTACGATATATAGAGTGAGTCGGTGGCAAAATACTGTTCAGCCGTCACCCCTTCTGGAAAACGCGCCAAGCCGAAGGACTTATGTCCCTGGTTGTGCGGCACCCAGATGGTAAAGGTGTAGCAATAGAGTTTATCCAAATTCGGCACTTCCGGGTTGTCCACATCGGTCACACCGGCAGATGAGGATACATCGTACCATTCAAAATCCGCCTTGCTCAAATCGAACGAACGGCTGTTCGCTTCGGTATGATTCATGGCATTGTCGGCTATGAGCAATGCCTTTCCCGGCGGAACAAGATAAGAGTTCCCGTCTCCCGGAATACGATACATGGCATCTACCGCAAAGAAGCGGTCCCTGAAATCGAAATCCATGTTGTACTTTTGCACCGAGTTGAGGTCTGCTTCTATGAGGATGAGACCGTCCGCCGCCAGCGTATCCGGAGAGTTGTTATAGATGACAAAGTACTTATCGCCGATATAACGTTTCCCCTCGGGCGTTTCCGTCCCGGCAAAAAATATCTCCGCCAATACGAAATCCCCGTGTCCCGCATTCTCATAGAAAGCCTCCATTCCGATGACGCAATCCTGTATCACTTTTACGCCACGTACGTACGCGCGGACAGTGTTTCCGTTCGCCTGCGCGCTGACGGAAAAGTCGTAATAGCCCATTGGCAGTGAGAGAACCAAGGAATCCGCGGTGTAGTCCTTATTCATATTGATGTCATGTGCGGTTAGCATAATATCGCTAAAATGTGTTACGCCGTCGGTATGCAACTCGACCGTCACCCGGACGACATTCTCGTCTGTCGGCCGCTCGCAGGCTGCCAATACCAACACGCAAAGAAAGAAAATGATAGGTTTCATATTATATATTCAGATTTATCTCCATTCCGAAATACGGGCTTGCTGTACGGTGGATCGTCACTTGTCCTCCGTCGGGTCCGCTGACTTGGTAGTCCGGCAGGATATCCAACAACCTGTTGACGTAGAGGGCAATTGTGGCAAAGCGTGTGATTGTCTTCTGTACGCGCAGGTTCAGGTATCCTTCAAATGGCACGGTGCGCCGGATAAACTGCCCTGTGTTGTAATCAAAGATGAGGGTTTTGAGGATTGCGTCCTGTGCCGCGGCTGCGTTGTAGGGATGCAGGTCTCCGTCTTCAGATGAGATGTATGCAACAGGTCTTCCGTCTTTCTCAATCGTTTTGGAGGCGGTATAGATAGTTGCTTCGAGTGTGGCACTGACGGTGAGACCTATTTTCCGGATATACACATCTGCAATCAGGCTGCTATTCAAACTCTCGCGAATATATCCCTCCGTCCAGTCATATAGACCGATATACCTCTCCTGCACGTTCACACCGTTCACGATACCCGGACTTTTCTCTGTGGAAAACATGCGCTCGCTATTGCTGTACATAGTCCGCATCCATGCGCCATTCAGTGTGAAACGCGTGCAGATAACCGGGATACGCGGACTTTGGTACTGCCACTCCACACCTTGTTTGTATATCCGGCTGCCGTTATTGGTGGTATAATATGGCAGCAGGCGTTGGTAGCTGTTTCCGGCAATCGTATATCGAAAGGCCTCCACTCGCATCATGCTCCGGAACGCATCACGCATATCTTCCTCAAAATAGGTAATATTAAGCCGGTGCTTGTTAATATCCAATCCGGCACGGACTTCCCATTTCAGATTACGCGCCGGTCTCAAGTCATAATTGACGGGATTGACAATATGGGTGTATATCTCCATTGTCTCGTCCGTAGGCGCAATAGATACATCCGGAGCCCGTAGATCCATATAGAGCAGGTTTGGCGAGAGTTGGAGAAGGGTAGGCATCTTCGTATGCCTTCCTACAGCAGCTGCCATGTAAAACTTGCCTTTTGAGAAGGGGAAATTGACGGTGAGGTTGGCTCGTGGGTCTATATAACATTTACCGCTCACTGCATAATCGGTTCCCAACCCGAGCATTGAGGCCCCCCGGACACCAATATTGAGGTCGAACGACAGGTGCCTATGTACAGGGATAGCAATCTCGTCCTGAAGATACCAAGACAGTTGGTTTCCTGCGGGAATATCATAATACGCCCTCGGTCTCAGTGCCGAGGAGTAGTTCAATGGGCGGCTCATATCATAAACCTGCCCACGACCGAAATTCTTGGCATATCTCCATTCAAACCCTATATTCGCTTTGTGATTGAGTTTCCATGTGGAGAAATAAAACTCCGCCTTAGGCCGGATAAAGAGATTCAGAGGCAGTCCTTCTACCGTGTGCTTCGCAGTGTATTTATAGGGGAGTAGTTCAACTATAGCCTCTCCCTCCTTCATATTGTCTATGGCAGGATTTTTGGGCGTGGTGAGTTGTACAAAGCGCGTCTGGTCAATGCGGTCTATCTCGCCCGACGCATTCGCCTGAACGCTGAACTGCCACCAACCGGCATCGGGTTGATTGAGATAGATAGTGTTATTCCAGCTTAATTTATGGTACTGACTCCGGTAACTATCCTCGCGGTTGTTATGGATATCGGGGTCAATCTTCTCGTTGTCAATGCTACCGGTGTAGTCCAGATGGCTTTGCCAACGGATCCGGAAGTCCTGCGCCTTCCATCTTTGCTGGAGGCGGACGGAGGCGGTGATGCGTTGGTAGTTCTCCAGCGTGTTGGTAGGTTCGGCTTTGGCATTCAGGTAATCCAGACTGAAATTGAGCACAGTCTGATTATTATTCCATCCAATCCCTTTTCCGAAGAAGAGCAGTTTGCTGAACCCGTCCGCTTTGAAGCGGGCACGCCAAGGTGTAGGTTTTGCCGTGCGCTCAATCTTGACCACTCCCGAAGTGACATCTCCGTATTCGGCTCCCGCGATGCCGCGGATGATTTCCACCTGCTCGATATCATCGGTGGAGATGGTACGCATATCCACGCCGGCTCCCACGCTGTTGCGTTTGGCATCCGCTCCGCTCACATCCGACTGTACGTACTGCATATTGGCATCGGTATTCACAGGTGCGCCGTCAATGACAAAAGATGTTCCTAATGATGAGGCGTCGTACTCGTTGCTACCGGTTCCGTTGGAAGCTTCGCGCAGACGGATAACATTCGCGTTGGTCAGGTTTGGGTCCTTGGTTATACCTCCCGGCAAGGTCTGCAGGATATCCGAGAACGAGGAAGGCTGGAGGTGCTGCATAGCTTCCTTATTGATAACAGAGGCACTGGCTTGGCCGGTGAGCTCCTGCGCCGTAACCACTACTTCCTCCAGCGTGTACATACGGGTAATGCTGTCCAAAACAGCCTGCTGAGCACTATCCAAACGCAATGAATCCGGCTGCGATGCCAGAGCCGCCACCGGTATTATCCACAACAGACATATGAGTATTATTCTCGATATTTTCAACAGCCTTCTGATTTGGGCTGCAAAATTACTACTTTTTCAGCAATTTTGCAATCCCTATTTTTGGGTATTTTGCATGCAAGACTTGTGTATATGCCTTTTTTTTTGTAATTTTGCACCCATTTCTGCAAATAAATGAACGCATGACAAATGACCAAACAGGACATGACGAGATGATACAGTTCGATCATGTGACCCATTATTACGGTAAACGGCTAATCTACGAGGATTTGTCGTTCTCAGTCCCTCGCGGAAGGATTTTGGGGCTTCTGGGCAAGAATGGTACGGGCAAGACCACCACAATCAATATCCTCTCGGGTTTTATTCAGCCCCACGCGGGCACGTGCCGCCTTTTAGGGTATGACACTCGCACCATGCCTGCGCGTGAGCGTGCCAGAATAGGTCTGCTTCTTGAGGGACATGTGCAGTACCCTTTTATGACAATAGAGCAGATAGAGCGTTTTTATGCACCGTTCTATCCTCGATGGAACAAAGAAGCGTATTATGAATTGATGCGGCTTTTGAAGGTTAAAGATTACCAACTACTGAGCCAAATGTCGAACGGTCAGCGAAGCCAAGTGGCATTAGGATTACTAATGGCGCAGGATCCCGAGTTGCTTATACTCGATGATTTTTCGTTAGGCTTGGATCCCGGATATCGGCGTCTTTTCGTAGAGTATCTGCGCGATTTCTGCAAGCAAGGGGAGAAAACCGTTTTTCTGACTTCGCATATTATCCAGGATTTGGAACGCTTGGTGGATGACTGTATCATCATGGATTACGGTCGTATTTTAAAGCAATGCCCTGTTTCCGAACTGATTACGCCTACGAAGACGCTGGAGGACACTTTTATTGACCTGACCGGCAAGTATTGATAGGAAGAGTCGTCCCCCCCCAAAAAAAAAACAGACAGTTATGATAAAAGCAATATTTTATAAAGAATGGCTCAAGACACGACTCTTATGGTTCATCGCGGTCGTGTCGCACGTTGGTTTGGTAGTGTATCTGCTTCTCTCCTTGCGCAGCACCCTCCTCTCGCATGGGACAGTGGAAACTTGGGCAACGATGATTGGCCGTGATACTCTGATGATAGGCAGGCTGACTTATCTGCCATTGCTCACCGGAGTCATCCTCTCCCTTTGCCAATGGCTTCCGGAGATGGTGCAGAAGCGTATTCGTCTGACTTTGCATCTGCCGATAGATTATACCCGCTCGGTGACCGCGATGCTTCTGTTCGGCTTTATCGGGCTGAGTGTCCTGTTTATGCTGGATGCTTCGTTGTTAGCCGTAGTGGAGCAGCGATGGCTGCCCCGCGAACTGGTTTGGCGTATTTTTCTTACCTGCCTGCCGTGGTATATAGCCGGACTGCTCGGCTACAGCCTTGCAGCATGGTGCATTCTTGAGCCGCAGTGGCGCGGGCGCTGTTTTAATATGCTTATCAGTGTGCCACTCATAGCCCTCTGTTTCCTGACCACTCAGCCGGCTTGCTATATCTATATGTTCCCTTGGCTCATAGCACTCCTGTTGGTAGCCACAATACTCCCTCTTTATTCCGTCTATCGTTTTAAACTCGGCAAACAATGAGATCTTTCAAAAATTCAATATCAGCTATCAAATACCTGATTATCGCGCTGGCGGTCATCCTGCTTGTATGGCTTCTTCCCGCGTTCTATGAGCTGCTCACGCCACGCACGGACAAAATGCCGTTTGTCGTCTATTCATGTTTGGATAGTACATTCATCCGCTTTGAGACGAATGAGAACAAGCAGGTGCAGTACATTGATTTCAAGGGACGCGAGTTTACCAAATCTGAAGCGGACTCCCTTCTGCCTCTCTTCGCTTTCCGTCAACTGGTTGCCGAAGGACGTTTGCCCGATTCTCTCTACGGAGTTGCACTCACTCCGAAGATGATACAGCAGAATAGTTTTCATTTCAAAACCTCGCTCAAACAACTCAACAAACCAGCAGTAGGACTCTATACAATGATAGAATCCGCATCCGGACAGGTGGATTTGCAACTTCCTCCGGATGTGTTCCGTTTGACTGATGAGGGACTTGAATTTATTGATTGTGAGACCAACACCGTCAATCGCGCGAAGAGTCTCTCTTTCTCCCGTGAACTGACTAAACAAGGCTTTAAGTTTCCTGTTCACCTTATCTGGGGCAACGGCACCACTCGTAAGGAATATGACAATGGTTTTCTTCTCACGGATGCCGAAGAGCACCTTTTCCAACTCAAAATGGTCAAAGGTATGCCTTGGGTGCGGAAGATAAAGGACAATGGAAAAAATGGCTGTTACCGCCGGATCTTTACGATAGAACCTGCCAACCGACAACTAATCGGTCTAGCAGTCAGTTCTGACGACCGTCTGTGGGCTATCCGCTCAGATGCCACCATGCAGCGGATAGGAGATTTTCATATGCCGATGTCTGCGTCCGCAAAGGAGAAAATGGTAAACACCATCACTATTGTAGGTGATTTGTTCCATTGGACTATCACTCTCTATACTACTACCGACACACGCTATTATGCAGTAGATGCGCGGACCTTTGAGCAAATAGCCTGTGAGATTGTCCCTGATCCCGCAGAACCTCTCTCGCGCCGGTTGATGCGTTACTTGCTACCCATCCGTCTTCGCTTCACATCGTGGCACTCCCAACTCATCTATCCTAATATCAATGATGATTGAGAGCCGGAAAAAAATAGTGTGCTTTTTATAGTAATACGCGGTTGAACTCTTTTGGTACGGGAGACTCAAAACGGACTTTTTTCTCCGTCACGGGATGGATGAACTCCAGTACTTTTGCGTGTAAGCAAAGTCGGTCAATAGGCGAAGACTCGTTGCCGTGACCATATTTCCTGTCGCCTACAACCGGACAACCTTTAGAAGCTAAATGCACACGTATCTGGTTGGTCCGTCCCGTCTCCAGATGGAGCTCGACGAGGGAATAAATTGATGTACAAAGGGACGATGTACGATGTACGAAGGATTTTTGCTCCGGGCTGTCTGTTGCCTGACCTCCGGCATCTGATGCCTGATGGCTGACGCGAAGCGTTTTATAGTTGGTGATAGCGATGTCGCCTCCGTCATCGACGGGTGAGGAATAGACTACAGCATTGCGTTTGTCCTCTGTGAGCCATGTAGTTATCTTTCCTTCGCGGGGCTCAAGGACTCCTTCGGCGAGGGCGATATAGGTGCGGTCAGTCACCAGTTCACGCCAATAGGTTCGCATATAATGCTGCAGTTCTTCGGAGCGGGCAAAGACAAGCAGCCCCGAGGTCTCTCGGTCAAGACGGTGCACCACGTACACGCCTGCGCGCGCGTTCTGTTTTTTTACGTACGCGCGCAGGATAGAGTAGGCGGTTGTCTCCGAACTGCCGGGTGTAGCGGATACGGTGAGCAGACCGGGTTGTTTGTTGACAACGATGAGGTCGTCGTCCTCATAGACGATACGCAGTTTGGGATGTGTCAGCTGGCTGTTGCCACGTCCGGAAGAGATGGTAACAACATCTCCGGCGTTGAGCATGAAATCATGGCGTGTCTGGATAACGTTTCCTACTTTGACACGGCGTTGGCCGAGGAGTTGTTTGACTGACGAGCGGGCCATCCCGCCCATCTTGGCGATGAGGAAGTCCATTAACTGCGCAGGTTCGGAGGCCCGGAGTACTGTATCACTTTTTCTTTTAATCATAATTTCCGATATGCCGGTATGTCGAGAAATCGATATTCGATTTATTGTTTACAAAAAATCTTTGCCCAGTACAGGTTCTCCGGCTTTGTGGCTTTGATCCATGCGAAGCCTGCCATGGAGTTGATGACAAGGAAGAACGTGAACAGCACAATAGAGAATACGTTACCGACAATAATGAACAATCCTATACCGGCAACGCTATAAAGGAACCAATATATCCATGAGTCCGTTTTACGGTAGATAAGCCAATAGTTAGCAAGGAAAGAGGAAGAGATGAGGAGGCCGTTTAGCAGTTTGATAGCTATATTGTCCGTCAAAGCCTCATGCCTGAAAGCATAGGTGGCGAGTACATAGTCCCCGGCAGTGATAACAACGAGCAAGGCTATAGAAAGAATCAAACGCGGCGTATCGAGGAACTTGGGCTCAAAGCTGGCACCGCCGTCTTCTTTGTTTCGACTCCATTTGTAAATGGACATCATCTGGAATGGGATGAATACAAAGAAATAGAGGAAGGTGCTGTCAAACTGTCCTTGCAGCAGGAACTGTATGCCCAAAAGGATGGACATGATGATTCCGGCGTAAAAACCGGTATAGTTTTTCGGGTCCTTGATAGTCAGGATATAAGCCACGCCGATGATGGAGGCGGGGATGCCAACTACCCATGCGGGGTCGTTCCATTTGAGGAGTAAACCCCTCCCGGCCTCCCCACAAGGGAGGAGATAGGTCTCAACGAGCCATAGAATTCCTAATAATGCGCCGAAAAGGATGATAGAGATGAGGGTGTTGCGGCCGAGGGCGCGCCAGAGATGTGTGTTTTTCATAATAAATTGCCGTTATTACGTAATTACGTTATTACGATATTTTTCTTTTAAAAACAGCAAGGGGCAGACCGATGTCCGCCCCTTGAAAACTCGCGCAATTACTTGCGATTGCGATTGCCGTAACGGGACATAAATTTGTCCACACGACCGGCGGTGTCGACCAGCTTGGATTTGCCGGTATAGAACGGGTGACTCGTATTCGAGATCTCAAGCTTGATCAGCGGATACTGAACGCCGTCGATTTCGATTGTGTCCTTCGTAGCAGCAGTAGAGCGGCTGAAGAACTGAGTACCGTCAGACATATCTTTGAAAACTACTACGCGGTAGTTATCAGGATGAATTCCTTTTTTCATAATACCTTCATAAATCTTTTGGTTAATACTCTAGTTTACTCAGCTACTACATTCAGCTTGATGTCAGCTTTTACCTCGCGGTGGAGACGAGCCTGTGCGGTGTACTCACCTACTTGCTTAATCGGCTCAGCGATCGTGATCACTTTCTTGTCGATATTGATCTCGTTAGCTGCCAGAGCCTGCGAGATTGCAGCGGTGGTAACGGTACCGAAGATCTTACCATCTTCGTTTGCTTTCACCTTGAGTTCGATTACTGTCTCAGCCAGCTTAGCCTCCAATGCCTGTGCGTCTGCCAGGATTTTCGCTGCCTTGTGAGCCTGCTGTTTCAGGTTCTCTGCCAACTGCTTCTTGTTGCTCTCGTTGGCGATAATAGCTATCTTCTGAGGCAACAGATAGTTGCGTCCGTAGCCGTCACGTACTTTAACGATGTCGTTCTTGAAACCGAGGTTTGCAAGGTCTTGAATCAGAATTACTTCCATAAATTTTCCTTTCAATTAAGTCGGTTAAACATTATTTCATCATATCCGTTACGTAAGGCAGCAATGCCAAGTGGCGTGCTTTCTTAACGGCCTGAGCAACTTTGCGTTGGAACTTCAACGAAGTACCCGTGATACGGCGCGGAAGGATCTTGCCTTGCTCGTTCAGGAACTTCTTGAGGAACTCAGGATCTTTGTAATCGATGTACTTGATACCGCTCTTCTTGAAACGGCAGTACTTTTTCTTCTTCTGATCCGAACCTTGCGGAGTCAGATAGCGAATTTCGTCATTCTGTGCCATAATTAAGCCTCCTCTACTTGAACGTTTTTACCTTTGTTACGACGCTTCTCAGCGTACTCGAATGCGTACTTGTCAAGACGCGT
>DEIW01000103.1 GCA_002352705.1 Bacteroidales bacterium UBA2764 | reverse complement strand
CGTACCGATACGATTCTTTGGGCGGGCAACTACCTCCGCCAGATGTATATCCCGCATGTCATCTACCAGATGGATGGCAGCGCCTATGGGATAGCGGGCGATCAGGCTTATACCTCGCAGTCGTGGTATAAGGGTACCACGGTCTCGATGGGCAATGCGTTCCTTAGCCAGACCGCTACCCAGAACAAGAAAGAGACCATCATCTTCCATCAGCCGTACTACGACCGGAACAAGAAGATCGCACGGCCTGCGGTAGTGACCTACGCTACACCGGCTGTCACGCATGCTCCGGCACGTGGCGCTACATACGACCATCATGCCCTCACGCCGGTTGCCGACATGCTCACCCTCATACCCGATTCTACTGTATCGAGCAAGGTACAGTATGCGTACGGACGCGATGGTATCAAATGGACGGCGAATGAAAACCTCCCGCAGATGTATGCGATGGATGCCAAGGGCCTGTCACGACTCTCCCTGCTCGGCGCAGCGCCTGTGGAAGTGGATATACCGGTCGGATTGCATGTGCCGGATAGCTATGACGGATATAACTTCACCTTCAGCCTGCCTGATAAAGAGCCGTACGAGCCATATCCGTACGTATGGCTTATCGATTATGAGGCCAAGACGTTTGTTAACCTCCAGGACGAAGACTATACTCTTCCGCTCGAGGCCGGCGAATATACAAAGCGCTTCGCCATCCGTATCGGAGGATTCAAGAAGAACCGTCCAGCTGCAACTGAGACATCTTATGTCATCTTCGCTTCAGACGGTACGCTCTATGTACGCGGTACGCAAGTCGGCGATCGCATCACCGTCTATACTACAGCCGGACAACTCGTCGCTACCGGCATAGCCGAAGGAGACGAATGGACAATGCTCCTGCCGCTACAGACAGGCTACATCGTACGCGTTAATAACACGGCGCAAAAGGTGCTCAACCGCTAAGCGCGTAAGCATCGTTGGATCTCCTCGTAACGGAACCCGCGTTGAGCCAGAAAACGAAGCAGTTTAGGCTCGGCGTGGGGATTACGTGTGGAGGATGATTGGGAGGAAATAAGATTGACGTCGCTTGTACCGAATAACGAAAGAAGCAAAGTGCATTTAATCTCTCCAAAATTTGCATATATGCAAAAAAAGTTGTACCTTTGCACCCGATTTTAATTTGGAGTATTATGCGAAAAACGTATTTGATAGTTCTTATGGCGATCATGCTTTCGCCTTTCGCCTCTTGTCTTTCGCCCTTAATGGCGGAGGACGTAGTCTATTTGACTACGGCTCAGTTCCGCGAGCGTGTTTTTGATTACAAGTCTGAGAAAGAATGGAGTTATCGCGGCAACAAACCCTGCGTGATTGATTTCTATACCACGTGGTGCGGTCCGTGCAAACGATTGGCACCCATCATGGAGGAGCTTAGCCAGAAGTACTGCGACCAGGTAGTGTTCTACAAAGCCGATACGGAACGTGAACGGGAGTTGGCGTACGTCTTCGGAATAAACAGTATCCCGCAGGTGTTATATATCCCCAAAGAGGGCAAGCCGATGTTGCTGAAAGGACTCTATCCCAAAGAGGAGATAGTCCGTATTATTGATGAGTTTTTGTTAGGGAAGAAAGCTGAAAAGCATTAAGGAGAACCATGCACGTAGAGTTTATCTTACTTATTTTATCGATGCTGTTTTTCGTCAGCATCTTTGCTGATAAGATCGGTTATAAATACGGTGTTCCGGCTCTGTTGTTATTCTTGGCGGTAGGAATGTTCTTCGGCTCGGAGAACATCGCCCGTCTGATGGGAATGGGTAGTCTGCAGATAGAGACAGGAACAGCGCAGGCTTTCAGTACGCTGGCGATGTGTATCATCCTCTTCACCGGAGGCATGGAGACGAAGATTAGTGATATCAAATCGGTGCTGGCGCCGGGTATCACCTTAGCAACGATAGGCGTTTTGCTGACCTGTATCATCACGGGTGTGATTACGTATTTCCTGTTCGGATGGATAAATGCGGTGCAGACCGTTTCGATATGGCTTGCCTTGTTGATAGCGGCTACGATGAGTAGTACCGACAGCGCGAGTGTTTTCTCTATTCTTCGTACCAACGGTATTGGTTTGAAGCATAACCTTCGTCCGCTTTTGGAACTGGAGTCCGGTGCAAACGACCCGATGGCTTATGTACTGACTACGACTCTGATAGGGTTGGTGGTGAGCCGTCATTCGATAGCGGGACTGACAGAAGAGGTTTCCGCATTACCTATTATCCAGACCATTCTGATACAACTGGTGATGGGTACGGTGTTGGGCTTTTTGCTCGGCGAGGGATTGGTGCTGCTCATGCGCAGGGTGAAGTTGGGAAACGAGGCTCTCTATCCTATAATGATTCTGACCGCCTGTATCTTCATTTTCTCGATTACCTATTATCTGAAGGGCAACACCTATCTGGCGGTGTATGTGAGCGGACTGATAATCGGAAATAACAAATTCACCCGCAAGCGCCAGACAAGGTCGTTCTTCAACGGCCTGACGTGGCTGAGCCAGTTGGTGATGTTCTTGATGTTAGGTCTGATGGTCAAACCGTTGGAACTGTTGGATTATCATGTATGGGTTCCGTGTCTGGTCATCAGTGTGGTGATGATTTTCATCTCTCGTCCTATAGCGGTGTGGCTCTGTATGCTGCCTTTCCCGCAGTACCACTCCCGTGACAAACTGATGTTGAGTTGGGTGGGGTTGAAAGGTGCTGTGCCGATTATTTTCGCAATCATGTGCAAGGCGCAAGATGTGCCTTATGCTGATTTGATATTCAATGTAGTCTTCCTTTGTACGATAGTCTCTCTCTTGGTCCAGGGTACGACGCTGACGATGATGGCTCAGAGGCTGAATTTGGCAACCAATCCCGGAGCAGAGCGTTCATTGGAACATTTCGACATTGACCTGCCGGACGAGATACAGTCCTCCGCACGTGAAGTGGAGGTGACGGAAGATTTGTTAGCAAAAGGTCATACCTTGCGCGAGCTGATTCTCCCTCCCCATACCCTGGTGGTGATGGTGCGCCGAGGAGAGGATTTCTTCGTGCCGACAGGGGCAAGCGATTTACAGATAGGTGACCAGTTATTGGTCATCAGTGACCAGGATGCAGAAGAGGCATATCGCAATCTGGCGGCTGAGGCGGAAGAGGAAGCCTTATGGAGAGCCGAGGTTCGCAAGAAAGCCAAGGAACGCCTCTATAAAGCCACAGCGTGGATGCATAAGAAAAAGTGATTTGAAAGGTGAAAGATATGAAAACAACAATCTTTTTGACAGGTGCTACGGGTACGATGGGATATGCCGGCATGATGGAGATATTGCGTTATCCGCAGAACTACACGCTTCGGATTTTAGCCCGTCCGAGCAAGAAAAACAAAGAGATGCTGGCTCCGCTGCTGAACCGCTACCCTGCGTTACACGTCGTATGGGGCGACCTGACCTCCTATGAAGATGTGTTGAAAGGAGTGTCCGGAGCCGATATGGTGCTGCATGTTGGCGGAATGGTTTCCCCTCAGGCGGATTATCGTCCGAAAGCAACCCTGCGCACGAATATATCCGCCGCGGAGAATATCACCAAAGCCGTGTTAGCCCAGCCGGAGGACCAACAGCCGAAAGTAGTGTATATCGGTTCGGTAGCCCAGATGGGGGACCGTAGAGAACCTCTGCATTGGGGACGTGCGGGCGATCCTATCTGTGTCTCGGCCTACGACCATTACGGGCTGACCAAAGCGCGGGCGGAACGTATCATCACCAATTCGGGAATAAAGAAATGGGTCAGCCTGCGTCAGTCGGGTATCCTCTATCCGGCTATTCTCAAGAATTATGACCCGATTATGTTCCATGTACCTATCCGTGGCGTGTTGGAGTGGGCTACAGTAGAGGACAGCGGACGATTGTTGGAACGTGTATGCCGTCCCGAAGTGCCGGAAGAGTTCTGGAAGAGATATTACAATATCGGTTCAGGAAAAGAGTACCGCTTGTCCAATTATGAGTTTGAGGTGCTGCTTTTGGATGCTATCGGGTGTCCGAGGCCGGAGAAGATATTCAATGCCAACTGGTTCACCACCCGCAATTTCCACGGAATGTGGTATATCGACGGCGACCAATTGGAGGAATATCTGCATTTCCGCGCGAACGTACCCGTGAAAGAGTATTTCCAACAGATGGCGAAAGCACCGTCACTGCCATGGGGAATCAAGTTTGCTGCCAAAACCCATATCGCCAAACTCTTCCCGCATTGCGTGAAAGCCGCTATGTGGTTTATGGCAAACAGCAAAGAGCATGGAACGCAGACCTGGATTAAGCAATGTACGAACGGGAATAATACAAAGGACAAAGAGCGTGCGCAAAAACGCGTAGCAGCCTATTACGGTACATTAGATGCATACAACTCTATTCCCGATTGGCAGCATACGGACCTGAGCCATAACAGCGAGAAGGCAGTAATGTTGGATCACGGATATGACGAACGCAAGCCGATGGAGCAGTTTACTATGGCGGATATGCAGCAAGCTGCGGCTTTCCGTGGCGGTAAATGTCTGGGCGTTGTCAAAGGGGACAAAGACGTGAAGGGTATGGCGCTTTGGGACACTATGCTGCAATGGGAGGACGCTGACGGACGGACGTTTGAGGCTACTCCGCGTCTGATACTGTTAGGCGGTCACTGGACTCCGTATGATATGCCTTATCCGTATGCCCATGAGCCAAAAGAGAAACAGGTTCCATGGGCATGGGACAGAGTGGCAAAGAAAAATCCGTTCTTTGCACAACTGTGGACTCCGCTGCATGACAAGGACGAAGATAATGTCTATGGCCCGGAGGTGTTCGAAGGATGGGAGAAGTGAGTTGAAAGTTGAAAATTGAAAGTTTAGAGAATGTATTTTGATGAACTGGCATTATCGGATGAGGTGTTAGATGCATTATGGGACATGCATTTCGATGAGTGTACCCCGGTGCAAGCAGAGACGATTCCTGTTATATTGGAGCGTCGCGATGTGATTTCTTGTGCTCAAACGGGAACGGGTAAGACAGCTGCCTATATTCTGCCGTTACTGACCAATCTGGCATACGACGACCATGATCCGGACAAACTGAATGCCATCATCATGGCACCCACCCGCGAGTTGGCGCAGCAAATAGACCAGCAGATGGAGGGCTTCGGTTATTACGTGCCGTTCTCCTCTGTCGCTATCTATGGCGGGAAAGATAACGGTGCATGGGGAACGCAGGTAACGGGTCTCCAGAAAGGAGCCGATATCGTGATTGCTACGCCCGGCAGACTGTTGAGCCAGATGAATATCTATGATGTCGATTTCTCGGGTGTCAAATACTTTATTTTGGATGAGGCGGACAGGATGCTGGATATGGGTTTCTATGACGATATCATGACAATAGTGAGGAAACTCCCCGAAGACCGCCAGACCATCATGTTCTCCGCTACGATGCCTCCCAAGATCCGGCAGATGGCAAAAGCTATCATGCATAATCCGGTGGAGGTTCAGATAGCCGTTTCTCGTCCTCCCGAGACAATCCACCAAATGTGTGCCCGCGTGCATGAAGGACAGAAACCGGGGTTCGTACAATTGGCTTTGCAAGGCAGACATCTGAAGAAGGTGATTGTTTTTGCCGGCAAGAAGCAACGCGTGAAAGACCTTACTCGCACGCTGCGTACCTTAAAGATTGATGCGCGCGCAATGCACAGCGATTTGGAGCAACACGAACGTGACCAGGTGATGCTGGATTTCAGAAACGGGAAAGTGGATGTGCTGGTAGCCACCGATGTAGTCTCCCGAGGCATAGACGTGACGGATGTGCCGTTGGTGATCAACTATGATGTGCCACGCGATCCGGAAGATTATGTTCACCGTATAGGCCGTACGGCCCGCGCAGAGAACAGTGGCGAGGCAGTGACCCTGGTGTCACCTGAGGACGCCAAGTATTGGAACAGAATAGAGCAGTTCCTGAAAAAGGGAATAGAACGGATTCCGTTACCCGAAGCATTGGGAGAATGTCCTACAGATGACGAATACGCCACTCGTTCGGGTAGAGGTTATTCAGGCGGTTCCCGACATTCTTCGCGAAACCGAGGGGGACGCCCTCATAGGTCAAAAGGACCAAACCAAGGGGGACACCGGCGAGCAGCAAAGCCTCAGTCCTAAGATAGCTGAGCGCTTGTTCGCGCGTCAACGGAATATTCGGAAAGGCCTCTTTGCGGAGGTCTTTTGCCATACTCAGACTATGCTGAGGAGCGATACCCCTTCCGCGCTCTTCTCCTAAACCGAACCCGGTGGAAATACAGGTAAGCTGGGTGGAAAGCCAGTCTATAATCTCTTTGTATTTAAGTGGGTAAGCCGTAGCAAAGCGGTCTACATAACGGATAGCCCATTCATCCGGATGTTGCAACCAACTGCGCATCACCGGCATGTATTCGGGATGAGGAATCGAGGTCTCTTTCTTGGGTGTCTTGATCTTGACAGGCTCCAAGGGTTCGCTGGTATTCTTACGTAGCGCACAGAGATAGAATCCTTCTCCTTTGGCTTTATGCGGATAGAAATGGTATCCGTATGTGCCCTCGGCAATACCCCATGAAGGGTCATAGTCGATAGGTAGGACAGAAGCTCCCAGACTCTCAGCAAGCCATTCTACGTTTTTCTCGTTTTCCTCACTATTGAACGTACAGGTGGAGTAGAGTAAGATACCTCCGGGCTTGAGAGCATCCCAGACGTCCATCAGAATGCTGCGTTGTCGCTCGGCGCACTGTTTGACGGCGCGTAGCGACCATTCGCTGCGTGCCTGTTCATCCTTACGGAACATCCCTTCTCCGGAACAAGGAGCATCCACCAGAATACAGTCAAAGAGATGTTTACATTTCTCGCCGTATTCGGCAGGTGTGTTATGGGTGACCACGGTGTTTCCGTTGCCCCATTTCTGGATATTCTCACTAAGTATAAACACGCGTTGCCGCACCACCTCGTTGCTCAGGAGTAATCCGTCAGACCCTAGATACTCACTGATAAGCGTGGATTTTCCTCCCGGCGCAGCGCATAAGTCCAGTACGATAGAAGAAGGGTCTACGTATTGCTCCAGAGCCTGCTGTATAAACATCGAAGAGGCTTCTTGAACATAATAGCATCCGGCATGGAAGAGAGGATCCAGCGTAAACTGCGGCCGTTCAGAGAGATAATAACCGTCGATGTGCCAAGGAACCTCGTCCGTGTCGCAATCAAAAGTCAACACATCCAGCTTGTTATTCAGCCGGATAGAGGTAACAGGCTCTGTCTCCAGTGCCCGAATCAACTGAGCCGCTTCCGAGCCCATCTGTTGATGCATACTCTCTATAAAATCAACCGGTAACATAAATCGGCTGCAAAGGTACAAAAAAATTTGCATATGTCAAAATATTTTCGTAATTTTGCACACATTTTTATAAGATGGACTTTTTAGAACAGTTAAATACCACGCAGCGTGAAGCCGTGCAGTGCACGGAGGGTCCTTCGTTGATAGTTGCCGGTGCCGGTTCGGGTAAGACGCGCGTATTGACGTATCGTATAGCTTATCTTTTACAGCAGGGTGTTCCTGCAAGCCGGATTATGGCACTGACCTTTACCAACAAGGCGGCGCGGGAGATGAAGGAACGTGTAGGGCAACTGGTGGAAGCTTCCGATGCGCGGTATCTGATGATGGGTACCTTCCATAGTATATGCACCAGACTACTCCGTCCATATGCTGACCGGTTAGGCTTTTCCAAGGATTTCTCTATCTATGATACAGCGGATATGAAATCCGTCTTAAAGACCATCTGCAAGGAGCGTGGCCTGGACGAGAAGATTTACAAACCTTCGGCTGTGTTGAACCGTATCTCCATGGCAAAAAACAATGGTATCAGTCCTGCCCAGTACGGCAATAACCAGCAGCTACTGCATGAGGATCGGGAGATGCGCATGTACGAGACGGCCTCTATTTATGAGGAGTACCAGGCGCGCCTGCACGCTTCCAATGCGATGGATTTTGATGATTTGCTGATAAATATGCTGCGGCTAATGAATACGTGCGAAGAAGCCTGCGAGCGTTACCAACAGCAGTTCCGGTACCTTCTGGTGGACGAGTATCAGGACACCAACTATATCCAGTTTCTGCTGGTAAAAAAGCTGGCGGAACCTCAGAATAATATCTGCGTAGTGGGAGATGACGCGCAGAGTATCTATTCTTTTCGTGGGGCGGATATCCGTAATATACTCAATTTCCGTCAGGTTTATCCGGCGGCCAAGTTATTTAAACTGGAACGAAACTACCGCTCTACCCAAAATATCGTGAATGCTGCCAATTCGCTTATTCATAAGAATCGCGAGCAGATATACAAAGAGGTGTATTCGGAAAAAGAAGAAGGAACTCCTCTATCCGTACGCGCTTACATGGATGATCGGTCAGAGGCCACGGGTGTAGCCGAGCAAATAGCAATCGCTCACCGCAAGAACGGATATAATGACATAGCGGTGCTTTACCGAACGAATGCGCAAAGCCGTGCTTTCGAGGGAGAATTACGCAAACGTAATATCCCTTATCGTATCTACGGTGGTACGTCTTTTTACCAACGCAAAGAGATAAAAGATGTATTGGGGTATCTCCGCCTTTCTGTGAATGCGCGGGATAATGAAGCCCTGCTGCGGATTGTTGGTTTTCCCGGCCGTGGCATAGGCGAAACCACGATGAAAAAAGTGTCGCTGAATGCGATAGAGCATCATCGTTGTTATCTGGATGTGATGCGCCGGCCTGATGAAACGGGGTTGGATGTAAGTTCTGCTACGAGGAAGAAACTCCAGGCTTTTGCCCAGATGATTGATGTCTTCCATGACCAAAGCGAGATGATGGACGCTTACTCTTTTGCCGAGACCGTGTTGCGCACGTCAGGCGTGATGACCGCTCTTGCAGTGGACTTGACGGCTGAAGGAATAGACAGGGCGCAGAATGTGCAAGAGTTGCTGAATGCCATCCGCGAATTTGTAGCGCAACGTCAAGAAGAAGGAATAGACTATACCCCTATTACGGATTTCTTGAGCGAAGTCAGTCTGCAGACCGATCAAGACGAGAATATCGAAGATACGACGGAGCGCGTGACGCTGATGACAGTACACGCTGCGAAAGGTCTGGAGTTTCCTATAGTTTTCATTGCAGGAATGGAGGAGAATCTGTTTCCTTCCCAGTTCTGTGTCAAGCCCGGTGAGATAGAAGAAGAGCGGAGATTGTTATACGTAGCCATTACGCGGGCGATGGAGAAATGCCAGTTGTCTTTTGCCCGTCAGCGTTTCCGCAACGGACAAATGGCGTTTAACTCGCCCAGCCGGTTCCTCAATGACATAGACAAGAGATATTTTGAGATAACCCGGAATGTCACGCCGGAGCAGCAACGATACCATCCGGAAGAAAAGCCCCGTTTTTTTACCGCCCGTCCGATTGTTACTGAGCCTGTGAGACCTTCCACGCCCGTCAGTGGTGCAACTGCCTCTATCGGTTCCACAATATGGAAGGAAGGAGACCGCGTGAGTCATCGCGTCTTCGGAGAAGGAACCGTGGAGCGCGTGTATCGCGACGAAGTAACGGAGAATGACAAGATAGAAATCAATTTTGGCAAACAAGGAACCAAGACTTTGTTGTTAACCCATGCCAGACTTGAGCGAATATAAATTAGCGAATATAAATTTATTATCATGAAAAAGAATATATTAATGTTAGCACTCAGTTTACTGATGGTTTCTGTCCATGCGCAGACCTGTTATCCTGAACTGGAAGGGCTCAAAGGCGAGCGGATTCTGGAGGCTCTATACGTTAAGATATCCAACCATGACACGCTTACCTACGATGGGGTGCGGGCGGATAGAACCGGTGTGGATTTCCGTGTGAACGGTAATATATGGGATATGTATTCCGCTTGTGTGTTTGGTGAAAAGGACTATTGCGGAACTACTACGGGAACCGAAGAATGCTTTTGCTATAACCGTGAGCACATAGTGCCGCAAAGTTTCTGGAATGATACGTCGGAACCGATGCGTACAGACTTGTATAACGTCATTCCGACGGACGCAGCGGCTAACTCAAAACGTTCGTCCTGGCCATACGGAGAGGTGACCGGAAGCGTGGAATGGAGTAATGCATTAGGCTCTAAATTAGGTTATTCCAATGTGTTTGAATCCAAAGTCTTTGAACCGGCAGACCAATACAAGGGAGACCTTGCGCGCGCGTATTTTTATATGGTGACGTGCTATTACAATAAATCGTTTACCAAGAATGCAAGCGGGCGGAAAGTATTCACCTATAAGTCCGGCAAAGCCGGTTTTACTGCAGAGGCACTGGCCTTGCTGCTCAAATGGCATCGGAACGATCCTGTCAGTGCCAAAGAACGGCGCCGTACCAATTTTGTGGAGGAAGAGCAGAAGAACCGTAACCCGTTTGTTGATGAGCCGGAGTTAGCAGAGTATATCTGGGGAAACAAGACCAATGTCGCCTATATATGTACCACACCAATCGAAATCGTAGAGGAGGTAAAACCGCAAGCCGTTAAGATTCTGGAAAACGGAGCGTTGATAATCGTTATGCCGGATGGTACGCGGTATAACACCACCGGCATGCGTATCCAATAGACTACAGATAGATGAAATAGCCGGCTATTCCGGCAAGAATAATAAGCAGAATAGGGTGACTGAGAATATCGGTCACCTTGTTTTTTACCAATTGAGGGAGGACTGTGAGGAAGGCTACCGCCCCAAAAATAACCCAACTCGCGGCATCAATAAAATTGGCGGGTTTGATTAACATCAATGCTGCAGAGGCGATGAGACCAATGACCGTAAAACGCAACATTCGCAAAGTCTCTGAAAAATACAGATTGTCGTGAAAACGCTTGTTGAGCCAGAAATATGCTTTGCAGATACTGAGCATAATAATCAGACTGGGGAGGATAATGGCAGATGTAGCCAGTATACTTCCCCATATTCCGCCCACAGTATAGCCGACATAAGTCGCACAGTTAATACCTATCGGTCCCGGCGTGACCTGACTGACAGCCACGATGTCCACAAACTCCTGTTGAGTCATCCATCCATATTGCTCTACTTCCATTTGAATAAGGGAGAGGATGGCTAATCCTCCGCCGAAACCGAAGAGCCCTATTTTGAAGAATGATATAAAGAGTTGGAAATATAGCATAGAGATAATGTACTACAGGACGATTATGCTTTACGATTTATTTTCTCATAGGCCCATAGTCCCGAGACGGTTAGCACGATAGTAGCGATGATGACCCATATGGGATTGACGTTTCCGAGCCATATGAGAAGGGCTGCGGCTAACGAAATAAGGAGTGGCCAGGCAGTCTGTCGTCCTATCGCGGATTTGCCCATCTTCACCAGCGGTGCTGCAATCAGCGCCACAACAGCCGGACGAATACCTTTAAACACAGCCTCAACCGCCGGCAGTTCTTTCCAGTCGGAGAAAACCATCGCGATACCGAGAATAATAAGGAAAGAAGGGAGTACTGCCCCGAGCACGGCACCACACACGCCTCTCCATCCCCCTATACGCCAACCGATAAAGATGGCGGAATTGACAGCAATCAGCCCCGGCGCAGCTTGCGCAAGGGCTATCATGTTCAGGAACTCTTCCTCGTCTATCCAGCCATTTCGGTTTACTACTTCGCGCTGGATAAGAGGCAGCATCGCGTATCCTCCGCCTAAGGTGAAGGTTCCTATTTTAAGAAAAGTCCAAAAGAGTTGAAGAAACATTACTCTTTATTCTCGCGGAGTTGCTGTTTTACAAACTTAGCCAGCATATTAATAGCGGCATTGTTATGACCTCCCTGCGGAACAATCACATCTGCAAAACGTTTGCAAGGTTCAATGAATTGTTCGTGCATGGGTTTGAGAACTCGTTGATAACGCTCAATCACCTGCTCCGCCGAGCGTCCGCGCTCCATTACGTCGCGTTTCATGACGCGTATGAGACGGTCATCTGCGTCTGCGTCCACAAAAATCTTAAGGTCCATCTGTTTGCGCATGTTAGGCTCCCTAAGCGCCATGATACCTTCCACAACAATCACTTCTTTCGGCTCTATATGAACCGTTTCTTCCGAACGTGTGCAAGTAATATAGGAATAAATAGGCTGTTCTATGGGTTTGCCTTGCTTGAGTTGCTCGATATGGCTCGCCAAGAGAGGCCAGTCGAAGGCGTCAGGATGGTCAAAGTTGATGTTTTGACGCTCCTCGACAGGCACATTACTGCTGTCTTTGTAATACGAATCTTGAGGAATGACTACTACTTCGCCTTTCGGAAGACGCTCGATGAGTTTCTTGACTACCGTTGTTTTTCCCGAGCCGGTACCGCCCGCAATTCCGATGATAAACATAAATCTATAGACGATTAGACGATTTACGATTTTTCGGGTTGCAAAGGTACTGCTTTTTTTTGAAATATGCAAATAAGAGGGGTAAAATGTGATAAAAATAAAAATAATTGCAAAAAAACTTGCGTATTTCAATAAATTGTTGTAATTTTGTGGCCGATTTTGGAAAAAGCGCAAGTGCGCAATGGAGAGATGCTCGAGTGGTTGAAGAGGCACGCCTGGAAAGCGTGTAAACTCCAAAAGGGTTTCCGGGGTTCGAATCCCCGTCTCTCCGCAAGACATTGACAAGGTTTGTCTGTCCAAGCTTGTTTGAGCAAGTGAACATTGGCAATGGATTGCACGGGATGCCCGTGGCAGACTGTGGGGATTGCGAAGAAATCCCCGTCTCTCTGCAACAGATGAAAACACAAATTCAAAACAACTTAAATAAATTTTTTATTCTCATGAAAAAAGTATTTGCAACCCTTACGGTGCTGGCTATGCTGACTTTCGGCAGCGCAGCAGTAATGGCACAAGATGCAGCAGCTCCTGCAGAGGAAGCAGCTGTAGAAAACGTAGATGAAGTAGCTGCACCTGCGGCTGTAGAAGAAGTAACCGAGGCTCCGGCGGAGGAGGCTGGTGGTCTGGTAGCTCTCCACAAAACTCTCAAGACGAAGTTTATTGAGGGTGGTGCCGGCTTTATGGCTTTGACCCTTGTAACGCTTGTGTTCGGTTTGGCTCTGTGCATCGAGCGTATTATCTATCTTTCGCTGAGCAAGACGAATACCAAGAAATTGCTGGCAGACGTAGAAGCTGCTCTCAAAGAGGGTGGTATTGAAAAAGCATTGGAGGTTTGCCGCAATACTCGTGGTCCTGTAGCTTCGATTTTCTATCAGGGTCTTAGTCGATATGATGAGGGTATTGACGTAGTAGAGAAGACAGTTGCTTCCTACGGTGGCGTTCAGCTCGGTTTGCTGGAGAAGAACCTGTCTTGGATTACATTGTTCATCGCAATTGCTCCGTCTCTCGGATTCTTGGGTACCATCATTGGTATGATCGAGGCATTCGATAAGATTCAGCAGGTAGGTGATATCTCGGCTACGGTTGTTGCCGGTGGTATCAAGGTCGCTCTGTTGACTACCCT
>DEIW01000051.1 GCA_002352705.1 Bacteroidales bacterium UBA2764 | reverse complement strand
GGAATTCGGTTGTTTTTCTACTTGGTAAGGGGATTGCGAAGCCCTAGATGAGCGTGAAGAATAGACGAACTTCACGCTTTTATTGTATATACCAATGAACCCATATTATCAACCATTTAAAGTTGCGCCCGACACAAATCAGGGAATTTATCATGAGAAAACTTTTTACTCTTTTGCTCGCTGTAGCAGCCGGCGTAGGAACCATGTTTGCCTGGGATTACGAACGAGTCCAAATCGGCGACCTGTATTACAATCTCGATGCCACAAACCAAACCGCAGAAGTGACTGACGGAGATTATGATTTGGGAGAGATAATTATTCCATCTTTTATCACATATGAAAACAATTCATATCGTGTCACGTCTATAATTGCTAATGCTTTTGCTGGTAGCAATAATATTACATATGTGTATATTCCTCCAACAATAGTAAATATTGGGGAATATGCTTTCAGCACGAATAAACTGAAAACAATTTTATTCAATGCCCGACGTTGTACAAATTTGCCCCAAATAATATCAAATCAACAGCGAGATGGAGCTGATCCTACGAGTATTAGATTAGGAGATTCTGTAGAGTACTTACCCAATTATTTTTATGAAAATTTATACCGTTCACATTTGCATCTCCCTAAAAACTTACGTGAAATAGGTCCTCATGCTATAGATAGAAATATTTCTAGTTTCTCTGTCGACGCGCAGAATGAATTTTTTAGTGCAGATAATCATTTCTTATATAATAAGAACCAACAAATTCTTATCAAATATGCCAATGCAGGAGAAGGGCGTACTAATGTTAATATTCCGGAAGGTATTACTTTAATTGCAAAAAGAGCTTTTAACAATGCACAAGCAAAAACTGTATTTTTGCCAGAGTCTCTGTTGGAAATAGGAGAAGAAGCGTTTGTTAATATGTTTATCAATAGAATAAGTATTCACACAAAAACACCTCCGACTATATCATATTCCTCAATAGACAAAAGCATTCCGATTTTCGTACCATTAGGTTCTTTGAATACATACAAAAATGCCCATGTATGGAAAGAGTTAAATATTAGAGTTATCAATATGCTCGTTACTGCAAATTGTTCTGCCACATCTGCACATATACTAATTGGGGATACAGAAGCAACACCATTAATTGCATCTTGCGGCGTAAATGGCGATGATGAGTTCACTGGAAATGTGATTGAATATATCGGTCTGGAGCCAAACAGCACATATAACAATGTTCTTTTCTATATTAAAACCATTGAAGGTGATTATGATACAATCCATTATTCTTTCACCACCACCGCCCTCACTCTGACCACCAAGCCATCCAAAACTGTTTCTGCAACAACGGCTATTCTCTTGGCGGAGACAAATATGTCGGATGCAGAGGTTAGTTGCGGATTTGAGTACAAGCGTAATGATGCACCGGCAGATATGGCGGGGACGAAAGTCTTCTGCCCTGTGGCTTCCGGACAGATGGCAGGACGTCTCAAGAACCTCAAAGACGATGTATATTACAAATACCGCGCGTTCTATCAATCCAAATCCGGAAACATGTACTACGGCGACTGGCAGTATATCTTCACCGGCGACAATGCCGTTGAGTTTGATCCTATCCTCTATACCTATACCGCTTCTGTTGTCACAGAAACCGGAGCTACGCTGAGCGGTTACGCCCTCGCCGGCTCGGAGGACTTCACCGAACAGGGATTTGAGTACTGGGCAGAAAGCCGAGTTAATGTACAAGGTACAAAGGTTGCTCCACGTCGCATGCCAGCGGCACTCAATGAGCATTTCTTTGTGCAGGCTAACGGCATCAAGATGACCGTCACCTTGACCAATCTGGACGAAGGAACCGTCTATAAATACCGCGCTTACGGCAAAGTGGGCAACCAGTATTACTATGGCTCCGAACAGACGTTTACTACGCAAGGCGAATGGCAAGAAAGTCAAGGCATAGAGGAAGTACCAAGTGACCCGCAATCCGGTATCAAAGCTCAGAAGATACTACGCGACGGCCAGATCTTCATCCTCCGCGGGGAGAAAACATATACCATAGACGGACGCCAAGTCCGCTAATAGGGCTCCCACTGATTGTATCCCGTTTCTATTCCGCTTGGCGACACATCCCATTCGCCAAGCGGTTTTTTCTTTGTCCATCTTTTTACCACTTGTATCTTTTTCTTTACAACTTGAATCTTTTTTCTATAGCTTGTATCTTTTTCTCAAAAAACCAAGCTTCCGTTCGCTGTACTCCAGTGCCGCCCTTTCTTTTGTCCATTGTCCGGCATGCCATGCCGCTTGTATAAAAATTTGCACTGAGACTTTGAGACTTTAAAGTTCCAAAGTCCCATAGTCTCACGTGCATTTTTTATATACGTGCAATTTTGTTTCCTTTGTGAAAGATAACAAAATTTTTGATTCATTTTTGGTAATTTTGGACAAACAAATAAAAAATATCTTCTTCCGATTTTGCCGCTTGATGTGAACGTAATCGCAAAATCTATATGAATTTTGTGGTTAGAGTCGCAAAATCTTTATAAAATATTTGCATCTATCAAAAAAATGTAGTACCTTTGCACTCGCAAAGGTTTTTTTGCTGGATTGAACAAAATAAATACACACGATACAATGAACGTTAATTATCTTGAGTCGCGTCATATCGGCCTTACGCCGGAGGACGAGAAACGCATGTTAACCGCCATCGGAGCGGAGTCAATGGATTCATTGGTGCGCGAGACAATGCCTGCGGATATCCTCCTGCCGGAGCCTATCGAATTGGAGGAACCCTGCACTGAGCAGCAACACTTGGAGACAGCGGAACTGATTCTTAATCAGAACGCGCAGGTTCACTCGTATATCGGCCGCGGATGGTACGGAACAATCACGCCGGCTGTCATCCGCAGGAACATGCTGGAGAACCCCGTCTGGTATACCTCTTATACGCCCTACCAGGCGGAGGTGAGTCAAGGACGACTCGAGGCGCTTTTTGTCTTCCAGACGATGATATCTGACCTTACCGGGCTGCCCCTGGCGAACTGCTCTCTGCTCGACGAAGCTACGTCGGCGGCTGAGTCAGTCACGATGATGCGCAACCTTCGCTCGCGTGAGCAGGTCAAGAATAACGTCTGCAAAGTGTTTGTGGACGAGAAAATATGGCCGAACACACTTGCTGTCCTCCGTACCCGCGCCGCGGGGCAGGGTATAGAGATCGTCACCGGCTCCTATGCGGATTTTCAACCTTCCGCTGAGTTCTTCGGTGCGCTCGTTCAATGGCCGAACAGCGACGGCTCGGTGGAAGACTATGAGGGCTTCATTGACGACTGCCACGAAGCAGGGCTGAAAGTGACGGTGGTCGCTGACCTCCTGGCGCTCGCCCTCCTCAAACCGCTGAACGCAGATATCATGTGCGGCACCGCGCAGCGGTTCGGACTGCCAATGGGTTTCGGAGGACCTACCGCCGGATACATGGCTACGCGCGATGAGTATAAACGTGACATGCCGGGACGTATCATCGGTCTGAGCAAAGACAAATACGAGCATCCGGCTTTCCGGCTGGCGCTCCAGACGCGCGAACAACATATCAAACGTGAGCGCGCTACTTCGAATATATGTACCGCGGAGGCGCTTTCTGCGATGATGGCAGGTATGTACGGCGTTTATCATGGCGCTGAAGGCATCCGCGAGATTGCGGAAGGTATTCACTCCAAGGCCGTCTATCTCAGCGAAATGCTCCAGGCTTACGGCTATAATCAGGAGAACGCCGAGTTCTTCGACACGCTGAAAATCACACGCGATGAAGAAGGATGGATGGAGGACCTCCGTGAGAAAGCGGAGGAGCTGGATATCAACCTCTACTATGACCCCGCCGGATGGGTAGGCTTGTCGCTGGACGAGACGGTCGGACTTAACGAGATGAACGAACTGATTACTCTCTTTGCCGAGGCAAGCGGAAACAGACCCCAGGAAGAGGATTCAGAAGAGGCTTTCTCCGGCTTATGGGCGATAGAAGAGGAACGCGTGCGCGAGGTGGATTATATGCAGGAGGAGGTCTTCAAGAAATACCATACCGAGACCGAAATGATGCGGTATCTGAAACGCCTGGATAGGAAAGATATTTCCCTGGCTACTTCGATGATTCCACTGGGCTCTTGTACGATGAAACTCAACCCTGCAGCTGCCATGATTCCTGTCACGTACGGAGCTGCGATGAGTATACATCCCCTGGCTCCTGAAGATCAGGTCATCGGATATCAGACTATCATGGAGGAACTCAAAGACCAGCTCTGTACCATCACCGGTTTTGATGCATGTACGCTTCAACCTACTTCCGGAGCTGCCGGAGAATATACCGGACTTGTCGTCATTCGTGAATATCTGCGCCGTCTGGGGCAGAGTCACCGGAAGGTGCTTCTTATCCCCGCTTCTGCGCATGGCACCAACCCCGCTTCCTGTGTTCAGGCCGGGTTCACACCCTGTGTAGTGGCTTGCGACGAGAAGGGCAATACCGACCTCGCCGACTGGAAAACGAAAGCGGAAGAGAACAAAGATTGCCTCGCCGGATGTATGATTACGTATCCGTCCACACATGGTATCTTCGAGCAGGCGATACGCGAAATGATTAAAATCGTTCATGACAACGGAGGATATGTCTATATGGACGGCGCGAATATGAATGCACAGATAGGTTGGACCAACCCTGCCTTTATCGGTGCTGACGTCTGCCATCTCAACCTCCACAAATCCTTTGCCTCGCCTCACGGAGGCGGTGGACCCGGTGCCGGTGCTGTATGCTGTACGGATGAGATGGCTCCGTGTCTGCCCTCGGAGGACAAGAACCGTGTCTCGTCGGCTCTCTACGGAAATGCCAACATGGCGCTTATCTCATGGGGCTATATCGCGATGATGGGCGCGGAAGGGCTGTGTCATGCTACAGCAGCGGCTATCCTCTCGGCAAACTACATGGCGTCACGCCTGAAGGACGCGTACGGCATCGTCTATACCGGAGAAACAGGCAGAGTAGGGCATGAACTCATTCTTGACTGCCGCCAGTTCCATGCCATCGGTATTACCGAAGCGGACATCGCTAAGCGTTTGATGGACTACGGATATCATGCCCCGACACTCTCGTTCCCCGTACACGGCACGCTGATGATTGAACCGACCGAGAGCGAGTCGCTTGAGGAGATCGACCGTTTCTGCGATGTTCTCCTCCAAATACGCAGCGAGATAGCCGATATAGAGTCCGGAAAAGTCGATAAGACAGATAACGTCCTGCTCAATGCCCCGCACCCGGAGTACGAGGTTGTAGCGGATGAATGGACGCATCCCTATTCCCGCCGCCAGGCGGCGTATCCTACCGAATGGGTGGCACAGACGAAGTTCTGGTGTCCTGTAGCCCGTGTGGACAACGGTTTCGGAGACCGTAACTTAGTTGCGAAATTTTAATATACCGTCCTGTGAAAAATAGAAAAATAAACCGGACGAATTTTCAAGAACATCTTCGTCAGTATCGGCGTACGTTGCCGTGGATAACGCTCAAAGAGTTGCTTTTTATCGCGCTGTGTACTATCCCGTACGCGCTGACGGTGAACCAGCTACTGGTGCCGCACTCTATTGTCGGAGGCGGCGTAACGGGTCTGTGTGAGATTATCTATTTCGCTACCAAAACCTATGTGCCCATATGGCTCAGCAGTGCGCTCATCAATGTGTTGCTGCTGGTCCTCGCAGCCATTACAGTGGGATGGAGGTATGCGGCTCGTACCGTTTGGGGCGTCTTATGGCTCACTATATGGCTTAAAGTGATTCCCATTGCCCCCGTGCCCCTGCTCACTGATTCTTTCATGGCGGTTGTCGTCGGAGGATTGTTTACCGGATGTTTCTTGGGAATCTGTTTCCTCAATAACGGCTCTACCGGCGGTACGGATATTATCGCCATGATGGTCAATAAATACCACCATCTGCCGATGGGAAGAGTCCTGATGGCTTCGGACCTGGTGATTATCTCCTCGGCGTTCTTCCTCCCTGCTATTCAGGCAGCGGGCACGCAAGGGGCGATTGAGAAGATTCTCTTCGGTCTGACTTACACGTTCATGCAATCTACCGCCGTTGATTGGGTAATGAACAGGATGAGGCAGTCTGTACAGTTCATGATTTTCACACAAAAACCGGACGAGATAGCCGATGCCATCATCACTCAGGCTCACCGCGGATGCACCATGTTGGAGGCGGAGGGCGGATATAACAAACAGCCAATGAAAGTGGTCACAACTATCGCGCGCTCCTACGAGTCGGCGACTATCTTCCGGCTCGTGCGGGCGATTGACCCGAACGCTTTTGTTAGCCAGAGTCAGGTACGAGGGGTCTTCGGACAAGGCTTTGACCCCATGACTAACGGCAAATAACAGTTTAACGTTTTAACAGTTTACCATGTTACGTTTCAGTCATTTTGTCAATCCCCATAATGCCCCCTCTCAATCCCGCGCACGCACGGTTCTTGAATATGTGGTGATTATCATCGGTATTGCCCCGATGGCGCTGATGGTGAACTGGGTGTTGCTGCCACATGCCTTCGTGGGAGGAGGGCTGACGGGTATATGTTCCGCTATCTATTATATGACGGGAGGGATGTTTCCATCCCTCTTCCCCGACTACGGGGGAGCGATACCGGTATGGCTGACTACTTTTATCTTCAATGCTATCTTGCTTTTGATAGCCGGGCTGACGGTTGGATGGAAGTTTTGTATCCGAACGATGGTCGGAGTGGCGGCTATTACTTTCTGGTACAGGGTCATTCCTATCTTGCCCGAACCGATTATCGAGGACCCGTGGCTGGGTGCTTTGGTCGGAGGATTTGTTTTCGGCCTCAGTCTCGGTTGCGTCTTGGCGGTCAACGGCTCGTCCGGAGGAACGGACATAGTAGCAATGATTGTCAACCACTACCGCAATATATCCCTCGGAAATATCATGCTTATATGCGATATACTGATTATCGCCTCGGCGTTCTTCCTGCCTCTACCCGAATCGATGTTGCAAAACGAAGTCAATCCCCAATTCTCAATTCTCAATTCTCAATTCTCCATTCTCAAAATAAAGCGTGTCCTCTATGGTGTGGCGATGACGATTTCTTACACCCTGGCTGTCGATTGGCTCATGGCGCGCCTCCACCGCTCGGTGCATTTCCTCATCTATTCGTCCAAATATGACGAGATAGCTACTGCCATCAACACCACTGTCAACCGGGGCGTGACGGTGCTGGATGGCACAGGCTGGTATTCCCAACAGCCCGTAAAGGTCATCTCTGTACTCGTCCGTAAACCCGAGAGTTCGTTGGTCTTCAGTCTCGTCCATGAGATTGACCCTAACGCCTTGGTCTCCATTGCCGAGGTCAGCGGAGTCTTCGGTTCCGGCTTCGACAAGATTAAAGTTAAATAAACACGAATATGAAACATTTTGTTACATTGTTGGTGGCTGTCATGGCAACTATGACCATGGTGCAGGCTGAAATTCTCAAGAAAGTTCAAGTAGGTGATCTGTATTACAATTTGGACACAGAAAAACAGACGGCTGAGATTGTAGCACCTGTTAATAACAAACTGAAAGAGCTCACTATTCCCACGTCTGTAACTTATGAGAATGTCCCATACAGCGTCACGGGAATCGGGGAAACAGCTTTTTATAGGTGTGACAGCCTTGTCTCAGTTGTCATTCCGGAAGGTATTCTGTATATAAACGACGCTTTCCATGCTTGCTTCAGTCTGCAATCGGTTTCCATTCCTGCCAGCGTAAATTATATCAAGGAAAGACCTTTCTATCTCTGCCTCTCGCTGCTTTCTGTTGACGTATCCCCCGATAATACCAACTATAGTTCAAGGGACGGTGTGTTGTTTGACAAAAATCAGACCAAGCTGATTCGTTACCCCGCATTCAAGGAAGGGGATTACACGATTCCCGGCACGGTTACTTCTCTGGAAGAAGAAGCATTTGCGACAAGTTTATTATTGACATCAGTTACTATTCCTAATACCGTTACCCGCATTCCGGAGGGGGCTTTCAGAGAATGTGGCAGAATGGCTCATATCGGCTTTCCTGAGCAACTCACGGAAATAGCTCCTTGGGCATTTACTGATTGCCGCAGCTTGAAATCCATTAATATTCCGGAGAGCGTCACAACTATAGGATTTGATGCATTTAGTCGCTGCGACAGCCTTACTACAGTATATATTCATTCCGGAGTCACCTCACTCGGAGATATAGAGGGAAATGCTAATGGCTCGGCATTCAATGCTTGTAAAGGGCTTATGTCCATCAATGTCGCCCCGGATAATCCAAACTTCTGCTCCATTGACGGCGTGTTGTTCAGCAAAGACAGAAAGACGCTTTGGCAGTTCCCTTGCGGGAGAAAAGGCGGATACTCCATTCCGTACGGAACAGAGACAATCAGCAGCTATGCTTTATATAAAAGCGACAGCCTGCGGACTGTAACCATTCCTTCGACTGTCACGCGGGTCGAACCGCTGGCTATGGGGTATTGCCACACGCTCGATTCCGTTATATGCTATGCGGAGACGCTGCCGGCTACAAATTGGATAGACCATGTTGGCAACGATATTTTTTCTGCCAGCCATCAGGTTAAGTTATTTGTGCCTGCGCAAAGTGTGGAAGCCTACCAAGCGGCTAAGTCGTGGAATCTGGTTGCGGCAATCTTGCCGATTAGTGCCAACCAGGTCGAAGTGCCGGAAATAGTACTGACACCCGGAACTTCTTCGGTCGCTGTGGTATGGCCGGCTGTTAAGGATGCGGAGACTTATGAACTGATCATCCGCGATGAGAACGGCAATACAATATGCACGCTTGTGTTTGGTTCTGATGGGGTGTTGCGCACGATTGCTTTCCATGCGCCTGCACGTAATAACGCGCCCCGGCAGACGCAAGCAGTTGGATTCTCGTTTACTTTAACCGGTTTGGAGAGCGGAACGACCTATTCTTATACCCTTACATCAAAGGATATAGACGGCAAAGTGTTGGATACTGCCACCGGCTCGTTTACCACACAGACTCCGATGGGCATGGAGGATATAAATGATGACAGGCAGGGTTACAAGATGCTCCGCAACGGTCAACTTCTCATCCTCCGTGATGGCAAAACCTTCAACGCCCTCGGCATCGAACTGCGCTAAACACAACAAGCGGCTTTGCCGTCAAACCAGCGAAGCAACAAGCGGCTTTGCCGCCAAACAAGCGAAACACCACGCAGCGGCTATGCCGCCAAACAAACGATGTAACAAGCGACTATGCCGTCAAACCAGCGAAACACTACGCAGCGGCCACCGCTTGCGCTAAACAATAAAAAACGTCCATCCGGGCGTTTTTTATTTGCATATATCCGAAAAAAGTTGTAATTTTGCACGCAAATGGGAAAAGAGATAGGTTTTAAGATTCTAAACTTTTAGCATCGGTCATGCAATTATCCAAATTTTGTTTACATATTTTTGTTTTGGGTATTATATTGATGAGTAATAGCCTATTTGCCTTTTCTGAATCCAGAGCATTATTAGTTGGTATTTCGCAGTATTCAAAATACAAAAATAGCCAATGGAATGATATCAATGGAGCTAACGATATTCGGATCCTCAAAACGATTATGCAATCAAAGGGATTTACTATTGATACGCTGGTAAATACGACTGCAACTGCTGCCAACATTCGTCAAGCATTTGAAACGTTAACCATGACTTGCAAGCCTAATGATACTATTTATATCCATTTATCAGGTCATGGACAGCCGTATGAAGATATAAATGGAGACGAACAAGACGGATGGGATGAGTCCTTTGTTCCTATTGATGCTTCGATGTACTATCGCAAAGGTATTTACGAAGGAGACAAACACATTTTAGATGATGAGTTAAATGCATTCTTTAATAGGATAAGAGAGAAAATCGGACAAAAAGGCATGTTATTGGTTGTGATAGATGCTTGTCATTCGGGAACAATGTCTCGGGAAGAAAATGATGTACCTTTTGATGATGATGCACCTGTGCGAGGAACTTATATCGGATTTTCAGAAGACAAGATCTTTCGTCCTATCCGAGAACAAGAAACATCATTCCATTATGTGTTGCAATCAAACAAAAACATGTCTCCGATTATCGTTCTTGAAGCCTGTCAAGCGTGGCAACAAAACACAGAAGTACAGATTGATGGAATTTATTATGGTCCATTGAGTTATGCATTATATAAGGAACTCAAAAATAAGTCTTTCAAACAAGTGATACAATATATCAATGCGGTGGGAGAAACCATGCAACGTGTATTACCTAATTGGAGAAAGCAACATATTGTAGTAGAAACAAGCATAAAATGAAACTTAATTCAATCCATAGTATAACATCTTCCGAGCTTAATGCTTTCTTTGAAGAAAATAGGCAAAGGACATTATGCTATCTTGAATCACGTTTCCCTGTATTGCAGGAAGATGATATTGAGGATATATTTCAGGATTCCTCGATTACCCTTTTTCTCAAAATACAGAATAACGAATTATTGGATTTGACCAGTTCATTATATACCTTTTTCCTTTCTATCTGTATCAATATAGCGCGTAATAAGGTGAATCGTTCACATCCGACCTATTTGTTATCGGATAATATAACCGATTCGGACTTTGAGCCTATAAGAAACGACAAACTGGAAGAGTTGGAAAATCTTGTCGGCTATGAAATTGCAGAAGAACAAACAGATCAAGAATACCTTAATTGGATAGAACAACAAGTCCGGGAAGGAGTGCGACAGATGAAACCTCCTTGCAATCAAATCCTTTGGAGTTTCTATTGGGATGGTTTAAGCCATCGGACTATAGCAGATATGTTTGGTATGAAGAGCGAAGATGTTAGCAAAACACAAGCCAATAGATGCAAACATAAGTTTAGTGATTTTATAAAGAAAGTGATAGCGTCCTATGAAAGATAACAGCATATATAATGAGCAAATAGACCGATTTCTCAAGGGACAGATGTCCACAGAAGAAGAACAGCAGTTCAAGACGGAGATAGGACAGAATCCGGAACTAAAGCAACAGGTGCGTGAACATCTGTATCTTATCCGTGGAATCAAGCAAGTCAAGAGCCAAGAGGAACAGAAGATTATCCTACAAGAGCAACATGAGCAGAAAGTCACACCTCTCAGAAGGAATTGGATTAAGATTACAAGTATTGCTGCATCCATAACCTTTATTATGGTTCTTTCCGGCATAGAAGGAAGTCGTCTTTATTATCGGCATGAAATACGTCAATATGCTTATAATGCATCTGTTGGTGTGATGTCTGATTTTGCAGCATCTTCACGTGGTACAATAGACGAGGAAACAAAGGTTCATCTTACGGATTTATTTACTAATGCCCAAGAAGGAAAAGATTTGGCTGAAACTATAGACGAACTTTCCCGATTGTATGTTTTAACAAAGGATGAATTTGTTGATATAGAAGATGATTGTGCTTACCAAATAGGTTGGTTTCTTGCTGTATCTTATATAAATGATGGAGATTATGAAAAAGCATTAGAAATAATTAATAATATAGAAAGTGAATATCCTGATAATGAAGATATTAAAAGCATCCAGAAACAACTAGTTGAATTTTTGAAATAAGCAAGACTTGCACTCACTTTTTTTGTAAATTTCTTTTGCGAAAAAATTTGGAGGAATAAAAAAATTATAGTATCTTTGCAGCCGATAAAATATCGTAAGATGTTTTAGAGAACATAAATTATTCAAATTCAAAAATAATAAAATTATGACAGCAAAATTAAATTTTTCATTTGAAGCTATTCAAGATATTTCAACAGGAGAAAAGACTTATGAATATGTTACATATTCGAAAGGTAATATTGATGAAGCAATAAAATCTCAACTACATGCAAACTTATCCGGATTATCTAATCCTGTAACAAAAGGTGAAATCATAAGTCTTCTTACAAAAGCATGTAATGACAATATGCATTCTCCAATTGATATTACTTTTAATGATTTTGCTCATCATCTACTCAATTCAGAATTAATAGGAGATTTTAGTTGTTGTATAAGTTACTAAATGCAGCATATTTATAAAATAGCATCTATTGTTGTACTGCATGTAATTTTTTGCATACACATCTCCGCCCAAGAAGATGCTCAACATCGTGTCTACGAAATTCTTAATTATCTTCAAGATAAAACAGAATGGGATATTGCTGATTCTGCTCTCTATGACCTTGCTCAATTTGGCATCTACAGCATGAGAGGGCAAGAAGATAGTGCAATCTATTTCTTAGTTGATGCAGAAATCCTCTCCGCAAAGCTTCCAGAACCTAATAATTTGATTATTTTACGCGAGGTATATCATGGATATAGTGGTTTATGCAATGAGGATAATGAAGCATTATATTGGCTGCTTAAATCCAAGGAGTTATATCAACAATTAGATGACATTTATTCTCACCCTTACGCAACTCTCATCGCTCATATCGCAAATACATATGAAGAAGTCGGAGATATCAAAAAAGCAAAAGAATATGCTGATGTATATATGTCATTGTATAAGTTATTCTTCTTTGATGAAGATTCAGAAGGCATAGCAACAGAATTGTACCTCATAGCAAGATGTTATAAGTCCGCAGAAGAATACGAGAGTGCTATATCTTGTGCGAATATAGCAATAACAATGATGAGAAAAGCATTAGGCGAGACACATCCATATTATGCCAATTATATTAGGTTTCTTAGTCAATGTTATGCAGATCAATATAAATTAAACGATGCTGAAGCTTTGCTAAGTTACGCAATCGAAATATTATCCAAAAATGGGGCAGAATATAAATGTCAACTTACTAATTGGAATATTGAATTGTCAGGTTATATATTTGAAAATGGAGTTTACTCATCTGATGAAGATAAAATAAAAGGTGCTGTAGATTTATTACTATCTGTTGCGCCACAAAATATAAAATGTTATGGCGAGACTCCCGAATTAATGATGAAAATTGCAAGAGCGTGTTGGGTAACAAATAATGAAGATAAAATTTTTACATACATAAATAGGTGTTTTCAACTTCAAAAAAATAAGACACTACTTAGTTTAGGACAGTCATATTCCAAATACAAATCAGAAATAATACCATCTATTTTGTATCAAACGATATACGAATATGTCATTGATAGTAGCCAAAATGCACAAATGGATTCACTAGCATATGAAGTATGTTTATTTAATAAAGGCTTACTACTTAATAGTGAGAGAATATTGCAACAATCAATATTGAACACACAGGATTCTATATTGTCCGCCAAATATGAAAGACTGAGTGAGTTACGAATACATCAAAATATCTCAACAGGAATATCACATAATGAGAATTTAAATGATGAGGTTATTTTATTAGAGCATGAAATCATTTCTAAATTATCGGAGTCACACGATTCTACTATACATAAAATTACCCATAACGGAGTTCCGCAAATACAACAAAACCTTACTCAAAAAGATTTAGCCGTAGAGTTTATAAAAGTAAATTTGGAAGGCGGAACACATATACCTCAAGGGGAAGAAAAATACATTGCCCTCATCCTCCGAAAAGACTGGATTACTCCAAAATGTGTGGTTATAGGAAATGAAGCAGAGTTAGATTCCATGCCTTATCCTCAATTACAGCAAGCCGTTTGGCAAGCTATTATTGATTCGGCTCAAATTAAAGAAGGAGAGAATATTTACTTTGCACCGGATGGTATCTTCTATAATATGCCTATTGAGTATCTGCCAACTGCTGACGGACGAAGCATGTCAGACAAATACAATATGTTCCGCGTATCATCCACGCGTGAGTTATGTTATCGGGACACGGCAAATACATATTCTACAGCGGTATTGTATGGCGGTCTTAGATATGATGCAACGCCCCAAAATCTATTTGCACAAAATTCTTCAATGAGAGGATGGGACGAGAGCATCCATGAATCAGTTTTCTCACAATGGCGTGCAGACGATAGAGCCAAATATAACTATCTGCCTTATACACTCAAAGAAGTGGATTCTATTT
>DEIW01000148.1 GCA_002352705.1 Bacteroidales bacterium UBA2764 | reverse complement strand
AGTAGAGGATATATGCGCGTACTCGGGGCGCGTGTAAAGGATAATGGTTTCCACTCCTCCCATTTGTTTGTTGGCTTCCGCCATGTTCCGCTCGTACTCGAAATCTTCCACGCACCGTATACCGCGCAGGATAAACTGTGCCCCTTGCTCTTTGGCAAAATCCACGGTCAGGCAATCATAGATAGCCACTTTGACGCGTGGTTCATCCGCAAAGATTTTCCGGATAGCTTCCTCACGTTCACGGATAGGGAAGGTCTCTTTCTTGGTACTATTACGCCCGATACCAATGATAATCTCGTCAAACAAATCCAATCCACGTATTACGATATCGTGATGACCTACTGTAAAGGGATCAAACGATCCAGGGAAAATAGCTCTTTTACTCATGTGCTTTTTGATAGTTTTTAACAGGGTTATTGTACATTTCATATAATCTTTCTCTCAAGAAAGACTCGTCTTTGCCGGGAATATCAATTTTATCGAGCCGGCTCCCGATGTATTTATCAAATTCCGTGCCACGTTCAAAAATCTCATATCCGAGGTGAATATGGCGGTCGATAATATTGCAAATATGTTGCAGTTGCTCATTGACAGGCAGTTCTCTGTATTCCGGATGTGCCTGTATCATCGCGTCAATCTCGGGGTTGATACTGGGTGTGAGGCGGTACACCACGCGTCCCTTGTATCCTTTTATACCCGTTTGCATCGATTCGACGTCATCCCGTTTGGACTTTCTCCAGTGAGGGTCGTCCCGTTTGAGCTGCATCTCCCGCGCTTTGAGGAAGTCACAGGGGTCATATTCATAGGTGATACTGACCGGGCATATGTTCAGCGCCTTTACGTTTTCGTAGAGGTCTCCTTCGCCCATCGTCAGCATATGAAGTACGGAAGGCTGTGTGAGGTCATTGCTGTCCTTGGCGCGTCCTTCTCTTTGCGCCAGCCAAATCGATTTGCCTTTGTTTCTCAGTGACCGTATATATGCGGACAGTTGCTTAGCGTTATCCAACTGAGCATGCGCCCCCGCTCCGCGTTTCACGGCGAAACAGCGCAGGAAGCGCATTACAAACTCAATCCAAGGTTTAGCGAAGAGGTTATTCCCCACGCCCATGTACGGGCGTATAAAATAATGAATACGGAGCAGATAAGACAACCACGCGGCATCCATAATGATGTCCCTATGATTGGTCATAAAAAATGCTCCGTGCTTGATGTCCCTCTCAATCTGCTTTCTGTCGCCCAAGTAGTCGAGTTTCAGACTTTTTGTCCGTTTCCACGCCCAAATTTGCAAGATAGGGAATACAATGAGAAAATCCGTCAACCATAATATCCAGCCGACCCGATACGCTCTAATATCTTTGAAATCCTTTTCCATGAGGTTCATTACCATTTGTCCAGCGCCGCTTTTGAAGCCTCGCGATAGGCGACCATGAGTCCTCCTGTACCGAGGAGAGTACCGCCGAAATAGCGGACGACGACCACCAGAATATTATCCAGACCCCGTGCATCTATAGAGCGCAGGATAGGCGCTCCCGCCGTACCATGCGGCTCTCCGTCATCTTTCGTCCGCCAGAGATTAGCGCCCAAGCGATACGCGTAGCAGACATGGCGGGCGTCATGGTATTTCTTCTTATACCATGCAATCCGCTGTTTCGCCTCCTCTTCGTCTTTGATAGGTTCGGCAAAGGCGAGGAACTTGCTTCCGCGGTCTTTATAGATGCCTTCCGCAGCCATTATCAGAGTCCGAGTTTAGTACGGATATCTTCGGGGATGGCGTTCTTATGCACCAAGACATCGTTTGTCTTGTATTTCATGAACGCCTCGCTGATGTACCAAATACCTTTGTAATCCGAGCGCATGGTTCCCCAAGAGTTCTTGACCATGTAGTATCGTTTTCCGTTCTGGTCCTTAGCCGTACCGAATATCTGCATACCATGATCATCGGTAGTCTCCCAGTTATCGTACGCCTGCTGGCGCATTTCCTGGGTGATTTCTTTCTCCGGCAAGGGTTTCTTGGTGAGTTCTTCTTTTTGCTTGTCTTTTGTCATTCCGACCCATTTCGCCATGTCGCTACCGGTTATGTCAGCGCCTTTCTCGTCATTAGGCACTACTCCGATACCTTTGCGTGTGAATCCAATCTCGCTGACATCGGCTCCCCAAGCGAGCGTGTATCCGTTAGCAATAGCGTTATCAATGACGCGCATGAGTTCGTCGATAGGCAGGTTGTACATCTGGTCCATTCTCCAGTTGTCCGGCACTTCGAGTGCAAACGTCTGGTAGAAAGGATGATGGGTGTAGCTTGTGAGGGAGACATAGTCATCCGCATCCAGCCCCAACGATTCCACGAACGATTGCGGGGTATATTTCTTACCCTCATATTTGAATTCCTCCGGACATTTGCCCAGATAGGTGTCGTAGATAGCTTGCAGTCCCTCTTTCCACACCGGCGTGAGTTTCTTCAGTCCAGTGAGGGCTTTGACGTATCCTCCCGCCACTTTGTCCAGTTCTCCATGAACAGGTAACGTATCCGCGGGCGAAGAACCATAACGTATTCCCGGCATCGCCTGTTGGGGGACAAGTCCGTAATGCTTCATGCAATATATCACATCATAGGCACTACCTCCCGCAGCAAAGTGCGGCTCGTTGTACATCCGAACACAGTAAGTAGCGCGGTCCATCATTGTCTTGCTGACAACGAACATCTCCGCGAGGTCCACTTCCTTCTTCTTGATGCGGAGTACTTCGGACTCCAGAAATCCCAATGTGGAGTACGCCCAGCAGGTACCGCTTCTGTTCTGGTCTTTGACTGAGGTGATAGCAACGCTGTCGACGGTTTTAAAACGGAATCCGTCAGAAGTGTCCTTAGCCGCCTCCAAATCCTTGCGTTGCTGCGCCAGAGTAGCGGAGTCCGGCGCGATAGCGGTCAATGTGGTATCTTTAGAAAGTACAACCGTCGGGCTCTCCACCAGCACGGTATCTTTTTGCGCGAATAAAGCGCTACTAACAGCCGTCAAAGCGGCAATAAAAAAGAATTTTTTCATATCAGTAGTAATTGTAATCACTATTAATCGGGGAACTCCATCAAGTAAGCTTTGATGAAGTCATCGATGTCTCCGTCCATCACGGCGTTGACGTTAGAGGTCTGGTAATTTGTGCGGTGGTCTTTCACACGGCGGTCGTCAAAGACATACGAGCGTATTTGCGAGCCCCATTCGATTTTTTTCTTCCCCGCCTCCACTTTAGCCTGCGCCTGGCGTCGTTTCTCCAGTTCCAGTTCATAGAGTTGTGAGCGTAAGTGTCGCAAAGCATTCTCGCGGTTCTTAGGCTGGTCTCGCGTCTCGGTGTTCTCAATGACAATCTCGTCTGGTTGTCCGGTGAGGGGGTTGGTGAACTTATAATGAAGCCGCACTCCGGATTCCACCTTGTTGACGTTCTGTCCTCCGGCACCGGAAGAACGGAACGTATCCCAACTGATACCCGCGGGATTGACTTCCACTTCGATGGTGTCATCAATGAGAGGCACCACAAATACCGATGCGAAAGAGGTCATTCGTTTTCCCTGCGCATTGTATGGGCTGACCCGGACGAGGCGGTGTACGCCGTTTTCGGATTTGAGATAACCATACGCCATGTCCCCCTCTATATTAAAGGTGACGGTTTTTATTCCTGCTTCATCTCCTTCCTGGAGGTTAGCTATAGTGACGGAGTAGTTATGTTTCTCGCAGTAGCGCTGGTACATCCTCATGAGTTGTTCCGCCCAGTCCTGTGCCTCAGTACCTCCGGCACCAGCAACAATTTTCAGCACCGCGGGCATCTGGTCTTCCTCATGGGAGAGCATGTTTTTCATCTCGAGGTCTTCCACTTCATGGAGAGCGTGAGAGTAAGCATTGTCCACTTCCTCTTCGGTCACTAACTCTTCTTTGTAATAGTCGAAAGCGAGTGTGAGTTCCTCGACAGCAGCCCGTACGCCTTCGTATCCTTCAATCCACCTCTTGATACCCTTCACCTTCCGCATCTGGGCTTCCGCAGCCTTGGCGTCGTCCCAAAATCCCGGAGCCTGAGTGTGTAATTCTTCTTCCTCTAACTGGATGCGTTTCTCATCAATTTGCAGGTACGCTTTGAGTTTGTCCGCCCGTTGTTGCACATCCTTCAATTGTTCTATCGTAATCATAAGCCTATAATTTGCCAAATTAAAAACCGGGTGCAAAGGTACAACAAAAATTGCATATATGCAAGTTTTTGACTAAAAAAATACAAGAAATCCTTGCATATTTCAAAAAAAAGCAGTACCTTTGCACGTTAAAAAGAGCGAATAGGCAAAATGTTTATTAGTGTACAGCTAAATACATCGACAAAACCTCTGTAAAACCTCTGTGAAACCTCTATATGGTCTATGCAAAACCTATGCGGTAAAACATAACCCTCAAAAATAAAAACCGAGTAACATGAAATATTCCGAATTCAAGAGCAGCGTTTCCCGTTTTCTCCGTCAGCAGCTGAGTCTGACGGATTATATTGATGTGCATGCAGCGGATGCCAATATCCGCAATAATATTCCTTTCCGCGGACCGAATATTTACATTCTTTTCGTAGCGATTATCATTGCTTCCGTGGGTTTGAATGTCAACTCGATTCCGGTCATCATCGGCGCAATGCTGATTTCTCCACTGATGAGCCCGATTATCGGTTTCGGAATGGGGCTCGGAACCAATGATACCGACCTTCTGCTAAAGTCTTTGAAGAATCTCGGTATTATGTTCGTAATCAGTCTGTTGGCATCGACTCTCTATTTCTTGGTAACGCCGTTGGAGACCGACAATCCGACGGAGTTATTGGCTCGTACGAACCCTTCCATTTATGATGTCCTGATAGCATTTTTCGGTGGCATAGCGGGTATTCTGGAATTATCCCGCAAGGAGAAAGGCACCGTGATGTCCGGCGTGGCAATAGCTACCGCTCTTATGCCTCCTCTTTGTACAGTAGGCTACGGAATCGCCAAATGGAATTGGGATTATGCCGGAGGAGCTCTGTATCTGTTTTTTATCAATTGCATGTTTATTGCGCTTGCGACTTATCTGGCGGTGAAGTTCCTGAATTTCCCGGCGAAAGTACAGCAAAAATCATACAGGACACTCATTTCCTACGGTTTGCTTATCCTTGTGGTGCTGGTACCCAGTTTCTTCAGCGCCTATACCATCGTATTAGAGAACCGTTTTGCCAATACTGCGCGTCATTTCGTGAAGGAGAACAAAGCGATAGGCGGAACGTACATCTATGACTATTCCACGGATATGAGTACGAAACCTTATACGTTGACGCTCCGGTTGGCGGGAGAGACGTTGTCCAATGAAGCCCGCGCCCGTTTTTACGCTGAAGCGGAGAAACAAGGTATCTCCCATTCCCAGTTGTTGTTCCAAGAGGATGCCACGATAGAAGTGCGCCGGCTCAACGAGACAGAAATCATGCGTGACTGGATAGCTTCCACGGAAGCACAGCTTCGTCAGCGAGAAGACTCTATCCGAACCTTAGCTGCCCGATTGGAGGCCTATGAATCGCAAACTCTGCCGACGGAACAGATTGCTCAGGAATTACATGCACAATGGCCAGGGATAGAAGATGTCACTTTAGGCCGTGCGGATTCCACCGTATTGCTGGTAATGACAAGCAAGCCGGCTTCCGGGAAGGAGTCTTCGATAAAAGAGGACGACCTTAACCGCATTGAGAAATGGCTTGCCGTCCGTCTTCAGACCCATTCCGTACAAGTGTATCTGCTTCCTCACAAAAGCGCCAAACATCATTAAACCAAGCTATTTTATCAAGTCTATGCAAGAAATCTATTTTGCCGGAGGCTGTTTCTGGGGAATCGAGCATTTCTTCCGGCAAATACACGGCGTAAGGAGTACTCAGACCGGTTTTGCAAACGGAAAGCCCGATTTGACGAACCCCAGTTATGAACAGGTATATACCGATACGACGGGCTATGCCGAGACCGTCCGAGTGCAATTTGATGAATCAGAGACCGACCTTTCTTTTCTGGTGAGAATGTTCTTTGCCGCCATCGACCCTCTATCCCTGAACCGTCAGGGAGAAGATACAGGAACGCGTTACAGAACAGGTGTTTATTATACTACGGAAGCGCAAAGACCTGCAATAGAGGCTGTGTTTGCCGAAGAACAAAGGAAATATACGGAGCCACTGCGTGTGGAATTGCTGCCCTTGTCCAATTATTATCCTGCCGATGAATACCATCAGGATTATTTGACAAAACATCCAGACGGCTACTGTCATTTGCCGGTGCGACTATTCCAATGGGCCAGGCAGCAAAAAAACATGAAAAGAACGTAAAAATATAGATAAAATTTGCATATGTGCAATTTTTGTAGTAACTTTGCACGCTAATTCGGAATATTATGGAATCTTTTGAACAATTATGCCAAAAGCGGCGTTCAATACGCAAATACACCTCGCAGCCGGTAGAGCAGGAAAAGATTGATTATATGCTGCGTTGTGCATTGATGAGCCCGAGTGCCAAAAGAACTTGTCCGTGGGAATTTATCGTAACTCATGATGAAGCTAAATTACGTCCGTTGGCGGGCTGCCGCACTTACGGCAGTCAGATGTTCGCCAGTGCAACCGCAGCCATTATCATCGCCTTAGACCCTACATTATGTGATAATACATGGATGGCGGACGGTGCTATAGCCGCCGAGCATATATTGCTTGCCGCGGCAGAGCAGGGTGTAGGAGCTTGCTGGTGTCATGTATATGAACGTGAAGGAGCTCCGGAGTTGACGCGTCAGTTGTTCCAGATTCCCGAGGACAAGGTGGTGCTATGCGCCATAGCGCTCGGTTATCCGGATGAGGAACGCCAGAATTACGATCCTGCCAGACTCAAATATGACAAAATCCATATCGAGAAATATTAATCCTTATACAAAAACTATATAGTGAAGCCCATAATAGCAATAACATCCGGCGATACCAACGGAGTAGGATATGAGGTAATCATCAAAGCCCTTTTGGAAGGGCATATGTTTGAAATTATGCGTCCCGTGATATACGGCAATGCGACCGTAGCCAAACAGCATATTCATACCCTTGATGAGGAGTACCGCAATATCAATTGGAACATGATAGAAAGTCCGGATCAGGCAAAGGACGGCAGACTGAACTTAATCACGTGTTATCCGGACAGCACTCCTGTTCAGTTAGGCACAAATACGGAGGAATCAAACAAAGCCGCAAAGGCATCTCTGGAGCGTGCCTGTGCAGATTTGCAAGCCGGCAAAGTTCAGGCATTAGTGACCGCTCCTTTGCATAAAGAGGCCTTGAACGGCGGACATACCGAGTATCTGGAGAAACGTTTTGAAGTACCAAGTGACCAAGTACCAAGTACAAAGGGTAGTCTGATGATGCTTTGTACGGAGAGCCTGCGTGTGGCGCTGGTATGCAATCATGTGTCGATAGCCGACATCCCCGCGCAGATCACCGAAGAGCGTATCCTCTCCAAACTGACCATATTGAATACTTCCCTAAAACGTGATTTCGGATTAGAGAAACCCCGCATAGCCGTTTTGTCGCTGAATCCGCATGCGGGTGATTCCGGGTTGTTGGGAAAAGAAGAACAAGAGATTATTGTTCCCGCAATCCAAAAAGCCAATGAGCAAGGCATATGGTGTTTTGGTCCGTATGCACCGGACGGCTTTTTCGGGAGCGGTCATTTCACCCGTTTCGATGCGGTGTTGGCAATGTATCATGACCAAGGATTGATACCTTTCAAGACATTGGATATGTCCGGTGTAAATTTCACCGCCGGTCTGTCAATAGTCCGCACGTCGCCCGATCACGGTACGGGTTATGATATAGCCGGAAAGAACGAGGCCGATCCATCGAGCATGCGTAATGCAATATATATGGCGCTCGATATATTACGCCAACGCGCTGAATACGATGAGTTGCGTGCAAATCCGCTTCCGTTTACCGAGCGCTCAGACGGCGATGGCAAACCCCGTCGTGAATTTATAGATTTTAAGACAACAAAATATGATGAAAACAAGTAAAGAAATCCGTCAGTCCTTTTTGGATTTTATGGCTTCCAAAGGTCACCAGGTAGTACCATCCGCTCCAATGGTCATCAAAGATGACCCGACGTTGATGTTTACCAATGCCGGTATGAACCCTTGGAAAGGTATCATTTTGGGTAATGACCCGATTAAATATCCCCGTGTGGCAGACAGCCAGAAGTGTCTGCGCGTGAGCGGAAAGCATAATGACTTGGAGGAAGTGGGGCATGATACCTACCACCACACGATGTTTGAGATGTTGGGAAACTGGTCTTTCGGAGACTATTTCAAACAGGAAGCGATAGATTTTGCATGGGAATATATAGTAGATGTCTTGAAGATAGACCCCTCAAATCTGTACGCTACCGTATTCGAAGGTTCCGCAGAAGAGGGGCTGGCCCGCGATGACGAGGCTGCATCTATCTGGGCAAAGCATTTGCCAGCCGATCATATACTGAACGGTAACAAACATGATAATTTCTGGGAGATGGGCGAGACAGGTCCCTGTGGTCCGTGTTCGGAGATTCATGTAGACAGCCGTAGTGCAGAGGAGCGGGCAAAAGTTCCCGGTCGCGAGTTGGTAAACAAAGACCACCCGCAAGTAATCGAGATTTGGAATATCGTCTTCATGCAATTTAACCGCAAGGCAGACGGCTCCTTGGCACCATTGGCGAAGAAAGTGATAGATACAGGTATGGGTTTTGAGCGTCTAGTTCGTACTATTCAAGGGAAGACCTCCAATTATGACACCGACGTGTTCCAGCCAATGCTAAAGAAAATAGGAGAAATCTGTCATTGCAGTTACGGAAAAGACGAGAGGATTGATATCGCCATGCGTGTGATAGCCGATCATATCCGCACCATTGCTTTTGCCATCACAGACGGACAGTTACCGTCTAATGAGAAAGCCGGTTACGTCATCCGCCGAATACTTCGTCGTGCAGTTCGTTACGGGTATACATTCCTGGGTATGCGAGAAGCGTTCCTGTACCAATTGATACCTCAACTCATCGCAGATATGGGTGAGGCTTATCCTGAACTTATCCAGCAACAATCCCAGATTGTGCCGGTTATAAAGAGCGAAGAAGAATCTTTTCTCCGTACGTTAGACAAGGGAATCTCATTGCTGGACAAACTAATGGAAGAAGCCAGGAAATCCGGTAAAACCGAGATATCCGGAGTAGATGTGTTTACCCTGAAGGATACGTACGGCTTCCCATTGGATTTGACAGAACTTATACTTCGTGAAAATGGATTTACCACCAACGAAGAGGAATATAACAAGGCTCTGGCTCATCAAAAAGAGATGGGTAGGTCTGCGAACAAACAGGATTTGGGAGACTGGACAGTGCTTCACGAAGGAGAGACGGAGTTTGTAGGATATGACGAGTTGAGCTGCAGTACGCAAATCCTGCGTTATCGTCAGGTAAGTCAGAAAGGCAAAACACTCTATCAGGTAGTGCTTTCCCGTACTCCGTTCTATGCAGAGATGGGAGGCGAGATAGGCGATACGGGAATGTTGGGTAATGTCCGGGTTATTGATACCAAACGCGAAAATAATCTTCCTGTGCATATCCTAACAGAGTTACCCTCTGCCGTAGAAGGCGAAATGACGGCTTCGGTAGATGCAGACCGCCGTTCCGCTATTATGTGCAACCACACAGCCACTCATATTCTCCATTATGCATTACGTCAGGTGCTTGGCAATCACGTAGAGCAGAAAGGATCGCTTGTGACAGCAGATACGTTGCGTTTCGATTTCTCTCATTTCCAGAAAGTCACGCCGGAGGAGTTGCGAGAAGTGGAGAAGTTGGCCAATAAAATCATTCGTCAGGATTTGCCGTTAGAGGAGAGTCGTCATACTCCAATCGCTGAGGCAAAAGCCATGGGCGCAATGGCACTTTTCGGCGAGAAATATGGAGATGATGTACGTGTTATCAAATATGGTCCGTCTATAGAATTATGCGGCGGATGTCATGTGTCTTCCACGGGAAAGATAGGCTCTATCCGCATTCTCATGGAGACCAGTGTGGCAGCCGGAGTACGCCGTATAGAAGCAGTGACAGCAGCCAAAGCAGACGAGTTCTTCTACGCGCAGCAGGATACTATATCCACTTTGCGCGGGTTACTTAACAACGCACCGGATTTAGCGGGTGCTATCCATCGTTCCATAGAGGAGAACGCCGGCCTCAAGAAACAGATAGAAGAGTTCATGGCAGAGAAAATTACCCGTTTCCGCGACGAATTGTCTAATAGAGCAGAAGATTACGGAGATATCAAATTAGTCCGTCTTCAAGGCGAAATGTCGCCCGATATGATTCGTGGTGTGATGCCTTTATTACGTGGAAAGTTCACGGATGTGAAATTTGCGATGGTAGGTGCAACCCAGTATGAAGGAAAACCAACAATTGCAGTATTCCTTAGCCAGCCATTGGTAGATGCAGGTCTGAATGCAGGCGTTATGATAAAGGCAGCCGCCAAGCATATTCAAGGTGGCGGAGGCGGTCAAGCCTGGTTCGCTACAGCCGGAGGGCGTGATGTAAACGGTCTTAATGCCGCAATGGAAGAGTTGTTGCATAACTTGAAATAACAATGAAACTACTTACCAGTTATCTGCCGGAGAGAATCCGTAGTGCCGTTCGTTTTATGATCATCGGCTTTACGGGTACGTTTGTGCAGACATGGTTTTTCATGCTGGCAATGTTGCTTCTTGATGAACCGGAGAAGGGAGATGTATTATATTATCTCGCTTTCGGAATAGGTTTTGTATGCGAAATGATTCCCAACTATTTCTTTTCTAACTGGTACACTTTTGGAACAAGCCCAAACTGGAAAAATGCAGGAGGATTCTTATTCGCCCGTGCAGTGAACTTTGTTATCCAGTTTGCATTATTACCGTTTATGATAGCCCATTTGGCAAATTGGCGCGATGATATCATCAGCATGCTTGTTATTTTTATAGCAGGTTGTATAAACTACTTAATTTGTTTATTTTTCTTTAAAAATCCGAAAGAGAAAATATGAAAATTTATAGAGCCAATATCATCTATAGTCCGGTTCCCAGTCGATTGGAGATTATTCCCCACGGATATATCGTAGTAAAGTCGAACGGTTTGGTAGAAGGGATATATAAGGAGTTGCCGGAAAATATGGACTGGCGTCGGCAAGTGATGGATTTCGGAGATAAGATTCTTATTCCGGCTTTTAATGATTTGCATGTTCATGCCCCTCAATACCGAAATATGGGGCTGGCACTGGATTTGGAATTATTGCCATGGCTTAATACCTACACATTTCCGGAAGAGAGCAAATATGCGGATCCCGAGTATGCACGCCGGATGTATCGCCGATTCGTACATGAGTTATGGATGCAGGGAACGATGCGCAGTTCTGTTTTCGGAACCATTCATCCGGAGTCAACCCGCATACTTGCAGATTTGTTCATACAAGCAGGAATGGGAGCGTATGTCGGTTTGGTAGGAATGAATCGTAATAGTCCTGATACACTCCAAAATACCACAGAAGAGTTGATAAGCGGTATGAGGATGCTGAAAGCTCATCTTGATGAGCACGGTAACGAGGGCTTAGTACGTCCTATCATCACTCCGCGTTTTGTGCCGTCATGTTCGGATAATATGCTCCGCGCATTAGGCGACTATGCATCTGAGACCGGCATCCCAGTGCAGTCGCATTTGTCGGAGAACCGTTCGGAAATAGATTGGGTAAAAGAGTTAGAACCCGAATCAACATGTTATGGCGATGCGTATAATCGTTATGGTCTGTTTGGTCAAACTCCTACATTAATGGCACATTGTTGCTATACTGATGGCGAGGAGATGGAATTGATGAAAAAGAACGGAGTTTATGTAGTACATTGTCCGATGTCGAATAGTAATCTGTCATCCGGTATGGCTCCTATCCGAAAATTCCTCGATCAAGGCATACCTGTAGCTCTTGGAACGGATGTCTCGGCAGGGCATAATATGTCCATGTTGCGTGTAATGCAATATGCTATTCAGGTAAGTAAACTGAACTACGCTCAAACGCGCGGTGAGATGTCTTTCTTAAGTTTAAGCGAAGTTTTCTATTTGGCAACCAAAGGAGGAGGTTCTTTCTTTGGCAAGGTGGGTTCGTTTGAGCCCGGGTATGAGTTTGATGCTCTTTTGATAGATGACAGTTATCTCAACTACGACAATTATACACTTGAACAGCGGATTGAACGATACATTTATTTAGGTGATGACCGAGATATAAAGCGCCGTTTCTGCAGAGGAAAAGAATTACCGGAACCAGTAATGTAAAACATAAAGATTGAAAGTCATCCAAGTCATAGATGGATTATCGCTAACCGAGTATCTTGCTCTTGAAGCAGAAATGGTTAAGACGATAGATGAGCCTACGTTTTTTACATGGATAGTACAGCCGACTGTGATATATGGACGGCATCAAAGTGCAGCTGTGGAGGTAAATGAGGCTTATTGTTGCGCACATAAAATAGCAGTCGTACAACGCAAGAGTGGGGGAGGATGCGTATATGCAGATGAAGGAAACCTAATGGTGTCATTCGTAACGCCTAATGTCCATTCGCAGGAAGTATTTGATGAATTTTTGACGTCCCTATCCGGAGTGTTGAGGAAGTTAGGGTATGATGCAGTTACAACCGCTCATAACGATATATTGGTTAACGAACGCAAAGTATCGGGAACGGCATGTTACGCAACATCAACAGGAACAGTAGTTCATGCAAGTGTGTTATACGATGTGAATCTGAATGATTTGCAGCAGGCGATAACTCCAACAGAGGAAAAACTTGCCAAGCACGGAGTTTCTTCAGTACGGCAACGAGTGAAAAATCTCCGTTCCATAATCGATTTAGGACCGATAAATGAATTCCGTAAACAGGTAGAAACAATACTCACTCAAACGGATAATGGATGAAAAACAACATATAGGACAACTCTTTGACCGCATAGCCAAAACGTATGACGGACTCAATCATGGTCTATCACTGAATATTGATAGGATATGGAGAAAAAAAATAGTTCGTTGTATGCCCTCTGTGCGCAAAGTGCTGGATGTAGCAATCGGTACTGCAGACTTAACAATTGAGATGTATCGCAGAGGAAAAGCGGAACAGATAGTAGGGATTGATTTGTCCGAACAGATGATGACAATAGGAAAACAAAAATGTGACAAACAGCATATTCCTGTTACTTTTATTCATGGGAACGCACAATCTATGCCTTTCGGTGAAGACACATTTGATGCTGTTACATGCGCCTTCGGATGCCGTAATTTCCAGAATATAGATGAAGGGTTACGCGAGATGTATCGAGTGCTTAGACCGGGCGGGCAAGTATCAATTCTGGAATTCAGTTATCCGTCTAATATTTTAGTCCGTGGAATATATGATTTCTACTTCTCACATATACTGCCGTTTGTCGGGCGTATTATCAGCCGTGACAAAACTGCATATACATATCTGAACAAAAGCGTTAAATCATTCTTTTGGGGAGAAGAATTTGTAACACATCTGCATCAAGCAGGATTTAGAGAAGGGAACTTTGTCCCTCTCTCCTTCGGTATAGCTACCATATACACAGCAAAAAAATATTGACAAAATGATAAAACACATTATTTTATGGAAACTGCGCTCTGATCTTAACGAGACGCAGAAGCATGAAGCCGCGTTGGCTATCAAGCATGGTTTGGAGAGTTTAAAAGGTCAGATACCAGGGTTGATAGATATCCATGTGCAGGCAACAGGCCAGTTGCCAAGCAGTAACGCTGATATTATGTTAGATTCTACTTTAGAGTCAGAATTGGCACTTCAAAACTATGCGGTCCATCCAGCACACGTAGCTGTAGCAGACGGCATTGTACGTCCGAATACAGAAGTACGATTTTGTTTAGACTATAAACTATGAAAAGAATATTTATCCTTTCTGCATTTCTTGCATTCACCATACTGTCTAGTGCCCGCCCTCAAAGGCGCGAGGTGGTAATTGATACGGTATGTAATGCCCCTTTGAAGGAGATGTTAAAGGTAGCAGATCGTTTTTGTTATCAATTTCAAGCATGTCCGGATTCTTTGTTTGGATGGGCATATTTAGGCTTGGGAGAAGAAGATACAGCTGCCGTTAAAACGAAAGAAAGCAGGGATGTTATTCAACTGCGTTATAAGGACCGCGTATATGATCCTAAATTAAAAACAGGGGATGTAGCAATTGATATATTTGTGCTTGGTGTGCGGTGGTGGAAAGATCAACATCTTGGTTCCAAATACATCCTATCTCGCCCCGCTCATTCTCATTATCCTCTAACAGCACATATGACGGCTACGTATAGTGGCTCAATACTTGAGGGTGGGGATTTCATAGTTCGGTTGGAGCCTATTTCTCCAAACCAAACAAAAGTACATTATGAATTTCGCCTTGTATTTGGACGAGTTCTCTCGGCATTTATCTCTGATAAGACATGGCATAACGCAATTGAATGGCGGTTCGAAACCATTCTGGAAAATCTAATAGAATGTGCAGAAACAGGCACTGTGCAACCTAAGAAACGAGGCCCTAAATATAATTAATTTGGCTTAACGTCTTCTTGCCTTTATTCTGGAATAGTTATTAAGAATGCGGCAATGTTCACAATTACGCCAATGATAAGTAACGGTTAAACCAACTTGAAACCAACCGTCATTCCAGTGGATGTGCTCTTTACCGTAACGGTCAGTCCACTTACCAAAACTATTTCCTAATGCTACGCCATCACTGTTTTGGGAAGGAGCAAGCGGGAAAGCATCCAGATTCATATAATGCGTGTCAATAAGGCCTTCTTGAATCATGATTTCTGCCCCCATAGACCAAGAGTCAGTTAAGCGCCATGTATAGCCAATCGCCAATTGCACCATAGGTAAGATACCAAATGTCTTGCCTTGTAGAAGTTTACGTTCCGCTCCTTTTTTAGGATAATAGTAAAACTCATAATTAGTGATAATACTTCCCGCTACAGCAATTCCTCCGTAGAGATAAAATCCGGCGTTAGAGAACGGGTAATATTGTACGCCTACAGCAGGCTGAACAAGTCCAGCTTGAAATTTGCGGTAGTCATCACGCGGTAAATCCAAACTACTGAATTTTAATTCGTTATTACCATGCAGTGTTCCTCCCATCAAAGTAAAACGAATGTTACAATGGTTTCCTGCAGGGAGGTTGTAGAAGAAACTAAAACCTCCTCCGAGACTTAGATTGTGAGTATTAAAACCTCCATTAAAGGCAAGACCCTCATTATCAACATCGCCGAAATAGTACAGAGCGTTGATATTGCCTCCGACGCCATGTGAGACAAAATAATTCTTAGTAGTGTATAGACCGGTCTTAGAACTAGGCTTTTTAGTCCAAACAATACGACTTCTCCCACCCGCTGCTTCGGCAAATGGGGAAACAAGGAGCAATATTCCTAAAAATAAAGAAGCAATATGCGTACGCGTACTCATGGCAATCGAAATGTCAATTCAATTCAAGGCGCAAAATTAGTGAAAATTTTTTATATATGCAAATTTATTTCGTTTTTTTATCGTTTTTTTATCTGTAGTGCATTTTTTCTATAAAATCTTACAAAAAAAAGAGCACATCGTGCTCTTTAGTAGTGCTACCCGGACTCGAACCGGGGTTTACGGCGTGAGAGGCCGTTGTCCTAGGCCACTAGACGAT
>DEIW01000095.1 GCA_002352705.1 Bacteroidales bacterium UBA2764 | reverse complement strand
GCGTATTTCTCTACGTCCATATATACCGACCCGTTCACCACATACGCGTACCCGCGGTCGAGTATCTTTTGAATAAATGCTATCTGCTCGATGATATGTCCGGAGGCATGGGGTTCGATAGACGGCGGCAGAACGTTGAGCGCAGCCATGTCGCGGTGGTAGCGGTTGGTGTAATATTGCACCACCTCCATCGGCTCCAGCTGCTCCAGACGTGCTTTCTTGGCTATCTTGTCCTCGCCCTCATCGGCATCGTGCTCCAAGTGACCTACATCGGTGATATTACGTACGTACCGCACCTTGTATCCCAGATGCTGCAGATAGCGGTATAAAACGTCAAAAGTGATAGCGGGGCGGGCGTGTCCCAGGTGTGCGTCCCCGTACACGGTAGGCCCGCAGACGTACATGCCTACGTGCCCTTCGTGCAACGGTTTGAATGTTTCCTTGAGACGAGTCAGTGAATTATAGATTTCCATGTTTTTTCGTAATTACGTAATTACGTAATGACGTAATGATGATCTTTTACAATAGTGTATTCGGGTCGAGGTTGTTACGCTCGATGTCTTTGAAATAGTTGAACGTCGCTACTTTGAGTTCGTCGCATGCAGCCTCGTCACAAACGATAATACCGTGCTGGTGACGCTGGAGTTCTGACACGGTCCACATATGGCTGATCGGCTCCTCGATAGCATGTTGCAGCGCGCGCGCTTTGTTATGGCCGTTCACCATAATCAGCACCTCCTTGGCGTCCATCACAGTGCCTACGCCTACCGTCAAAGCCGTCTTCGGCACTTTGTTCACGTCGTTATCAAAGAAGCGGCTGTTGGCAATAATCGTGTCGGTAGTGAGCTCTTTCTTACGCGTACGGCTGGAGAGCGACGAGCCCGGCTCGTTGAACGCGATATGACCGTCAGGACCGATGCCGCCTAAGAACAGATGAATACCGCCGATATTTTTGATTTTCTCTTCGTAACGTGCACACTCGGCTACCAAATCTGCTGCATTGCCGTTCAGAATATTAACATTCTCCTTGCGGATGTCAATATGGCTGAAGAAATTATTCCACATGAAGCTGTGATAGCTCTCCGGGTGGTCTTCCGGAAGACCTACATACTCGTCCATGTTAAACGTCACTACATTACGGAAGCTTACTTTACCTGCTTTGTTTAACTCGATGAGCGCTTTGTACATGCCTAATGGCGAACTACCGGTAGGGAGCCCCAATACAAACGGTTTACTCTCTTTCGGATCAAACTCATTAATTCTTTTTGCTACATAGTTCGCAGCCCACTGGCTCAGCAGGTCATACGATGGTTCAATAATTACTCGCATTGTTTTTTAATAATGTTTAGATAATAAATGTTTAAATATAAAAATATTCTCACCCTTGCCTGCCGGTAACTACTGCCTAACGGACAGGCACGGTTTGTCTTTCTGCTTATTTCCCTATAAGGATCTCTTCTATCTCCGGTTCCTCAAGGTTCACGCCTACGATTTTTCCGTCGCGGTCAATGAGCACGGTATGCGGGATATACTGGACGTTATATTTGTCCGAACAGGGGTGTGCGCTGTCCTCGCGGATGGACTGCCACGGGAAACGCTCTTCGAACATGGCGTCGCGCCACGCATTTTCGTCCTGGTCAACACTGCAGCTGATAATCTCGAACCGGTCTCCTCCGAAACGGTTGTAGAAATCCCGTAGGACAGGTATGAAACGTCTGCAAGGACCGCACCAGCTCGCCCAGAAATCCAGTAATACGTAGTCACTCTGACCCACCATTTCGCTTAGTGAAAACTCCTGACCGTCAAGGGTCATACCGGTGATGTCGGTGAAATAAGCACCGGCGGTATTTCCCGTCTGGATTTTCACTTCCTCCACTACGGTTACGCTGTCGGTTGTCTCGTTACTTGTCTCTCCGGCGCTCTTGCTGCCTTTCTGGCACCCGCCGAAAACCAGCGCGGCTGCCAGCAATATAAATAATTGTCTTTTCATATCTTTTGTCTTTCTGATTTGAGTCCGCTGCGGCGGACGGTCTTTCTGTTTTGAGCGGCTCCGCTACGGTCTGTTTACTCTCTTCTCAGCACAACTGCGCTTCGTGCCGGCAGGTACATCTTCAGCCATCCCTTGCCGTCTTTCGCGTACAGCTCGTCGTGCTCCGTGAAATGCTCTACGGAGTCGTCGCTGAGGCCGAAACCTGCAAACTCTTTCGCATCGGTGTTCAGCACTACTTTGTATTTGCCCTCGGGCACTAACATTCCGTAGTCCGTGAAGGATTTCTGACCGTTCCAGTTGAAGATGAACAGCAAATCACCGCGGGAGTAGGCAACCACCTGGTCACCCTCGTTGTCCCACCATTTCATCACCCATGGCAGGTGGCGGTCCACATCGTATTTCTTCTCCTCGGCGGTCGGGTCCTGTACCTTCAGGTTCTCGCGCAGCAGGTGAATCATCTCCTTGTCAAAACGGTTGAGGTCTGCGAAGAAATAATTCGGATTGTCCACCAGTCCCCATTGGCGACGGGCGTATTTGTAACTCCACCCGTTCCCTTCGCGCGGGAAATCAATCCACTCGGGATGACCGAACTCATTCCCCATGAAATTCAGGTATCCGCCATTGATGGTGGATGCCGTCATCAGACGGATCATCTTGTGTAACGCAATACCGCGGTCCACCATATAGGTCGAATGGCCGTGCTCGAAATGCCAGTACATGTCGGAGTCCACGAGGCGGAAGATGATAGTCTTGTCGCCCACTAACGCCTGATCGTGGCTCTCGGCATAACTGATGGTATGTTCGTCCTCGCGGCGGTTGGTCATCTCATACAGGATATGACCGGCTTTCCAGTCCTCGTCCTTCACCTCTTTGATATACTTGATCCAGAAATCAGGAATGCCCATTGCCAGGCGGAAGTCAAAGCCCATGCCGCCGTCTTCTATCCTTGCTGCCAAACCCGGCATGCCGCTCATCTCTTCCGCTATCGTGACGGCGTCGGGTTTTACCTCATGTATCAGTTTGTTGGCTAAGGTCAGGTACATGATAGCGTCGCCGTCTTCGTTGCCGTTGAAATAGCTGCCGTAACCGTTGAAGTCCTCGCCCAGACCGTGGCTGAGGTAAATCATCGAGGTCACACCGTCGAAACGGAAGCCGTCAAAATCATATTCGTCCAGCCAGAACTTGCAGTTCGACAGCAGGAAATGCAGCACTTCGTTCTTGCCGTAGTTGAAACAGAGACTGTCCCAAGCCGGGTGTTCGCGGCGCGCGCCGTCGTGGAAATATTGGTACGGAGTGCCGTCGAAATTGCCTAAACCTTCCAACTCGTTCTTCACCGCGTGGCTGTGTACGAGGTCCATGATCACTTTCATCCCGCGTCCGTGCGCATCGTCAATCAGCGCCTTTAACTCGTTCGGCGTACCGAAACGGCTGCTGGCGGCATAGAAATTCGATACGTGGTACCCGAACGAACCGTAATACGGGTGTTCCTGAACAGCCATAATCTGCAAACAGTTATACCCTAACTCGGCTACTCGCGGCAGGACATCGCGGCGGAACTCTTCATAGCTGTTCACTTTCTCCTCCGCACTCGACATACCGATATGGCACTCGTAGATAAACAGAGCTTCGTTGCTGCTCTTTCTCCTCCCTTGTGGGGAGGTCGGGTGGGGTTTCCTGTTTTTCCAAACATAAGGCTCTTCGTCCCATACCTGCGCGGAGAAAATCTTGGTGTTCTCGTCCTGTACCACGCGGCGCACATAACTCGGGATACGCTCGCCGTAGCCGCCCTGCCATTCAACGAGCAGCTTGTACAACTGCTCATGGTGCATAGCTTCTTCCGGCATTCTGGCTTCCCAAACACCGTTGCCTACAGGCTGCAGACGGTATGCCTCATCTTTCTGCCAGTTGTTGAAATCACCCTTGATATAGATAGCCGTCGCGTTAGGAGCCCACTCACGTAGCACCCATTCGCCCGCTACCGCCTGTCCTTTCTCGTCCGTATAAGGCCGCTTGTGATGCAGCCCGAAATAGAGATAACCTGTCGCCCAGTCCGCTAAAGAATGATTGCCTGTTAACTCTGCTTCTTTGCGCACAGCATAGTCCGCGCGACCTTTCAGCGCACTTTCGTAAGGCTCCAAGTACGGGTCGTGATCTACTATCAGCAGATGTTTTGTGACATTTTTCGGAGTACGGGTATGTCCTTTTCGACTTTTGTCTGTTTTCTTTATAGCCATAATATAAGTGTTTTGTCTGGTATTACTAAGTCTTTCTACTTCCGACTTTGAGCGGCTTTGCCGCGGTCTTTTGTCTTCCCCTGTTAATCTACCCGTGCTTTGACAATCAACTTGCGGTACTCTTTGCCCGGAGCTATACCCGGCTGGTGGGCGTCCTCAGGGAAGAAGACAGCAAAATGACCTGCCGGAACGGTAAACTTCGCCGTAGCTTTGTCTCCGTAAAACTCTACATCTTTGCCCTCGTCGTATTCCTGGGTCACCTCCTGGCAGTCCACCTGAGCCTTCCATCCCATCACCTCGTCATCGCCCAGAGGAATCTGGATGTCCAGATAATCGCGGTGAGCCTCCATGCGGCATTTGGACTCCTCTTTGCCCTTGAAATCATTGATGTTTACGAACAGGTTCTTGCCGTCGAGGTAAATCTTGCACGCTGGCATCTCCTCAAGGTCGTTCTCGTTGTAGAATTTCATGAATTGTTCAAAGCCCGGTACACAATCGAAGTACCTGTCGGCATTCTCTAATTTGTCAAGAATCATAAACTTATAATGTTTTTAATTTAATCTAGTGTTTTTAATTTAATGTACAATACCATCCCTCATCATTCATCAATTCATCAATCCATCATTCATCAATCCATCAATCCATCAA
>DEIW01000131.1 GCA_002352705.1 Bacteroidales bacterium UBA2764 | reverse complement strand
CCTCACCCTGATCATCCATCCATGGCACGCGGAACATGATCACGCGTTCCGGTTCTACGATGCGTTCCATTATTTTCTGCTCGCGGAGATACGGATACGCCATAATCATCGGCGCAACCGACTCTACTACTTCTTTGACTGCTTGGTGAAACTCATGTTCACCGGGGTTCTTTGCGATGAGGTCCGCCATAAAAGCGTCCACATACATCTGCGTCTGTTTGTCCATAAGACTAATACTATTCAATGAGTTGTTTATTTTTATATCACCGTACCAGGCGTACTGACGCGCCAAATAAAAAAATGAAGATTAATCTCGGGGAATATAAATCCCTATGCTGCCGGAAACATAAGGTTTATAGCCGAGTTTACTCGCATTTTCTTCGCTATATACCTCATCGGAAAGATTCCTCCATACCATAGTGGTTCTATATTCAGAATTCCCTAAGAGGATATCATATGTTGCATACGTGTAAACAGATTGCAGGTTCGTAATCGCTGCGAAATATTTCTCGCGGTCCGAGAATGTTTGGCTATTCTGTTGATTTACACAGTCCTTATAAGAATTGTAGAGAGTGCCTTCAAAAGTGTTCGGCTCAAGATCGAGTTCGTCATAAATCGCATTGTCCAACTTAATAAAGAAAGAGTGGTCTTGCGCCAAATCTTTGTTCATGACAAAGTCAATAATGAAAGTATTTAGTTTACCAAAGGTACCAAAATTAAGATACACCTCCGCAAAGATTCTATTGGAAGCCACTATTCTATTGTATCCCACGATTCTTTTGGGATCATCCTCTCCATTATAGTCTAAAATTCCTTGGAAATCTTCAGGTGCATTTAAGAAGTAGGTAGCAACATTGTCAAACTTTTTCGGGGCACGTGCCGCCGGACTCAATGATGGTTCATCATCCGCTTTTCTGACAAAGCCGACTTTTCTGAGGGCTTGGTCCACCTCATCGGGGGAGGCTCCTTTTTTGAGCAGAGATCGAAGAGTGGTTGCTGTTTTTTGGATGTTCTGTTCGTCATAGTTGGCATCAGCACCGCCGCCACAGGCAACCAACATCATCATCGATGCAGCCAGGAAGAAATAGATAATCTTTTTCATAACTATACTTTATTTATTATTAAGCAATTATTATTTCCCGTTTAACAATTTCATACAAATCGGGCACAAAAGTACTAAAAAAAATTCATATACGCAAGCGCGCGTACATTTTTTATATATTTTTTTGCGTATATCAGAAAATTTCCGTACCTTTGCAGCCATAAAATGATCAAGCATATGTTTTCTTCATTTGTTACGATGCACTCAAAGGAATGAAAAATATCTTCTTCACAGCGCTCTTGCTGGCGCTCACTTGCACGGTCTCCGCAGAAACACTCTCCGGCTCCGTCATCAACCAGCGTGGCGAAGCCATGCCGTTTGTCACGATTTCTGTGCTCACGCAGGACTCCGTACTCCTTACCGGTGCGATAACCGACGAGGAGGGAAAATACCAAGTGGAAGTGACTAACGGACCAAGTAACAAGGGACTAATTGTCCAGGCTTCGTACATCGGTTACATGACGGCTTTCGGCGGACCGGATTTCGTCCTTCACGAAGAAACAGAACACTTGGCGGAAGTCGAAGTCAAAGCCAAAAAACCGCTTATCGAACGGCAGATGGACAAGCTGGTGGTTAATGTCTCCGCATCGCCGCTTTCAGCCGGTTCCAACGGCAATGACATCCTCCGCAGGGCTCCCGGAGTACGTATCGACAAGGACGGAAACATCACCGTCAACGGCAAATCCGTAGAAATCTACGTGGACGGCAAACCCTCCTATCTCTCCGGACAGCAGCTCAAAGCCATGCTGGACGGCACAGACGGCAACACGATTGAGAAGATAGAGATTATCTCGAATCCATCGGCAAAATATGATGCCTCAGGACAAGGCGGAATCATCAATATCAAGCTCAAGCGGAATATGATGCGCGGTCTGAACGGTATGTTGTCTGCGGCGTATGGCGGCATGTATTTCGGCGACGTGAAACGGTGGCTGAATATGGATATGGTGTCGCTCAACCTCAATTACCGCGGCGCGAAGACTTATACGTTCGGTCAACTGACGCAAGTCTATTCTCAGACTGATGTGGATTTTGAGAGCGGAAGGATAGTGCCGGAGAGAGGTTCCAACCCTGCCACAGAGAATTACTCAAAGTCAGGATACAACATTGATTTCCAATACTATATGATGAAAGTCGGGAATGATTGGTACATCGATTCCGCCAACACCTTCGGTTTCATCCTTCAGGTGCCGTACATGCGTATGAAGCAGGACATCATCGGTGACCGGAATATCGGCTATACCGTCACAGGCACGGACACCACCTTCAGCACCACGGCAACCAATACCCGCACGCAGGCTCCGCAGCACACAGCGAACCTCAATTTCACGCACACTTTCTCTGAGGCTTTAGAGCGCGAACTGACTGTGAATGTGGATTATAACCGCTACTCCACCCGCTCTTTCAACCACCAGTTCACCGACTACGACAACCGTTCGCTTGGGTTGGACATCAACACCCGTCAGGCGGCGAATATCTACTCCGCCAAGTTGGATTTTCAGACCAAGTTCTGGCAAACTGGCATGATCGAGTGCGGTGTGAAATACGCTCTTTCCTCGACCGATAACCACATGACGACGGACTCGACGCTGAACGACATTTTGCGTTCTCAGGCCGTTTCGGATTTCATCTATCGCGAACATGTAGCGGCGGCGTATATCTCTGTCGGCAAACAGTTCGGCGAGCACTGGTCGGTCAAACTCGGTCTGCGCGGTGAATATACCTATAGCCACGGCGACTGGGCTTCCGCCGACTCTGTCACCAATAAGTCGTATTTCGACCCCTTCCCGACTGCTTATCTCGGTTACACCACCTCACCGCTGGGCAAACTGCAGCAGCCTATTGCCGTCTCTGCCTCTTACACTCGGCGTATCAAACGTCCGAACTACTGGATGCTCAATCCCTTCGTCACGTATGTGGACGCCTATTCGTCACAGATGGGAAACACCGAACTCTCGCCGGAGTTCAACAACGATGTGGAACTGCATTTCAGCTGGACGCAATACCTCAATCTGACCTTTAATTTTGCACATACACAGGACATGTTCTCGCAGAAAACAACCATTCTGCCGGACGGCCGCGGAGAGATGAAATGGACGAATTTCGGTACGTGTACCACCCACGGCGGCAACCTCTCCCTGACCGAACTGCCCCTCGTCCCGAAATTTGAGAAATGCGATGAAAACCAAATGGTAAATGGTAAATGTCCTAATCGTAAATTAGTTGGTGCATGGCTGGCTTTGACGGTTAATGCCGGTTGGTATCATTTTCTCAACCGTTCGTATGAGAAACAGCCGGACGGCAGCCCCGTCTATCAGTTGGGAAGCCATTACGGGTATGTCGGAGGCACGCTGTCAGCCTATCTTCCAAAAGACTGGATTTTGACCGCAGACGGCAACTGGTCGTCGCCGATGACCACCGGTTATGACCGCCAAGGAAGCATGTATTACTTGAATTTCGGTGTGCGGAAGATGTGGATGGCTAAGGGGCTGATTTTCAATCTGAACGTACAGGATTTGCTCCGTTCGATGGCCTATAACAGCAATGACATGAGCCAACAGGCGGGCTACAGCAACTGGTACAAAAACACCGCCCGTCAGCAGCGTGTGATGCTGTCGGTGACATGGATGTTCGGTCAGCAGCAACGCACCAAATACCGCAAAGTGGG
>DEIW01000016.1 GCA_002352705.1 Bacteroidales bacterium UBA2764 | reverse complement strand
GACTGCAAAGGTACAAAAAAATTTTGATATATGCAAATTTTTGGAAGGTGAAAAGTGAAAATGTGCTTTTTATTCCGTAGTGGGGATTATTGCATCTTTGTGGTATTCCTTGAGGCCTTCGATGGGGTCTTTGAGGATTGTACCGAGCGGGATTTTTTCTGCTTTCATGGCTTCCTCCAGGATCGGACGGTAGTAATACGCCACGGAGCCGACGAAGCCGACACCATTGGCATTTACCATTGGGTCATTTACCATATGGTCATTTGTTTTTTTGAAATATTGCACCAGGTTACGGCGGATGAACTGGACGAAATGGTCATAGACGAGGTCATGGATGCGAGGGTCGTCTATATGGTCGGCGCAGAACTTGGAGAGTTTCGCCAAGAAACGGTTGGGGAAGGGTTGCCGGTAGACTTTCTCGATGATATCCGCCATGGACGTCTCCTGCTCTTTGAAGAATAGTTCTTTCAGATCTTCATACCCCTTCCGGCGGAGGCCGTTTTTCCCGTTAAGCGGGGACACCTCCGGGTTTTTGAGAAGGTCTCCGACCAGTCTTTTTCCCAGTACGGCAGCAGACCCTTCGTCGCCGAGGATATATCCGAGCGAAGGGACCGCCCATTCGATTTGCTGTCCGTCATAGAAACAGCTTCCGGAACCGGTGCCGAGGATACAAGCGACGCCGGGGTTGTGTCCCAACAGTCCTCTTGCAGCGCCGAGCATGTCCGACTCCACATGCACTTCGGCTTTCTTGAAGACCATCTCCAGTGCTTTTTGAACGAACACTTTTTTCTCGGGCGTGCATCCTGCTCCGTAGAAGAAGACGTGTGTCAGGGTGCCTGCCCACAGAAGCGGTGCTATCTGTGGCAGGAGTTGGTTACTGATGCTATTCTGCATCGCGATAGTTGTCTGAAAAAGCGGATTGATTCCATCGGTGAACACATCCGAGCACTGTCCGCTTGCGGTGAGCAAGCACCAATGGACTTTCGTACTGCCGCTGTCTGCTAAAAGAATCATATGATTGTTAATTGAGAATTGAAAATTCTTATCTCGGCAAGGCCTCGAACGATCGGCTGAAGCCGTATGGAGAATTGAGAATTGTTGACTTGTTTGGTGGTATTTGTGTTTTTTCGGTGCAAAGATACACTTTTTTTTGCATATATCAAAATATTTTTGTAATTTTGCAGGCTGAATTGATAAAATGGAAGAAAACGGACTTATTTTTCGGAGTTTTTCCAGTGGTAGCAGCGGTAACTGCTATTATCTGGGAACGCGTCAACGGGGTGTCCTGATTGACGCGGGTATCTCTGCGCGCCAGATACAGAAATGTCTGCGCGAGATGAGTCTGGACTTCCAGAATATCATGGGTGTTTTAATCACTCATGACCATGCGGACCACATCCGTGCAGTAGGTACTCTGGGTGAGCGTGTCAAACTGCCGATATACACCACGGCGGAGATCCATGAAGGAATAGACCGCAACTACGGCGTGCGTGAGAAACTGCGCACAAGCCGCCGGTATTTCGAGAAAGGGAAGGAGTGGGAGCTTTTCGGTATGAAAATCAACACTTTCGGCATCGAGCACGACTCCACGGACTGTCTGGGGTACAGCATTGACTATCAGGGTCAGCGTTTTGTGCTGATGACGGACTGCGGGAGCGTGAACGACGAGATGGAGGCTTATATCCGTACGGCGAACCATCTGGTGATAGAGGCGAACCATGACGAGCATATGTTGCTCAACGGTCCTTATCCTACCTATCTGAAAGAGCGTATCTTGAGCCCGCAGGGGCATCAGAGCAATGATGTGTGCGGTGAGTTATTGGAGCGGAACTGGCATCCCGGGCTGCGTAATGTATGGCTATGCCACCTGTCGCTGGAGAACAATAATCCGGAGGTGGCATACGACACGGTAGCCTCGTATCTGGAGGAGATAGAGGTTGTCCCCGGAAAGGATATATTCCTCAAGGCGTTGGACCGTACGACTCCGAGTCCGGTGTACGAACTTAATGACAAGGTTATAGACTGCTGATGCTTTGAAGTCACATGTGGCGGGTCTTTTGTCTTTCGACTTTCGACTTTTATCTTTCGACTTTCGACTTTTGACTAATATTAAATATATGGAACGACTGGTAATTATTCCTACTTACAACGAAAAGGAAAATATCGAAGCAATCATCACAGCCGTGATGGATCTGCCTTTGGAATTCAACGTGCTGGTGATCGATGACGGTTCGCCTGACGGCACAGCAGGCATCGTGAAAGAGCTGATGGGCGGCAGATACAAGGACCGTCTGCATCTGGTAGAGCGTTCGGGCAAGTTAGGTCTGGGCACAGCCTATATATGCGGTTTCCAATGGGCAATAGAACATCAGGCGGAGTATATCTTCGAGATGGATGCGGATTTCAGCCATAACCCTCAGGACCTGCTCAAGCTCTACGACGCATGCGCCAACCAGGGTGCGGATCTGGCCATCGGCAGCCGTTATGTGACCGGTGTGAACGTAGTGAACTGGCCTATGGGACGCGTGCTGATGAGTTATTTCGCCTCCAAATACGTGCGTACCGTGCTCGGCGTCAATATACATGACACCACTGCCGGTTTCGTATGCTACAAGCGTCGTTTGCTGGAGACGATAGAGTTAGACAAGATCCGTTTCAAGGGGTACGCTTTCCAGATAGAGATGAAGTTCACCGCCAGCAAATGCGGCGCGAAGATTATAGAGGTGCCTATCGTGTTTGTCAACCGCGTGTTAGGAACCAGTAAGATGAGCGGCGGTATTTTCAGCGAGGCGCTGCTCGGCGTCATCCGGCTGAAAGTCAGCAGTTGGTTCCGTAAGTACCCGAAGATGTAGACCGCAGCTGCGCTGCTCAAAGTAGAAAGACCGCGGGGGAAATTGAGAATTGAGAATTGAGAATTGAGAATTGAGATTAGACCGCCCTACGGGCTCAAAGTAGAAAGACCTATCATGAATAGTTTAGAACAACAGATAACCACTCTTGCGAAAGCCGCCGTAAAGGCCTTGTATGATGTAGATGCGGCTGACGCACAAATCCAATTACAAAAAACCCGTCCTGAGTTTGAAGGAAACATTACATTAGTGGTGTTCCCCTTTGTCAAAGCCGCCCGCAAAGCGCCGGTTCAGGTGGCGGCAGAGATTGGAGAATGGATGTGTAACCAAGTACCAGGTGACCAAGTACCAAGTACCAAGGGCATCATAGCCAAATACAACGCCGTGCAGGGTTTTCTGAACCTTTGTATAGCAGACAGTTTCTGGGTAGAACAACTCAAAGCGATAGACGCCGACGAGGCCTACGGGCGTTTTAATCGTCCTGATAATACTCCCGCCCCCTGTGGGGAGGGACGGGGAGGGGTTTCTCCTCTCATGATGGTAGAGTATAGTTCCCCGAACACCAACAAACCCCTCCACCTCGGGCATGTGCGTAATAATCTTCTGGGCTATTCGATAGCGCAGATTCAGGAGGCGAACGGATGGAAAGTGGTGAAGACGAATATCGTCAATGACCGCGGCATTCACATCTGCAAATCCATGCTGGCGTGGCTGAAATTCGGCAACGGCGAGACGCCCGAGAGTTCCGGCAAAAAAGGCGACCATCTCATCGGTGATTATTATGTGCGTTTCGACAAGGAGTACAAGGCGCAGATAGCCGAGCTGATGGCGGCGGGCAAGGACGAGGAGACGGCAAAGAAAGAGGCACCTCTGATGCTCGAAGCGCAGGAGATGCTCCGTAAATGGGAAGCCAACGATCCTGAGGTGCGCGCCCTGTGGGCGAAGATGAATAGCTGGGTCTATGCCGTCTTTGACGAGACATACAAACGGATGGGCGTTTCGTTCGATAAGATTTACTACGAATCCAATACATACCTCGAAGGTAAGTCTGAGGTGGAGAAGGGACTTGCCTCCGGCGCTTTCTACCGCCGTGAGGACGGTTCCGTGTGGGCGGATCTGACCAAGGATGGTCTCGACGAGAAACTGCTGCTCCGTTCGGACGGTACATCGGTCTATATGACCCAGGATATAGGTACCGCCAAACTACGCTTCCAGGACTATCCGATAGACAAGATGGTCTATGTGGTCGGTAATGAGCAGGAGTACCATTTCAAGGTGTTGTCTATCCTGCTGGATCGTCTCGGATTTCCCTTCGGTAAGGAACTTGTGCATTTCTCTTATGGAATGGTCGAGTTGCCGAACGGAAAGATGAAATCCCGCGAAGGAACGGTGGTCGATGCCGATGACCTCATGGACAAGATGATAGAGGACGCCAAGGAAATCAGCAAGGACAAGGTCAATACCCTGCAAGGTATCACGGAGGCGGAGGCGGATGAGATAGCCCGCAAGGTGGGTCTCGGCGCACTCAAATACTTCATCCTCAAGGTGGATCCGCGCAAAAACATGCTCTTCAACCCGGCGGAGTCCATTGACTTCAACGGCAATACGGGTCCGTTCATCCAATACACCTACGCCCGTATTCAGAGTGTGTTGCGAAAGGCAAACCTCACCCCAACCCTCTCCCAAGGAGAGGGGGCTTCTCCCCTTGGGGGAGACGGGAGAGAGGTGTTGGATCCCAAAGAACTGGCGCTTATCCAGCGTCTTGGCGAATACCCGGGTACGGTTCGTGCCGCCGGAGAAGAGTTCTCGCCCGCAATCATTTGTAATTATGCGTACGCCCTTGCGTGCGACTTCAATTCGTTCTATCATGATCTGAGTATATTGAACGAACCGGACGAAACAAAACGTGCGTTACGGTTATTGTTAGCCAAGAATGTAGCCAAAGTTCTAAGCAGTTCGATGACGCTATTAGGCATCGAAATGCCCGAGAGGATGTAATTTTGACAAAAAAAACAATATTTTTTGCAGAATTATTTGCATATATCGAAAAAAAGCAGTAATTTTGCACGCTTTTTTTGCGGAAAGGCATGATTAAGTATAACCACCGCAGCGTATGAGCCTCAGGCAGCAGCGCACAGGAACAGGGTTATCGCCGCACCGCCCTAACAAGGGAATTAGTCGAAAGTCGAAAGACCGCGGCAAAGCCGCTCAAAGACAAAATCCCCTAAACACTAAAAGTACAGATGTACGCAATTGTAGAAATGAAAGGCCAGCAGTTTAAAGTAGA
>DEIW01000070.1:3897-4744 GCA_002352705.1 Bacteroidales bacterium UBA2764 | reverse complement strand
TGGATTTTTTTTTGTAATTTTGCGGGCAAAATTGACATTAACAAACAAATTACTATTTATAATGAAAAAATCTCTATTATTTTTAGCCATTGGGTGCGTACTCGCGGCTTGCCATTCGGACCTCGATTTGGGCAACGTGGATACAAAAGCCCAAGTAGAAGGAGGCATAGCACTGCCTGTCGGTAGTTTCCGTGCTTCTATAGGCGATTTCTTAGGCGCTGGACAAGTAAAGGAAATCAAAGTGGATGAATATGGTACTTTTCACTTTGTGGATACCTTTGACATTCCTACCAAGGACTACCACAGCATTGATCCCGCGAGCTACATTATCAAAGACGAAAGCACTTTGCATTTCAGTATTACGGAAAAGATTGGCACCGGTACTATCCCTGGAGACGGCACCACAGTAACTGACCTGCTCTTCGATTTGGAACTCGGCATGGAAGGTATCAATGAAGATGCTACCACCGAGCGTATTGACAGTATTTGGGTATCTGAGGCGGATTTCACATCCATCATCAATGTAGAAGATTTCGACCTCTATTGGGATGAGATCCAGAGTGTACAACTGCTGCTGAGCGACCAGTTCCGCCGTCCGGAAGGAAAGGTAATCGACATTCCTATTCAGGGAAAAGACTTCACTCAAAAGGTGCCTATCAAGGTAAATAATTTCACGCTGACTCTGATGAAAGACACTGCAAACCCGGATGCAGGTACCGTAAAGAAAATCAAGTTCCAGATTTTGTTCAAAGTACGCCCCGGGCATAGCATCAATGTTTCCAACAACAGCAAGTTCGCTTACAACCTGCAGGTAGAAGTAATCCATTATGACGCTATCTGGGGTTGG
>DEIW01000070.1:0-3879 GCA_002352705.1 Bacteroidales bacterium UBA2764 | reverse complement strand
GGTTGGTTTCAGGCCGGAAATGATATGCGCGACGCACAACGTCTGGATATGGACAGCCTGTGGGAAGGATGGAAAGATATAAAGAAACTTAAAGTTCGTTTCGCCGAGCCAAGTATCGAAGTATCTGTATCGCATAAGATTGCTGCTCCGCTCCGTATGTACGTTGATTCGTTGGTTGCGATAGATTCATTAGGCAATCCCATTTATGCTTTATGGGATCGTGAAAATCATACGGATTTTGACCTGCGTCCTACCCTTTCGCCGTACGGTCGGGATTTAAACGAAAGCGTGACCAACANNACACACGTATCTTCAACTACGAACCGAGCAAAGGAAATATTGACCGGATGTTCGATGTGCGTCCAGATTATTTCAGTTATGGATTTCACTTGTTGGTAGATAAAAACCCGCGCGACGACTTCCGATGGAAGCAACACCGCATCACTCCTGATTATAAAGTACGCGGCCATGCGATTGTAGACTTGCCGTTTAAGTTCAACAAGGGCTCGGAGATGGAATACATCACCACTTTTACGAACGTAGATATAAGCAAGATTACCCTCGACTCACTGCTTGCCAGCACCGATATCTTGGACACCGTAAAAGCTAGCGAGTTGAAGTTGATTCTGAAGTTTGAAAACAAAATTCCGTTCAACATCGACGCCTATTTTACTTTCTTAGACAAAGACAGTGCCGATATGAATATGATCTTGCTCCAAGACAGCACCAGCAACCATATACGCATCCCTGCGCCAAAGATGAGTGCCCCGCAAGACGAAAAGAGCTACGGAGAGGTGCTTGAGGCTACTGACGCTACGCTTATCATCAGCGTTGACAAGAGCAAGTTTGACCGCTTCGCAGAGGTAAAGCACATCCGCATGGACGCCGCTATTCTCGACAATCCGCAGCGGTGTATTATCAAGGATAACACCAGCCTTTTGGTACAAATAGGTATTGGGGCACATGTTGACGCAGTTTTGAATTTTAACAAGAAAGACAAAGAAACCAAATAACCGGAGGGCTGAATTATGAAGACAAAACGATTTATTCTCGCAGCCCTCGTGGCAACTTTCGCATGGACGGTAAGTGCTCAGCAGGTGAACACACTCTATTTTTTAGAGAACGCGCCTATGCGCCATACTATCAACCCCGCCTTCCAACCTGTTAGTCAGGGATATATCAATTTCTCTCCGCTCGGGTGGATGTCTATCGGATTAGGCAATAACTCGCTGACGCTCAGCGATGTATTGACCGTTGGACCGGATGGAAAGACCATTACCCCGCTCCACCCCGACGCAGACAAGAAGGCGTTCCTGAATGCCTATCGCTCCATGACTCTCATGAACGGAGAGATGAATGTAGGCTTCCTGAATATGGGTTTCCGAATTAAGAAAAAAGGCTACCTGACCATCGGTATCAACGAGCGTATCCAATTCGGCCTCACCGCTCCGAAATCGATTCCTGAGTTCCTCCTCAACGGCGGAATGAAAGACCTGAACGGAGGTATCAATACCTTTGACATGTCCAAACTCGGCATCAGAGGCAATGCCTATACGGAAATCGGCGTAGGTTACAGCCACCAGATTAATGACCAATGGACAGTCGGTGGAAAACTCAAATTCCTGATGGGTCAGTTCTATGCCGGCGCCAATGCTAATAATCTGGCCATCAACGCCAGTACTTCCGAATGGCAAATCAAAGGCGACTTGGGCTTGGATGTAGCTGCCTCTTTTGACAACAGATACATCTCCTCTTACATGAACGGCAAAAATGCCCAAGAGGTTATTGATGGTTTCAAAGACGGCTCTTTTAAGACCGATAGTATCTTAGGCGGCGGTAACTTGGCTAAACTCGCTATCCCTGCCGGTTATGGTGCCGCCCTTGACTTCGGTTTCACGTACATGCCTATTGAGAACCTGCAGATTAACGCGGCTATTGTAGACCTGGGGTTCATCTATTGGACAAAGACCAGCCGTTTCAATTGCGCCATTGATACTGTTTTCAATGGAGCCGGAGTGATTGACTATAACGATAAGAGATTCCAGGACGAGAATGGTGAGTTCTCTACGGATATTCTGATGGATACTGTGGTAAATAACCTCCAAGGATTGTTGAAGGGTCTCAAGATGTCGCAGAACGGCAACAAAGGTTTTGCCAAAATGCTGACTGCCCGTCTGAATGTAGGTATTGACGCCAATTTCTGGGACAACCGTGTCGGCGTAGGTGTCGTTTCCGCTACGCGCCTGTATAACGCGCGCCTTTATGAGGAGTTGACCATCGGCGCGGCTTTCCGTCCCGTGAACTGGTTTAACATCGCTGTCAGCTACTCTCTCCTTGAGAACGGTAAATACAGTAACATCGGTGCCGGTTTGGGATTCATGCCTTACGACGGTATCAACCTCACCCTCACCATGGATTATATTCCTACCAGCTACGCTGCCATCCCGAATACACACCAATATTTCATTCCGGACAAAGCCAAGATGGTTAACCTGGCACTCGGGTTCTCAATTTGCTGGGGTTCGAACCGTCGTGACAAAGATAAAGACGGCGTATATAACAAGATTGATATGTGTCCGAATACCCCGCGTGGCGTACAAGTGGACGAACACGGATGTCCGTTGGATGAGGACCACGACGGCGTACCTGACTACCTTGACCAGTGTCTCGGCACACCGGCTGCTGCCATCGGATTTGTGGATTCGTTGGGCTGCGAACTGGATACCGATGGCGACGGCGTAGAGGATTACCGCGACAAGTGTCCGAACACACCGGAGGCTGCATGGGGCAAAGTAGATACACTCGGTTGCCCGTTGGATACCGATGGTGACGGCGTTCCTGATTATATTGACGAATGTCCGGAGACTCCGGAGGCTGCTTGGGGCAAGGTAGACGAGAAAGGTTGTCCTATCGATTCCGATGGTGACGGTGTGCCTGACTATCTCGATGCTTGCCCGGATACACCGGAGGCTGCTTATGGAAAAGTAGATACCAATGGTTGTCCGATGGATAGTGATAAGGACGGCGTTCCTGATTATCTGGATCAATGCCCGAACACTCCGGAGGCTGCTGCCGGATTAGTTGACTCTGTAGGTTGTCCGTTAGACAGCGACGGTGACGGCGTGCCCGATTATATTGACCAATGTCCTGCTGTGCCGGGCATTGAGGCAAACAAGGGATGTCCGGAGATGAAACGTGAAGTACGCCAACTCCTCCAGAAAGCTATGCAGGGTATTGAGTTCGAGACCGGTAAAGCTACCATTAAGAAAAAATCGTTCCCGCTGTTGGATAAGATTGCTGAAATCTTCATTGAGAACTCGAACTACATCATTGAGGTTCAGGGACACACGGACGATGTAGGAAAAGCTGAGGTAAACAAGAAGATTTCCGAAAAACGTGCTCAGGCAGTGATGAAATACCTGGAGAAGAAAGGTGTTGCTGCAGAGCGCATGTCGGCTGTTGGTTATGGTCCTGATGTACCTATCGCTGACAACAGAACAAAAGCCGGACGTCAGAAGAACCGTCGTGTAGAATTCAAGATCACATTCGAGGAGGTACATATCGAGACTGTACTCGACCATGCTGATCCCGGAACATCTAACCCTGAATAACCCCTATTATGGGTGGAGGCTTTGACCGGCCTCCACCTAACTACATTTTATAAACATTAAAACAAATAAATATGGGAAGAGCATTTGAATATCGCAAAGCCACAAAACTGAAACGTTGGGGACATATGTCCCGCACATTTACCAAATTAGGAAAAGAAATTACCATTGCTGCCCGCGAGGGAGGACCGGATCCGGATTCCAATCCACGCCTCCGTACATTGATTCAGCAATGCAAACGTGAGAACATGCCGAAGGATAATATCGAGCG
>DEIW01000087.1:5780-6686 GCA_002352705.1 Bacteroidales bacterium UBA2764 | reverse complement strand
GGTGCTCCGTGCCAAGATAGACATGGCGAATCCGAATATGCACTTCCGCGATCCGATTATGTACCGCATCATTACCTCCCATCCGCACCACCGTACCGGACGCAAATGGAACGTTTATCCGATGTACGACTTTGCGCATGGGCAGAGCGATTATTTCGAGGGTGTGACGCCCTCCATCTGTACGCTGGAGTTTGAGGTTCATCGTCCGCTATACGACTATTTCCTCGACCAAATCACGGGGGAGAACTTCTGCGGCATGTCGCCTTACGGACCGGACTATCGTCCGAAACAGCGTGAGTTCAACCGCCTTAACATCACTTATACGGTGATGTCGAAACGTAAGATGTTACAACTCGTCAAGGAAGGTCTTGTAGCCGGATGGGATGATCCGCGTATGCCGACTGTATGCGGCCTGCGTCGTCGCGGTTATACCCCGCAAGCCATCCGTACCTTCATGGATAAGATTGGTTATACCAAGGTGGAGGGAATGATCGACCAAGGACTCTTGGAACACGTCATCCGCGAGGACCTCAAAGAGACAGCACCCCGTGTATGCGCTATTTTTGATCCCGTCAAACTCGTTATTACCAATTACGAAGGCGAAGGCGAGACTATTATCGCGGAGAATATCGACGGACACGAGGAACTCGGCACGCGTGAGATGCGCTTCGGTAAAGAGATGTGGATTGAGCGCGGTGACTTCCTTGAGGAAGCGGATAATAAGTTCTACCGCTTGAGCCCCGGCGGCCGCGAGGTACGTCTCAAAGCCTCGTACATCATCCAAGCCACCGGATGCGAGAAAGATGCGAATGGAAACATCACTACCGTCTATGCTACCTACGACCCGAATTCCAAGTCGGGCACCGAGGGCGGCAACCGTAAGACCAAAGCGACCATCAACTGGGT
>DEIW01000087.1:4838-5697 GCA_002352705.1 Bacteroidales bacterium UBA2764 | reverse complement strand
GACCGCTTGTTCGCCGTGGAGAACCCGAGCGCTGAGGAGGGAGATTTCCGTGATCTGCTTAATCCGGAAAGCCTGATCGTAAAGAATATCAAGATCGAAGGTTCGCTGCGCAGTGAGCTACACGCGCCGATAGTAGTAGATGGCATTGAGCAGGAGAATCACTACCAGTTGCTCAAACAGGGTTACTTTGTTGTCGATCCCGATACTACGGTTGACAAACTGGTACTCAATCGTACGTGCTCGCTCAAGGATAACTATTTGAAATAGTCAAAAAATCGAAGGACCGCTTCGCTCAAAGCAGAAGGAATCTTGCGTACGCGCGTATATAATAATAAGGAGCAGATCTACTGCGAATGGCGTCACCGATGGGTGCGCCTGACCCCGGAAGAGTGGGTTCGCCAGCAACNNAGCAACTGCTTCATTATTTGGTGGAACAAATGGACTATCCTGCCTCGTTGATAGCTGTGGAGGCGGCTATCACGGTTGGAGAAGCCAAGAAACGATGCGATGCTATCGTGTATGACCGCCAAATGAAGCCGCTCGTACTGATTGAGTGTAAAGCAGAGACAGTTCCCCTGACGCAAAAAACATTAGATCAAGCAATTACATATAACCGAAAACTAAACGTACCGTACCTGTTGTTATACAACGGAATACAGACGATTTTTGTGAATGGAAAAGATAATAACCCTTCAGGACTCCTTAGATACGCCGACCTTTTACGGCGTGAATAACCAAAACATACTTTGCCTCAAGAACCAACATCCCGATGTGCGTGTGGTAGCGCGCGGATACCAGGTGAAAGTGACGGGATCTGAGGTTGCCGTCGCCCATTTCGAGCAATCATTACTGGCTTGCG
>DEIW01000087.1:3582-4828 GCA_002352705.1 Bacteroidales bacterium UBA2764 | reverse complement strand
GCGAGCAATTCTGTATACGCAATAACCGCCTGACCGAGCAGGATATATTGATGATTCTCCGCGGCGACAAACCACAGGAGCAAGCGACGGATAATCTCATCCTGCATGGAGTGAACGGCAAGTCCATCTATGCCCGTTCTACGAACCAGAAAGCACTTGTTCAAGCGTATGAGAAGAACGATTTGCTGTTTGCTGTAGGACCTGCCGGAAGCGGAAAGACCTACACCGCTATCGCGTTGGCTGTGCGTGCACTGAAAAATAAAGAGGTACGTCGTATCATACTATCCCGACCAGCTGTCGAAGCAGGCGAGAAATTGGGTTTTCTGCCCGGTGACATGAAAGAGAAAATCGATCCCTACCTGCAGCCTCTGTACGATGCGTTGCAAGATATGATCCCTGCTGCCAAACTGACGGAATATATGGAGAAAGGTGTGATTCAGATTGCCCCTCTGGCATTTATGCGCGGGCGAACGCTATCGGACGCAGTAGTGATATTGGACGAGGCGCAGAATACCACGGCATTGCAACTCAAAATGTTCCTTATCCGTCTTGGTTTTGGCAGTAAGATGGTAGTTACCGGTGACATGACGCAGATCGACCTCCCGCCGACCCAGAAATCAGGCCTGCGAGACGCTATGGAGCGATTCAAATACATCAAAGAAATCAGTATTATCGAGTTCAATGAGAAAGATATCGTGCGCCATCCACTGGTAAAACAGATTGTGGCGGCGTATAAGTAAGGATTAGGGGTTAGCGTTTAGTGGTTAGAGGGCGAAGAGGTACTCGAATGCCTCGCGGGCTTCGGCAGGCGTAATGAGTTGGTTGATGACCGGTTCGCCAATAGAACGAATGAGTGTGCAGTTAATTTCATCTGCGCGCTCGTTCTTTTTATCCTGTTGCATGAGAGCAATAAGCCGGTCAAGGTCGGAGCATTTGCATTGCGGTTTCCCGTATGCATGGAGCATGATCTGCGTCAACTGCTGAAGCGGTTCTTTCGGACATCCGAGTTTGGTGACGCTTAGATAGAGTTCTGCAATCATTCCGTACAACACGGCATAGCCATGGTCGAGCGGCTCGACACCCGGATGGGCATTCGCGTGTGAGAGTTCTTCCAGCGCATGGCCGAAAGTATGACCGAGGTTGAGGGCTTTGCGAAGACCCTTCTCTTTAGGGTCAGAGGCTACAATCGCTTCCTTAATAGACACGCATTGCGATACGAGTGGCGTGATATCTTCTATTGGCATTG
>DEIW01000087.1:3274-3492 GCA_002352705.1 Bacteroidales bacterium UBA2764 | reverse complement strand
GGGAGTTGGAGGGGGCTTCTATCAGTCCCGTCTTGAGCATTTCAGCAAAGCCGCTGAGGAACTCCTTTGCAGGTAAGGTCTTGAGCCATTTCGTGCAGATGATGGTTTCTACAGGAGGATAGAAAGCACCAATACTGTTCTTTAGCCCGCGATAGTTAAAGCCCGTCTTGCCGCCGGACGACGCATCTACCATGCCCAAAAGAGTGGTAGGTATATTG
>DEIW01000087.1:0-3249 GCA_002352705.1 Bacteroidales bacterium UBA2764 | reverse complement strand
TAGGTATATTGATATAGTCGATGCCACGTTTGTAGGTCGCCGCCGCAAAGCCTGCCATGTCGGTCAGCACGCCGCCTCCGACAGCGATGACTAATCCACGGCGTGTCATCTCTTGTGCAAACAGAAAATCCCATATCTGCTGCACTGTTTCAAGTGATTTAGCCGACTCGTCTATCATCAATCGCAATACAGGCAGTTTTTCTAAAGCGGGAATGTTCAACCTCACTGCCTTATCGGCAATGACGCACACCTGCTCATAGCGTTGAAGCCACGGATTCAGTGCTTTATATACATCTTGACAAACCATTTCGCCTGCAAAATTACTGCATTTTTGCGAAATATGCAAGAATTTTGCATTTTTATTTGCATATATTCCGGAAAAATTGTAATTTTGCAGCGAATAATATAGCCCTATGAAACGAGTTTTATTTATCCTTTTCGCCTGTTTGTATATATTCACCATCCATTCTAAAGAACCTACTATTCGATTAAACATGGATTGTGGAGAGAATAATTATGACGACAGACAAGACTCAGTATTAGTTACGGCTAAAAACGATGAACTTAATATCTTCCATTGGAATGTATATGAAAATTGTTGCTGTGAACTTGAACCGGAAATGATCACGTCCGGCGATACAATATTCGTGTACAATACTGATGTGGCTAAAGTCACTTGTTTATGTATGTGTTTCTATAAAATCAAATACACAATCAATAATCGCCCTCATGGCGACTATACGCTTATTATCGGAGATAAAACTTATAAGCAACATGTAACAAAATTGTCCACACAACTCTCTATTAGTCCAGAGAAAGATACGGTGGTTGTTGTTCGCCAACCTAATCCAATTGATACAACCATTGTTTATCTTGAAGCAGATACATATCCAAGTTTTCCAGGCGGAGAAAAAGCAAAAGAGAAATATATTGTAAATCATATTCAATGTGAACATAATAATGAATTATGTTATGCGGTTGTATCAGCAGTAGTTGAACGTGACGGAAGTCTTTCTGATGTTAAAATAAATAAAGCTTATAGTTTAAATATAGATAGTCAACACGAAAAACAAGCGATTGAAATTGTGCGCTCAATGCCTCAATGGCTCCCGGGAAAAATAGGGAATACAATAGTCCGTGTAGAAACAGATATTGAAGTCGATTTTAATTGTAAATAAAAATCCTATGAAACGCCTCATTCCTATCCTCCTCGCTTGTCTCTGCTTGACGGCTTGCCGGAGTAATAAAAAACCTATATATGAAGAAAAAATAATTACATTGCCTCTGTATGAATTCAAGGACAATGTAGTCCACGATGAACTATTATGTATAGTTAGTGATTTTTATCATTATGAAGGAGATGAAGCTTTGTTCATTGAGTATTATGACAGGATAGATACAATTCATACCTATCCGGATTCTATTCCTTTTGGATACAATTTGTTCATCCAGACCATCCATGACGAATTTCGTATCGGAACTTATGACTCGATTGTGCCAAAAGTTTCTGGGTGTTGTATGATTGGAGATGAGTTTTGTTACATTAGTAATAACGGTTCAACTATAGATAGGTTATTTGCCAAAACAACAGAAACAAGAAGCGACACTATATATGTAACGAATAGACTTTGTTATTGTGTGGAAAATGACGCGTGCCTGTTTTTGACTTCCAATGATAGTGTTCTGTGCCCTAATACCAACCGTTTCTGCGAATTTAAACAGATTATCCCGTAACAAATTATTTGCACACTATGCCCGTCAAGAGCTTGTCGGATACATTGGAAATGTATGACAGAATACGGGAATTGTATTTGGAAGGACATGACAACATGCTCGTCAAACTCGCTCAGTACAAGAAAGAGTCCGATAAAGACTTGTATATTGCCGCTCTAAAACAATACAAGAAAGGTTTGGATCGAAAGGGGGCTTGTCGTGGAGAATGTGAAGAACAAACTAATTTCGCGTTAGCTGGATTAAAAAACTGGCAGGATGCTGATTTTATACCTCTGTTGGAAGAAATACGTGATTATGAACTGAAACGCAGATATATCGATTACGGCAGACTTGTTGTGTTATTCAAAGCCGTTATGGCTTACGATGATGATTGGGCATATCATTTTATGGAGGAGACATTCGAAACCAAACAAGCGTACAAAAAAACGATGTATCCTGAAAATCTCTACAAAGCTTATTACGAAGAGCCTGAACGTGTACGGTTCTTACCCATAGTCAGTAAGTACGCCGAGAAACCGCATGATTGGGATTGGCATCATAGTAATGAAAAATAATCCCCCTATGAAACACCTAATCTACATATTCCTCGCCCTATTTGTCATCTTGACAATTGGCATCATTTTCTGCAACCAGGCGGTCATTAAAACCGCCGAAGATAAGATGTATGATGACGTTTCAGTTATTCCTTATAATCGTGTCGGCGTGCTTCTTGGAACAAGCCCCAAAGGCAGAAGCGGAAACCCTAATGTGTTTTATATCCGTCGTGTCGAGGCCTGCGTGGCACTCTACCAAGCCGGGAAGATAGATCGCATCCTTGTCAGCGGAGACAATTCGCGCACGACGTACGATGAACCGACCTGTATCAAAGAGGATCTCATCGTCGCTGGTGTGCCCGATAGTGTCATTTATCTCGACTACGCAGGTTTCCGTACGTACGATTCGATGGTTCGTGCCAAAGAAGTCTTCGGACTTTCGTCTTTTACCATCATCTCGCAGCCCTTTCATAACGAGCGTGCGTTGTATATCGCTATCATGAAAGGGCTTGATGTCGTGGCTTTCAATGCGCCTGATGTGCAAGTTCGTCATTGGCAAATACGCATGACCGTCCGCGAATGGCTTGCCCGAACCAACGCCGTTCTTGATATTTATACCGACAAACAGCCTCATTTTCTTGGCGAGGCTGTTGAGATTGAGTAAACAGAGAATCAGAATTGGGGATTTTCTTTTCGGAGGACGGCACGGATGAAGTTGTCTATGCGGGCATAGTTTGGACGGAATAAAGACCGAATATTATGGTCCGTGAATGATACCGATTACAACCTACTAATCACCTACTAACTACCTACTAATAACCTACTATTCACATACTAATATCATAGTAAAATATGCTAAAATTGAGTGCATGTTACGCATGTAGCGAATGCTCCTGCACTTTGAGGCAAAATTTTGCGCTAAAGCCGGCAAGGAAATGAGGCAAAATGACTAAAAATTGACGGAAAAAAATAATTAAAAAAT
>DEIW01000092.1 GCA_002352705.1 Bacteroidales bacterium UBA2764 | reverse complement strand
CCCTCCCGCTCAAGGATTTCACCGCCGGCGCATACATAGCCTTCAAGGCTCCCAAACCGGAGGCGGCAAGCTACTTCTATATCGACGATGTAGCTATCCTGGATGCCGAGACATGTACGGAAATAAGCGGTATTGCTGCAACGAACATGACCAAGACTTCGGCTACTATCAACTGGAGTATTCCGAAGGGTGTAGAGAACTTCTATCTCGAGGTTAGCACCGACGAGAAGTTTGAAGACACCACTAAGTTTATCCTCCGTGATACGATAGAGGCTATGTCTTATACCCTGACCGGTCTGAAACCCGCTACGCAGTATTTCGCACGTGTTCAACACGTTTGCTCGGAGCTGCAGCAGTCTGAGTTCAGCCGCACGGTGGCATTCACGACCCTCTATACCGTTCGTTTCAACGAGGGCTTCAACGCGGCTATGGTGCCGGCTAACTGGAAACTGTACAATTATGCGGACATCAAACCGGCTACCTCCAACAGTTGGGAAATCAAGTCTTCGGACGACAACATGTATGGCCCGTATGCTTCCTCATACCTCATGGGTAGCTGGAAACGCTGGTTGGAGACGCCGCAGATTGATATGACCGATATTGCTTCAGCAGACAGTCTGGTACTCTCCTTCGACCTGACAATGACCAATGCCGCTCTGGCTCAGGAGGACAGCGTATTCTTCCTCGTGATGGTTTCGACCGACGGCGGAGCAACGTATCCGCAGGAGAACCGCACCGTTTGGGGTACTACCAACGACTGCGACTATCCGCTCAGCGCTATCTCCACCAAGAAGAAAGGTACACGCTGGTATCTGGATATGTCCCAATACGCAGGTCAGGTTGTCCGGATTATGTTCGGTACCGACGTACAGAAGATTTCCGGCACCGGTTACCTCTATATGGATAACGTACAGCTCAACTACTACACCAAGGATGAGTATGCTGAGTCTGTATGCGAGTGGACCGAATATGCGGACGACAACTTCGTGATCGATGCCAACAACCTGAAGGTGAACCAGACAACACGTTACGTGAAGTTCACCCAGGCTGATAAGGACGGCGAGAAAGACAAACTCGCTATCATGGAACTGACCGTTACCGCAATGACTGAAACAATCCTCGAAGAGTCCCTCTGCGAAGGCGAGGCGTACATGCAGAACAACTTCGAGATTGCACAGCCTAAGACCGGTACGTATCGTCAGAAACTGCAAGGCGTCAATGCTTGTGACTCGGTAGTAACCCTCAACCTGACTGTCCTCTCCAAGCAATACGAGGTTGTTGAGAAGACGATCTGCCAGGGCAGCTACTTCGAGTTCAACGGCGAGAAGTATTACACGAATACCATCAAGTCGGATACCCTCATCGGTGCGGCTTCGAACGGATGCGACAGTATCGTTTCGCTCTACCTGACCGTAGCGCCGATACTGAAGGGTGAGACCGAAGAGGTATTCCTCTGCCCGGGTACTATCTATCACTTCTCTGACAAATATCCGGAGTTGGCTGAGGCGGGTATCTATACCGATACTATCCAAAACGCCCTCGGATGCGACAGTGTGATATCCGTTGACATCAAGCAGGTACCGAACGAGCAGACACTCATCCGCGCAGCTATCTGCCAGGGAGAGGTTTACAACGAAGGTGTCTTCGGCGGTTTGTCAAAAGCCGGTGATTATCCGTCACAGCAAAAGACCGTCTATGGTTGTGATTCCATTGTCACGCTCCACTTGTTGGTAGCGATGCCGCAACAGGATCAGACCTATCTCATGGAAGACTCTATCGCGCTGACCAATCTGCCGTATGTACTCAACGGTAAGGAGATCCTGCCGGTTGGTACTGCCGAAGGTGTTTACACCGAGACGGTTACGCTGAATTGCGGCGAGGCTACCCTCATTATCAAGGTAGGTCAACCGCAAGGCCTGAATACTGTTTATGCGAACTCGCTGGCTGTTACCCCGAGCCCGGCTGCTGTCGGTGAACCGGTACGCATCCTCGGTTCCTATAACAACGCTTCTGTAGAGGTTGTTTCCGCAACCGGAGCACTCGTTTACAAAGCGCAGAATCTCTTCTCTCCGATCACGGTTCCGGGATTACCGGCTGCGGGTGTTTACTTCATCCGTCTCGCTGAGGGAGACAATATCTATCAGGCTCGTCTGATTGTCAAATAACGCTTGGCGTTTTCTCTAAGAGAGCCGGTTATCCATTCGGGTAGCCGGCTTTTTTTATCTCAAATTACTACTGTTGCAATATTTCTATATTTTTTTTAGTGGACACTAATGAAATGAAATAATTGTTGGTAATGGTCTTTAATTGTTGACCTCAAGGAAAAATCCTAAAGAATAATTTTTAATAATTGTTGATAATTTTTGACTAAAGGAAAAAAATGTACAATCCATCATTCCATCATTCCATCAATTCATCATTCCATCAATCCATCATTCAATAAGTGTCCTAAATTGACGAAAATTGTGTAAAATATACTTTTAAGTAATTAAATTGTAATATTTAATTTGCATATTTGCATAATTTGTTGTAATTTTGCACCCAATCCACGCCGAGGGACGTGTCTCTCATATGGGTGGAGTATTATTTTTAATAATGTAAAGACGTTTATTGACGTTGTTCGTGGCTCTCAAGAACTTCGCAACTTTTTGATTCACCAGCCCAAACAACAACCAATGAATGTCCATGGGTATGTTTATTTTTGTGCGCATATACGCACACCATATGCACATATTCGGCGTGGACTTCGGTTGTTACTTACTCTGGTGACGGGTATTGCGAAGACCCTTGGGAGCGTGAGGACAGACGGACTTCACTCTTTCTTTTTGTGCGTGTATGTCCTATGTCACAACCATATAACCCAATGGTACTTGGTACTTGGTCACTTGGTACTTGATTTGTTCTTTGACATATTGGATTTACCGCAAAATGCAGAAAATTCGCACTTTTTGTCTGAAAAACTTGTATATCCCAAATTATTGTAGTAATTTTGCGAGCAAAATCGCAAAACAACAGAATTATGGTAGCAACACAACCGACATTCAATCAGGTTTATGACATGGCTTGCATGTTATCTCGGACTGAGCAAAGGCGATTAGTTAATCGCATAGTGGGAGTGCTTCTTGAGGATGAAGATGGTTTTCTGCGCCAGCGTAGGGAGCATATATCCGAATCTGAGCAGCAGATTGTAGAGGGCAAAGTCTATTCGGAAGAGGAATCTGACAAGATGATAGAGGATATCTTTAATGAGTTATCTATTATTGCAGCATGAAGATTATTCGTACTGAAAGAGCACTCACTGGTATTCGTGGCGTAGCCGGATATATAGCCCGTACATTTGGGAAAAAGGCGTTGCTGGAATTCCAGGCCCGTTTGCAGGAATGTACAAAATTGATTAAAGACAATCCCGGAATAGGAAGTGTAGATTGGGATGTTTCTACTCAGGAAAGGCAGTATTTAACGATTCTCATTTATAGACGTAGTTGGATGGTGTATCGTGTTGAAGGTGATATTATATATATAGTGGATTTTTATGATACACGAAAATCTAATCCTTCGAATGAAAGATACGAATAAGTCTATTTGAGATATACAAAATCAGTTACAAAGCGGTAAATCCCGGAGCGTCGTCCCGTTAATCGGGAAGAGCGGCCTCCGCCTAGAAGGGTATACACACAATGTGTATATCTTTTTTGGTATATGTGTATTAACGGACTTACCGCTTTTTTGTGCGTGTAGGTCCTATGTCACAAACATAAGCCCAATGGTACTTGGTACTTGGTCACTTGGTACTTGATTTGATCTTTGACATAGTGAAAAAGACTGAAAAAATGCAGGTAACTCTTGCATATATCGTAAAAAAGCAGTACCTTTGCAGCGTCAAAGGTAACGAAAGGAAGATATATGGCAACTTATGCATTAACAATCAATGAGCGTAGCGCAAGCGGGAAGGCTCTCTTGAAATATCTGGAGGCACTTAAGTTAGATATACAAATCATCCCGAAAGTTCGTATGCGCAAAAGCAGTTACGAGCGTTCGATGGACGATATCAAGCATGGCCGTATAGAGAAATTCGCTTCGGCGGATGAGATGTGTAAATCATTAGGCATTTAGGCTATGTATAGCGTCCAATTGACCAAGGCTTTCCGCAAAGATGTGGAACGCTGTAAAAAACGCGGGTACGACATGCAATTGCTAAGTAAGGTTATTCACCTGTTGGAAAAAGATGGGTGTCTGCCTCCGGTTTATAAGCCTCATAAGTTATCCGGAGACTATGAAGGATCATGGGAAGCGCATATTAAGGGTAATTGGTTGCTGTTATGGCAACAAAATGACACGGCGTTAATACTTCTTTTTACGGGTACAGGAACACACTCCGATATTTTCTAATTTCCCTGTAATAATAGATTTTTCAGTCTGACATGGAACGAAAGTTTCGTGTCAGATTTGTTTATGGGTCTTTTTCATTATGCCGCGTCAAAAACCCACACGGTGCATTCATGCAACGTCAAAAATAGAATAATAACAAAAAAACACGATATAGAACAGGACCATCACGGGACCATGTCCCGACAACAATCTAAGAACAGTACAATAAGAACAATATAAGGCCTCTGTCCATAATCGTCGGATGGCATCCGACAATAAAAAAGCCTTCGTCCATTACGTCGGATGTTATCCGACACCCCAAAAAACAGCGTTAATTAGGTCGGATACTATCCGACACCCAAAATAGCAATAACATAAAACACATAAAATACTATGACACACTTTAACAACTTAATCAAAATGACAAATGTCATGAGACACAACAGCCGGACTGCTGTCAATCCCGACGGTCTGCCGACGGTCAACAGACAGTCAAAACTGACCTCGTACCTGGGATGGTGCAAGAAACTTACCATGATTCTCGCGGTTCTCGTCCTCTCCATCGGCAACGCGTGGGGAGCAAACGGCGATGTGATGTTCACACAGGATTTTGGCAGTGCTACAGCAGTTGCATACAGTGCAAATACGGCTCTCAGTTATAGCACTTCTTCTACATTGTCTGGTCTAGTAGGAACTGGCGATAATCTTTTTCAGGGTGCTCAATGTAATGCCAAAACTAATTGTGGTATAGCCATTAATACTACTTCAGGAGCTAATTCATATACTACGGCAGGAACTTTCCAAGCCTATGCAAACAAAACAAGCTTTAAATGGGCATTATATAAAACAACCAATTTTGCAACTACAGCTCCTACTGCCATTAAATTTGAGATGGATTATATAGGAAAATACGTTGCTTCAACAAAGCAGGAAATAGCAGTAGTAGTTGGAAGTGGATTTTCCGTAGGAACAAGTGCTCCTGCTGCCAATAAGGGCTATACTGGTTTTAATATAATATCCGGTTCGTCGGCCTCAGGAAAGCACTTCATTGGAAAAGTGGGAGGAACAAACAAATTAGAGTCAACTGGATACATCAGTAATGGAACCTCAGCACATATTACTTGGATTATTAATGCAACTGGTAGCGATTTGACATATACGGGTCCAGATAGTAAATCATATACACTTGCTACAGCAAAATATGATTTATGGGTTGGAACAACAAGAGTCCTAACGGCACAAGATCGTACAAAAACAGGTAGTTCTGACTATTCTGGTACAACGATGCAAAACCTTTATATCGGAAATGAGGTATCTGGAAAGCATGAAGTAATTATAGATAATGTCAAAGTTACCGATTTAACTCCTAGTTGCGATGCGGCAGATCTGACCGCTTCTAACATCACCAGCAATGGCGATCAAGAGGCCGGTACAGGAATTACTTTCTCGAAAGTGGGTACTCCGGCTTCCGGAGATACATGGTACTGGCAGACATCTGCTACAGGGACCGACAAAACATATAATGCTACTTCTCCTTATACCACTGCTACTACAGCGGGTAGTTATACGGTCTATCTTCGTGCCTTCAATACAGATTGTTGGGGAACGGCGGCAAGTATGACAAATACTATTTATCCTGCTCCGTCAGCGATGATACACAACACGTTTGCTGTGAATGATGCTTGGGGTTCTACAATTGCCACACAAGACAAGATAAACATCACCGGTTTGAATGCTATGGCTGCGGTTGGAGAAACTGTAGGTTCCGGCAGCAATAAGAGCGGTTTGACTCAAAAGATACCTTCCCAGTCATCTGAGGATGCTTCCAAATATATGTCTTTAAGTTTCAATGTAGCTTCGGGCAAGCAATTGAATGTAACAAGCGTTGTATTTGATGAACAGCCTGTTGAAAGTACAGGAACCTTCAAGGTTAGCATTTCGGATAATCAAGGTTCTGCCACGAAGACTCAAACAATAGCCAGTGATGCTGCGGGTACGAAACACACACTCACGTTGGATGGCGATATTGTCGGTTCTTTCAAAGGCACAGTTACCGTCAAAGTATGGGCTTACGGCTGGGATAAAGGTTATCGCTTCGGTGATTATTTCTATATAAATGGTACGGTGACGGACGCTACCGCTTGCTCTGCGCCGAGTAGTGTAGGAATAAGTGGTGAGTGGAGATATTTCCCGGGACAGACAATTAGTCTCACGGCAACTCCAACAGGACACACAGGAACGCCGACATATCAATGGCAAAAAGAAATTAGTGCGGATAATTGGCAAAATATCTCCAATGGAACGGAAGCAGGAGTGACGATTTCCGGAGCGACTACCAATAACTTGCAGATAACTCCTTGTGGAACGGGTAATACAGGAAAGTACCGTTGTAGCGTTTCTACCGGTGCAACATGCTCAACATCCTCTAATCCGTTTAGTGTAAAAATCTTCACACTGAATGGCGCCTATGACGACGGAGAATTCACTTCAAATAATATCACATTCACGAGCGGAACGACAGGAACGGCTACAGTTCATTTGGCTGCCGGACGCGTTTATAAATTCAAAGTGACAGATAATTTTGGTATGTGGTTCGGTAATAGTGGAAGGATACTTGAGCCTGCTGTTAATTGGGCTTTCCCGTCGAATAATAGTACTAACTGCGTACTCTTTACCGGTCCGGAAGGTGATTATACCTTTACGGTAGATATAGATCATGTGACCTATGGCACGCCGGAAGTAGTGGTTTCGGTGGCTTATCCGGACGTAACGCACCCGTCTGCCGGTTATGCTTATTTCAAGAATGTAGATAATTGGACGAATGTAGCTCTCCACATGTGGTATCAAGACGGTGGAGAATATTCCGCATGGGCGAGTGATCCATGGGTAACAAGGACAACTACTATTTGTGGTAATACGTATTACTATACGCCGCTTATCCCGAGTTGGTACAACCGTGCTATCTTCCACAATGCAGACGGAAGTGGTCAGACAGGCGATATAACTATCACGAATTTGGCAACCTATTCTGGTAAATACAACGATAAGAGCGACGCCAATTGGCATGAGTTCACGACGTATACCATTTCGTTCAATGCAGGTGGTGGAACGGGAACGATGGATGCGATTGCGGGTATTTGTCCGAATAGCAATCAAGAGATAACTGCAAATGCTTTTGAGAAGACAGGACATACGTTCAATTGCTGGCATGCAGATAAGGCAGTCAAAGTAGGCGGCAGTGCTGTGGCTATCGGTGGCGACATCGCTGGCGGTGCAACGCTCCAAGAGATAAACAACAATATCACTCTCACTGCCCAATGGACGCCGATACCGGTTTCTTCTATTTCGGTTGCTCCGTCCAGTAAGACATTAGAGGTCGGCGGTACGCAACAACTGACGGCAACCGTTAGCCCGGATAATGCCTTTGACAGAACTGTTACTTGGAGCACCAGCAATGGTTCTGTAGCAACGGTAAGCAGCACCGGTTTGGTTACCGCTGTAGCTGCCGGTACGTGTACCATCACCGCTACCGCTAATGACGGCAGTGGCAAAACCGGCACTTGTAGTATTACGGTAGAGGCTGCGGCAGCAGCTTGCTATACTTTTACACCTGCCACGAGTGGATCGGCTCCGAGCAAAGGAGATGTTATTAATGGAACAGGAAGCGGCGGAACAATGGTGGCAGGAACAGGTCAATCCTATACAGCTAATGGCCTTAAATTTGAGCCCTCAGGAGATTATAGATATGTTACCGTAACGCTGGATAATAATCTTAAAGAAGGTTCTGTAATCGCAGTCACTATGTGGATGGATGGAACGTCATCAAATAGAGGTTTGTATTTACAAACGAGCGCGGGAACACAAAAAGCAGAATGGAAATTTACAGCAGACTCGGAAAATCATCAATTCTCATATACTGTAGAGGCTGGCGATGGCTTAATTAATACTAATGTATTTAGATTAGCTCGTATCAATAACGTTTATTTAAAATCAGTCACTGTATCTAACTGCGGTGATGCAGTTTGCACCACTCCGACTACTGCATTTGGTAATGGTGCATATACCGTAGGCGGCAGTGCTTTGGATTTGAGCACGTTGATTAGCGGTAAGCAAGGAAGCGGTGCTATTACCTATACCGTAAAGAATGCCAATGGTACAGGTGCTACTATTGCCGGTACATCATTCACTGCTACCTCGGCGGGAACGGCTACCGTAACAGCCACCCAAGCGGCTGATGCCACCTACTGCGAGAAAGTGATGGATGCAACTATCACCGTCAGCGCAGGCGGTGGTTGTACACAGCAATCCGTAGTAAAAACAGTGCTTTCTTCAACAACGGCAGGTACTACTACCGGTTACAATAACGACGAATATGCCGGAGACCCGACGATAGTGACATTTGAAGATAATCCTGTAAACGGCGGATATAAACTGAAAAGTAAGTCGAAATTATTCGTAACACTCAAAAAAGGCTCCTTTGTAGCGGGCGATAAGATAAACATCGTCATCACCAAGGCGAGTGATGTTAATGCATCAACCACGGGTAAATTACTTATATTCTATAATGCATCATCTCCTGCGTTACTGTCAACCATAGATGCTGCATCGGCAGGCACTTATACTTATACCCTTACGATATCAGATATAACTACTCTGGGTTCAAATAAGACCATCGGTGTGTTCCGCTCAAGTGGAGATACGGAGAATAACCCGTACGTGAAGAGTGTGGAAGTAGAAGGTTGTCGCGACTGGACAGTTGACGAGACTGCTCCGACGTTTGTATCGTCTGTTCCGGCTAACGGAGCAACGGATGTGGCAACCAGCGGAACAATCGTGCTGACCTTCAGCGAGGCATTGGGTAGCGTGGACGAAAGCAAGTTCACTTTAACCGGTGCGACAATGGGCACAGTAACCATTGACGGCTCGGACGCTGCGAAAGTGAACATCACTTATACGGGCGCAGCGAATTCCGCAACGGTTACATTAGCTACCGCTGCTGCGGCTGTTAGTGACGTGGCAGGCAACGCCCTTGCTGCCGCACTGAGTAATATCAGCTTCACTACCGCAGCCGCCGCTCCGGCAGGAGATTGTGAGGAGTTAGTTGTAGTAACAGCGACTTCCAAAACAGCAGTAACCGCTACTGTTGGTTCCGTTGTGTCTGCAAGTCTCTCTGAAGGAAATAGTTTCTCTTCTATTGATGGCTATACATATGCAGTAAAACCTGGTTCGAGTGGAGCACTTACTCTTTCTCCAAAGGACGGTAGTTCATTTGCCGCAGGTGATAGTTTGATATTCATAGTACACAATGGAAATAGTGGAGCTAAAGATGAAGGTTTCAAAATTGGTTCTACGTCTTACGTTCATAGTGTTGCCGGAAAAAAATTGTATTATTTCCGTCAAGTATTAACTGCTGCAAACATAGTAGATGGAAAAGTTCAAATTAAGCGAAATTCGTCTGACGACCGTTGGGTTGCTGCGATTATTAAGCATTGCGGACTCCTGCCATCTTGTACTACTCCTATTCTTCCGACGCTGACCGCTAAGACTGTTTGTGAAGGCGGAGATGCTGCTGCCGCATGGGATGCAACAATCACGAATAGCGGTTCTCTTGTTTCTGGCGAAACTGTAGCATACTCATGGGTAAAGAAAGGCGGTTCGACTCCTGTTTCGTCCGTAGCTACTTATCAGCCCACAGATGTAACCGAAGCTATGGCAGGAACATATGTCGTTACAGCTACCGTTTCCGCGGATGGCAAGGCTTCCAAGTCTGCAAGCAAAGAGGTTGAGTTGGCCGTAAATGCAACGGTTGAAATTTCCAACGTGACCCAGTCACCGGCAACCGTTTATGCGGGCAATAGCGTAACGCTGACGGCTACAGCAAACGTATCTGCTACATGGCAATGGTACACCTGTACCAATGTGGAAGGTGACGGAGAAGCATCTATCAGTGGTGCCACAAGCGCAGCTTATGCATTCACCGCTCCTGCGAGCGCAGGCACGTATTATTATAAGGTAAAAGCAACCGGTCCTTGCGGTGGAGTTGCAACAGAGGTGTATGCTCTGACCGTCAGTGCAGCAACCGGAGGAGACTGCTTCCACTACGTGAGCGTAATACCGACCGGAAGCGACATAGCGATATCTTCAAATGCAAGCATAGTGACACCTACGCATGCCACCACCCTTGAAGGCGGTACTATGAAAGTAGGTTCGTCACAAGTTACCATCTCCAAAAATAATGGTCTCAAACTGGAAAGTTCCAAATCTGTATCCATCACGCTGGATGCAGCTCTTGAGGCTGGCAATGTGGTTATCGTGAAAGGCTCCACCGCTACAGCCGGTTACGGCGTGACCATCAACGGCGTGAACTTCTATGAATCAGGTAGCAAGACCTTCGATGTGTCCTATACGGTTGCAGCCGGTGACGGTCTTGTAGGCAAGAAGGCTCTTACAGTAACAAAATACAGTGGTAGCTCCTATCTGCAGGAGATTAAGATTACCGGTTGCGGCGAGGCATGTACCGACCCGGCAGTGACTGCTTCGGTAAGCAAATCGAATGTCTGTGCCGGCAGCGGAGAAGGAGTCACGTTCACCGCATCCGATGCACATGCAGATGCATCTTACCAATGGCAGAAGCAAAACGGCAGTGCGTGGGAAGATATCAGCGAAGCCACAGCAGCTACTTACACCATAACCACCGTAGTAGCGAGCCACGCAGGCAAATACCGCGTTGTAGCTTCGCATGAATGCGACCGTATATCGAACGAGCTGACCCTGACCGTAGCCACGACGCCGGTATTCGGCGACCTGGGTGGTGCACGCGAAGTAGAGACAGGCGGTTCACTCTCAATCACGAATGTAGAGGCTACCAGCGCTACCAGTTACAAATGGTATAAGAGTGCTAACGCCACCTATGATTCCGGTAGCGATGAGCAAGTGGGTACATCCAAGAACCTGATGCTGCCTGTGAGCGAAACAGCAGGAAGCACGTTCTATCTCTTCTGCGTAGCGTCCAACGCTTGTACATCCACTGTCTCCGGTGCAATCACCGTCAATGTGATTGCTGCTGTGGAGAAAGACTGTGCGGTAGCGGCTTCGAATGGCGAGAAATTCACAACCGCGAAGACCAGCAGCGTCAGCAGCGGAACCTACAATAGTCAGACGGAGTTGCACATGAGCAGCAACAACAAGTATATCTATTATGTTGCCGCTACGGGTTATCATTTTGAGACGGCAACCGTGAATTGCTGCGCCGGCGACGCTACTGCCCTGACGCAAGCGGCATATAGTTACTCCACGGACGGCGGCGAGACTTGGACAGATGACGACCTGCCGGGTGCAATGACGAACCAATATAGCAATCACGTAGTGAACCTACCGGCTGATGTCAATGCGTTCCGTGTAGGACGTGTATTAGGCGACCACGGAGTAGGCAGCAATACGCTTTATGTACATGAAGTCTGCTTCACATATGTTGCGGATTGTAATGCTACTACTATTGCTATTAGCAACGCTACACCGAGTTATGATTTGTCAGTAGGCGGTGATTTCACAGAACCGACCTGTACGGTTAAACAGGGAAGCACAGCCCTTTCCCCGCAACCGGCACTGCGTTACAGCTCCTTCAACGAGGCGGTAGCTACCATAGACCCGTCCACCGGCGAAGTGGACTTCACGGGAACAGCAGGCTCGGTAGTCATCATGGCTTCGTATGACGGCGACGAGGACTATTGCGCTTCGTCCGCTACCTATACCATCACTGTCTCCTGCGGCAGCGAGTCGGCACCGAAGATTGTAGCAGGCTCGGGAACGAACCTGAGCGGATGCAATGCAGAGGTAAATCTTGTAGTGAAAGATCAGAACGGCAATGACTTTGCTTCCGGCAGCTATCAATGGTACCGCGATGGCGAAGAGATAGACGGCGCAACAAGTGCATCCTACACGGCAAACCGTACAGGTACATATACCGTTTCTCATACAGGCGCATGTACGCAGATGAGTACCAACTCCGCCGTAGTAACAAGTGAGTCGTTCGACCCGTCAGTAGAGCGCTTGGTTCCGTTCCAGTACTATCATGCCAACAAGACTTATACCGACCAGATGAAGATGCGTCACCTCTTTGCAGTAACCTCAGGTGGAGACTACGAAGGCAAACGCTATTATATGACGGCAACGCGTAACGGCGCTCCGCTGGATATAACCACTTCGACAGCCTTCTCTGTTCGTACCAGTATAGACAACCGCGTCGACTCCGTGATGATTGACCTTAACAAACTGAATGGCAAGTTCAATGCGGGCGATGAGATTGTATTGACCTGCGCAGCAATAGCCGATTGCGGTACTATCAGTGCCGTGACCGAAAATATTGAGATACATGTCATTGATAATACACCGACCTTAGCACTTATCTGCTCAGGAACGAACAAGTCTGCAGGTACCCGTAAGACCAGCGAACTGACTGTCGGAGGCGACTTTCTCACTGGTTATAACAAAGCTGACCTTTGCCAGCAGACAGGTAATCAATCATTCGACGCCAATACCGAATGGGGCCTGTACACTGAGTTGAAAGAGCACTACATTGTAACTCCGGTCAACGGTTATGCGGTATTCAACAAACTCAACTATGAGCCGTTCGATATTCTCCTCTTGACCGATTATCCGAAGGCTTCGAAGAGCACGGAGGCAGCTCTCATCCTGGATGATATGTATGAACTGTGCGACTACCGTCCAATGCTGTCGTTCAAAACCCACATGGTTCAACCTGCGGATAAATTAGACGGCAGAGAGTCTCATTGGAAGAAAAAAGGCTTTACAACTCAACCTGAAGTTCCGAAGCAGAGCCGTCTGCGTTTGAACATTGTATGTTATGCCCACCCGATGTTTGAAGAAATAACGGAAGGTGTCGCCAATGACTATGATGACGAATCGCAAATTGTATATACGATGCTAAGCGGTCCTGGGCACGAGAGTGATAAGGGTATGCAGGGATTCCATTTGGCGGCTGCCGAGAACTTTGTCACCATTGGTTTGGTGCACTATAATGCTACAGCCACAGATAACTACGGTGGTTCAGGCAACGTAAAATGGACACCCGGAAGCGGTGATGAGATGTTGGTAGCTGCGGCAGAACGTCAGACGAACCTTGAGGCACGCTTCATCCTCTTCTCACTCAACTGCGGTGCACAATCCAAACTGACAGCGCAAGGAAATACGGTAGTGCTCAAGTGTCTGGAATACCTGCTGAACGATGCTACTATCGAGGGAAATGTAGCAGACTGTGAGCTGACTTTCGATAACAAAGCAGGCGACCACAAATGGAGCAATAAAGCAAACTGGGCTCCGAAATATTCTGCTATACCCGGAGAATATAACTCCACGCGTATCGCAGCACCGGCTACGGTCGATTTGCCGCACGCGAAAGTAATGAGTGTGCGTATCAAGGAAGGCGGTAGCATTTATATACCTGCCGGTAGTGCATTGGATGTAAAGAGTACAGTGCGCCATAAAGATGTAGGTTCGGATGTTCGTCCAACGGATGTAGACGAAATCCATATCGGTTCCGGTGCAAGCGGAAACGGTACCCTCATCTTCAATAACAATACCGGCGACACCAAAGCCCGTGTAGATATGTATAGCACCGCCAAAGCGGATATGGAGACCATGAGTGCCGCTACTTCGACCTGGCAGTATATAGGTACTCCGCATGCGGATGTAGCTGTAGCGCGTAGCAATTACTATGATAGTTGGCTGTATCAATATTCCGGTAGCGGTTGGGAGGTAATACCGAACGGCGGGCCGTTAGTGCCTTTCCGTGGCTATTGCATAACGCACCCTGTTTCTCCGAATGTTTATGAAATGACCGGTACGCTGGTGGCTACTACTACACAGGATATTGCCATCCCTGCCGGATATACGGTAATCGCGAACAGTTGGGTAGCACCGATTGACATTACTACTTTCACGGATGATGATATGGAGAATATCTCAGATAAGACCATTTATTTCTTCAATACCGGAACGGATGCTGAGGGAACAGCTGGCACCGGAACTGCCCCCGGAACATATGTTGCCGTACCTAAAAATTCGGCTTCCTATGTGGGAACTTGGCAGATTCCGTCCATGCAAGGATTCTATATCTCAACTACGTCAGACGGCACGCTGCACTTGGATTACGACCGTCATGTACGTCCTACCGGCACGCGCACGATAATAGTAAGCAATCCGATGTATGCACCGAGACGTGCTGCGGCAGAGAGCGACGAGCCGAATGTATTGAAGATATTCGCCCGCGGCAGCCGTTATCAGGACAAACTGGTTGTTCTTGAGCGCGAAGACTTCACCCGCGGATATGATAGCGGTTGGGATGGCGAAGCATGGGGCGGAAGCGACCTCTCGCCGATGGTTTATGTAACCGGTGAAGGTCGTGAAGATGCCGTGAGCGCTATTCCGGAGTTTGAAGGAACAGTGATTGCTTTCAAGGCTGGCGAAGACAATGAATATACTATCGATTTCGAGTATAATTCGGAAGAGCCGCTATACCTGCTGGATACGGAGAACAACACCTACACGCAGATTATGACAGGCAACGCGTACTACTTCACGACAAGCGACAAGTCCAAACATGCGCGCTTCATCCTCACGCGCAAGGCTCCGCAGATAGCTACCGGAGTGGGTAATGTATCGGGCGACGAGGTACAAGGTACCAAGGCGAAGAAACTGCTCATCGAGGATAAGATGTTTATCATGGTGAACGGCGTATTGTA
>DEIW01000012.1:5317-14846 GCA_002352705.1 Bacteroidales bacterium UBA2764 | reverse complement strand
CAGCTCGACTATGCCGGAGGTATGAAATTCGGTCTGCGTATGTATCCGCAGAACGAACTGCTCCCTCACCGCATGGACTTCTGCTACGTCCGCTGGATTTGATGCATAGGACGACCCCGGAGAATCAAGATTTGCCGAGGTTCACCGCCCCCAAAAGAGAGACTTTGACACGAAGTCTCTCTTTTTATGCTATTTTCAACAAAAAAGTAAAAAAATATGCATTTTTTGTGTAAAAATTTGCAGGTTCGAAGAAAAAAGTGTAACTTTGTACGCTTTTTGCAAAAGACCATGAAACGCATTTTTCTATATTTATTATTTTCTATAGGCTTTGCCTATGCATATGCCCTGCCTGTGTACGAGTTCGACGCTCCGGCTGCACAGACCTTCCAGAGCCATCAGATAATGAACAACGGTACGAAATACAACGGTACCGTCTATGAACCTTTTTCCGCTACTACTCCTTCCGAGCAAAGCGAAGTTGGGATCAGTAGCGGCTCCGGTCATCATGGCAATATCCGTCGCGGCAAGATTCTGGGACCGGATACGCCGCCCGCTGACGAATATCCCGTCGGAGAACCATGGGTACTGGCGATTTTCGCCCTCGCTTTCGCGGGAGTAGTAGCCCTCAGAAAAACTAAGAAATCATAGGTCATCATAGGTCAACCTAGGACTACCTATAATTACCCAAAAACTCTAACCCCTAACTACCATGAGTAAGAACACCACACACTATTTTGTGCAGAGTGTGCCGAACTATAAAGAACTATTATTTTATCGCAAGTCGGTGGCTTTATACGATGTGACGTTTGATTTTTGTGAGAGGTTTTTAACAAAAGGTGACCGAACGATAGACCAGATGATACAGGCTGCGAGAAGCGGCAAACAAAATATTATTGAAGGCTCAGAAGCCGCAGCTACGTCCAGCGAGACGGAAATCAAACTCCTGAACGTAGCGCGCGCAAGCCTCAAAGAGCTACAAGCGGATTTCGAAGACTATCTGCGGGCAAGAAAAATGGCAGCATGGAACGAGAAACACCCAAGGTACGAAGCGCTTCGCAAGTTCTGCCGCGAGACGAATGACAGTGAACCATTCATGGTGCAAGTGGCGAAGATGAACGATGAGGAGATAGCAAATATGGCAATCACAATGTGCCACCAGGTAGATGTAATGATGAATAAATATATAGGAGTAAAGGAGCAGGTTTTTGTTGAGAATGGCGGCATCCGCGAAGCGATGACACGCGCACGCCTCCAGTACCGCAACACCCACCCGGAGTCATAGGACTCCCAAGGGTTACCTATGACTACTTAGGACTACCTATGACTACTTAGGTCTACCTATGACTACTTAGGTCTACCTATGACTACTTAGGACTACCTATGACTACTTAGGTCTACCTATGACTACTTAGGACTACTTAGGTCTACCTATTAAAAAAAGCAACAACACTAAAACACACTAACATATGAAAAACATAATCTTTAATTTGAAAGAACTATTTGGATACAGTAATTTAGCTGTCAATCCCGACGGTCAAACGACGGTCAAACGACGGTCAAAGATTACGTATATATGCTGTCTTTTCGCCTTCCTCACCCTCGGTGTGGGACAGGCGTGGGCAGATATTACCTATTCAGGTGGTTACATCTATTTTGACAATAGTTTGGGCATCAACGATAACACCTTGCAAATTTGTGCAAGACAATCGAGCTGGACAGGTGTATCATCTTTTAGTAACATTGATAACACTAAACTTTATTATGTTGCAAATCCTGAAGGAAGTGGATGGGGAGGCATCCTCGGCTGGGTTGTTATCTCCGCCAACCCCGCTAAATCTAATAGTAACTTTGATAATTGGTCAGAACAAACTTGGTGTACCGATTGGAATACTTACGGTTTTAATAGTGGCTCAACTTACCTCATTGTTCCAAGTTCAACCTCTAAAAGCCAAAGTGTCACCACATCATATTATAGTGGGGGATATGGTTCTTTAAACGCCACACAAACCATCAAATCACAGGTAAGTACAGATGGAGGTAGCACATATTCAGATGCTAACTCCAAAGCCACTATATCGATAACATCCTACAAACTAACCGGTAATGGTGCTGTCACAAAGCAAACAGCATCTGTTTCTACGAGTGCTAAAAACACAACTGTTTCAGCTGCACGCACAGCGACTACAACCGTTAGCATTGGCGCTGTCGCTACGGGTTTTACTTTTGTTGGATGGTATGATGGTTCCACACCAGTAAGCACAGAATCAAGTTATACCTATTATCCTACTGCTGCAAAAACTATTACAGCAAAGTTTAAAAACGAAACTACCTATGCCATCACTATCGCTAATAGTGTGAATGGAACTACAAGCACTGTAAATGTAGGTGCAACTCCTGTTCAGATCACAGCTCCCGAGATTGCGGGTTATCGTTTCAGCACGTGGAATGCTATGCCTACCGGAGTGACAAAAACAAGCGGAAATTTAACTGACCAATCTATTTATATCTCTGCAACAAAAGCAGCTACAGTGACAGCTACCTACGTAGCCAAAACTCCTGTCCGCTTGTATTTTAGTAATCCTGATGGATGGGCAACCGTAAAAGCTTATGTTTGGAAGAATGCGACTACCGTAACCGACAAAAACGCCGATTGGCCAGGAGTTGTTATAACAACCAATACCGTTGTCAATAATTGCAATACTTTCTATTATTACGAATACTACAAAGAAGATCATCCTGATTGGAATAGAGTCATTTTCAACGATGGCGCTTCTAACCAAACAGCAGATTTAACGTTCAACAACACAACCAACAATGGGCAGTATTCTCATGGAGTTGCTTCTGATTGGACATCAACTCCCGGCTCAAGATGGACTCTTGCACACTCTATTGATGGCTATAGCACAAGCAGTCACCCATTGACCTGCGCCGACGCGACCTCCGGCTCCGTAGATGTCGTACTCGCTGGAAACACAGAGTACCAATTCAAGTTTGTGGATACATATACAAATACATGGTATGGTGTTACTTCACCCACGAAGATTATATACACAAATAAAGGCACTACACAAACTATGAATAATACCGGTAGCAGTTCCAACCAAACCATGACCTCTGCCGGTGCGGGCACATATCGCTTCACTTGGGATATAACCAATAAAAAAGTAAAGATAACCTACCCGACCTCATATACTGTGACATTTGATGTCGGTACACTCAAAGGAAACAGCCATACTATAACAGCGTATGAACACGGGCACTACGGAGAATCCGCATATAAGATAAATAGCGGAGACTATGTAACTACCGGAACCAGAGTCCAGTTCTACGCAGGGGCCGTAAATGCTGCTGATGTAGCCAAAGCCGGTTATGGGTGGAAAGGATTCTATGGTAATGCTGCTGGTTCAGATCCACAGTTAGCTTATACGACCGCTTATTCTCCAACTATCACTTCCAATACAACTGTATTCGCTTGCTTCTATGAACTCGACTACGGGATTTCCTCCTACGTTGAAGGCCAAGGAACCATTACGGCTAATAATGGCTGGAATGCACATGTAGCCACTCCCATTTCGTTTACTGCTACTCCGGGAACGGGATATAAGTTTGACAATTGGACACAGCGCTCAGGTGCGTTAACTATTGAATCGCCTTACAATGCGACAACTAATGTTAATGCAACGGCGGCTTCGGAATTGCAAGCAAACTTCAGTCCGAGGTACGCGGTAAGAGTAAAAACAGGCGGTGGTGCATGGAGTGATGAAAGCGCAAACCATCTGACAGGATATGGAGCAGGTCAAATCGGTTATGTTGATATTACTCTGAACGCGAACACCGATTATGAGATTCAAGTTTATGACCGCGAGACCAACACTTGGTATGGCGGTTCGGCAACACAAAACATATACTATGCAAATAGCAATACAGAATATACGATAGCAACGACATCTTCGTCTCAAAGTGTATTCATCAAGACCGGAGCAGCAGGAACATATCGTTTTGCATGGAATTTAACAGGCTATAAGATTGCTGTAGAATATCCTACCTCCAGATTTATAGAAATTGGTCAGAGCATCGCAGAAGCAGGTTCTTTAACCGCAGTAGATGGTGAAAGTAATACCATTGTTAACGGTGAAGCTATCCGCGATGGTGGTTCTATTACCTTTACCATTACTACTGTGAATACAGGTTATGAGTTCGTCGGATGGTACAGCAACGAAGAATGTACTACTCCTTATACCCATAATGGTTCTACTATTGTTATCAATGATGCTGAAAAAACGCTTCAGTTGACAAATGTCACAGCTGATTTGACAAAAGTTTACGCGAAGTTCGTGCCGAAGACCTACACCGTGACCTTGACCCAAACGGGCGCAGCATCTGCAGGAACGGCTAGTGTAACGGCATCGTATAATGCAGACGCTCCGACTATCGCCACACTGCCTACCGCTGCTAATGGCTATGCGTTCATGGGATATTATTCGGCGACAGACGGAGAAGGTACACAATTTGTGCAAGCAAATGGTACTTGGAACGATGTCACGAGCTATATCTCCGGAGGCAAATGGATTTATGACGATGACGTGACCCTCTATGCCTATTTCAAAAAAGCAGAAATCACGGCGATCACGCTGAATAGCTCCGTACTTGATCCGGTAGATGCCGGAGGAACAGGATGGGTGATTGCCAATCCTACTGTTGAGCCGACACCGGTGCTTCCTGTCAAAATTTGTTGGGAACTGCTCTACGACAACGACAACCCTGTTCCTGCCGGACATGAAGCACAAGAATACGATGAAGCAGGCAAGCCGAACCAGGTACGTTTCTCCATTGCCGGATTGGCTGCCTCGCGTTATAAGATCAAAGCGACACTTCGCACAGGTTCCAGTTGTGACGGAGGAACCGAATTGAGTACGTTTACCCAGACATTCACTATTGCCAGCAGTTTTACGGTAACTATTCTGTATCAGGATGATGATAATAACAATATTGCACCGGGTACGACCAGCCCTGGTAAGGCTACGGATTGGACGACCATCTCCGCGCCGGACATCTTTGGATATACTTTTGCTGGTTGGAATTTAGGCGAGGGTATTACGACCGAAGATCCGACTGACAAACAGAACGATTTCCGCTTCAAGGCGTCTTATTACGGAACGATTGTAGCGCAATACACAAAAAATCAATATATCTATCTTGACCTCTCACAAACCTTCAGTGCAAGTGGAAAATGGGATAACCCGTATGTGTATTTCTATAGCGCTGACCCGTGGAATAACACCAATGGAGCCGGGGCTTCTGGACATTCAAATTATATCAGCGGACACGCCATGACCAAAATCGATGGTACCGATATCTGGTATTTCGATTATGGCGGAGTATCCGGTGCTACTCAGTATGTAGCCTTCACATGGGGAAACGAGACATCGCAGGCAAACTTCTGGCATACCGATGTTATCTTCCGTGGAGATTTCAGTGAAAGCACCCCACTCTTCGTACCGGCTACTGATGGTACTGCTGACTCCAGAAAAACTGTTGTCAACGAAGCTCAGTATTACAACAAAGGTTATTGGGTAACTTATCTGGGAGAGGCTACCGGATATACCTTATTAGTATATAACAGCGCAGGAAATGTACAGCTGAAGAGCGAGCCGTTTATTGCGGCGGATAAACGCATGACGATGACCTCTATGGTACAATTGGATGCCTCTTCTAACTACAAACTGGAGGTACTGCGAAACGATGGCTATTACTATAACAAAGCCACTACCGGGTTCACAGCAAGCAATTTAGGTCCAAGAGCTATAGAAACAGGCGGATCCAAATATAATATTCAGACCAACGCAGACGGTATTTATACTTTCACTTTAGGCTACAGTAGCGGCAATCTCCAGCTTTCAGTGGTTTACCCGTCCAGCATTGGTGACTTCCGTATCGCCTACACGGATAATGCCACATGGTCGCATTCGCACACGCTGGAATCCTGGATATTACCATCCAAGGCCATTACCCACCGCGCGAACGGTATAGATACCGTTTCGTTCTTCATCTCCAAAGGCACAGGTATAACGCCGAAAATCAGATGGCAGAAAGTGACCGGCGTGAATCCCTCCTCGGTTACATGGGGCACTACTGTCGGCACCAATTGCGGTGCTTGGCTTACTACAGGATACACGGATGTGGACGAAGCCGGGGTATATAATTTCAAAGTAACCCAGAATGCGGATGGTACATCTATCGCATCCATCGAACGCATCGGAGAATACGACGGCAGTTATTATATCCGCTGCAATGCACTCAGAAGCAAATGGGATCACTACACCATTGACTCCGACCACCGCATGACCTACTCCGAATTCTCGGAAAGCGCAGCGAACTCGTTCGGTGAGAAATACAGCCATTACAAAGCTAAATGGTGTCCGCGCAACACGAATATCGCTTTCGTGATCGCCAATGACTACAGCCCGTGCCTAACCGACAAACTGACGACGGATGTAGGAGGACCCGACTTTAAGAACTTGGAGGCAGATGGTACTCTGAAATACGAGAAAACCGGAGGAGGGGGCATGATGTACAATGACGCCAATGCGTATCTGGACAAATACAGCGCAAACGTACGCTTCATGTGGAACCGCAAGACCAACAAGATCAGCCGTGCGTATGTTTCGGCGGCCACTTCCAACAATGCGAAATTCCTGGTACTGCAAGGCAGCGGAACAACCAATTCGAATATCTATAACGGTTCTACGGGTGACGCCTTCACGGTTAATCCTCCGGGAGCTAACTCTGTCATTCTGAAAGATGACCAGAACTGGATATATGAGGTAGTCATCAAAGCCAATCCTTCCGCATTAGTCAAACTCTATGCGAACTACTGCGACCAGACACAATGGTTCCGCGGAGCTGCAGGTACACCGTTTAATACATCAAATGCCGTTGAGTTATTAGGAGGCGAAGCCGCGGCTACCCAATACTCTGTGCGCGTAATCTACGACTTCAAGACCAACCGTCTCGTTTGCGCATGGATGCCGGAGGGTGCTTCGCAGGAGATTTCAACAGACCTGACGGTCAATGCCGATGTAATGGTTATCCGCGAGCACCAGGGTTCAGCACAATGTATTACCTTTGCAAACGACAAATCCATGACCGGTGTCAAGACCGTTTATGGCGCTATGAAGTTCAACCGTTGGATCCTCAGTAACCGTGCACATCCGGAGGATACGAATCCGGATCACTGCCGCGAGAGCAATTTAGGAGGCGACCTCGCTAATTTCCACCCCGTTCTGTCTATCGGTCAACAACTGTCCATCTACGAGCGTTCGCTGTACTTCATCTCCTTCCCGTTCGATGTCAAAGCCAGCGAGATCTTCGGCTTCGGACGATATTGGGATGAGTGGTATCTCGAATACTATGACGGTCTGAACCGTGCCAAGAACGGCTACTGGAAAGACTCTCCCGCAAACTGGAAATACGTCACGCCGGATATGCTGGAAGACTTCACTCTGAAGGCAAACGAGGGCTATATCCTTGGTTTGGATTTGGATTATATGCAGGCAGACAACACTTCGTTCTGGTCCAACGGCATCAGCACCGTAGAGTTGTATTTCCCGTCCACCGTCAACCTCGGGACGCTTCAACAGACCAATGTCACTATTCCTGCGTTAAGCAGCGACTATAAGTGTACCATCAACCGCGGCACACCGGAAGGCGACCGACGGGTGAAAGACAGTTATTGGCGCTGCCTGGGTGTACCGAGCTTTAATATCTACAACTCGGCCCTGAAAGACAGCGAGGGTAAACCGATCACCTGGAAGACCGACTATACCTGGCATGCCGACGAGAGCGAGTTCCCGTTCATCTATATGTGGAACAAAGCCGATAACACCCTCACCGCGCAATCCACCTCAGCGTTCAACTTCCTGCCGATGCACGCTTACCTCGTGCAGAACGGAGGCGAGATCAAATGGACAGCTGTCAGCGCGAAACCTTCATCTATCGTCGCCCGTAAAGAGAACAATATGCCGGCTACAACGTACGAATGGCGACTGACGCTCAATCAAGACTCAAACATGGTTGACCAAACATTTGTACGGATGACTAACCTCGAACAGGTAACTGACACCTTCGATTTCGGTCAAGACCTCGTCAAAGAGCTCAATACAGGCCGGAGCGACATCTATACCTACATCGGTTACGAACGCGTAGCAGCCAACAGCCGTCCGATAGAGACTACCCGAACGACCGTCATTCCGATGGGTCTCAATATCGAGAGTGCAGGTGATTACACCTTCGCTATTCCTGACGGAACGGACGGTATAGGCGTTACGCTGATTGACGAAGAGACAGGCATACGGACAAGTCTCGGCGCACTGAGCTACACCGTCAATCTGCCGAAGGGCAATTACGACAACCGTTTCGTCCTGGAGATATCGCCGATCAAGACCATCACGACGGGCATAGATGAAGTACCAAGCAACCAAGGACCAAGTACCAATGCACGCAAAGTGATGATTGACGGTATTCTCTACATCGTCAAAGACGACAAGATGTACGACGCCCGCGGCACATTGGTGCGCTAACGCGCACGTTAAGATGCGCTTTGGCACGTTTAAGAGTTAAAAAGTAAACTGGTCGAAACCGGATATAAACGGGACTGTAACGTTCATAATGGTCACGGAGTGGTCACGGGAATGACAGGTAAACAACAGGTAATTAACTCATCATTTACAGCAGAGAGAGCCCTTCGGGGCTCTTTTTGATGCAAAAAAATATTTTTTCTTGCATATCTCGAAAAAAAGCAGTACCTTTGCACCGTAATTTGGAATATTATGTATTTGAACATACTGAAATCAAAGATTCACCGCGTTCAGGTGACTGAGGCCAACCTCGAATATATCGGTTCTATCACCATCGACGAGGCACTCATGGAGGGAGCGAATATCTATGCCGGCGAACGCGTACAGGTAGTGGATAACACCAACGGAGCACGTCTGGAGACATACGTCATCCCGGGCAAACGGGGCAGCGGATGTATCTGTATCAACGGTGCCGCCGCTCACCTCGTCCACGTAGGCGACACCGTCATTATCATGGCATACGCCCTGATGACGCCTGATGAGGCGAAAGCCTTCAAGCCCGCTATCGTCTTCCCGGAGAATAATCGGATTTAGTGGGAGTAAATCGAAAATGCGCAGTCATTTTGGCCTACGCGGCCTGAGCGTAAATGACTACTAATTCGCGTTTTTGAGCGAGCTCAACACGCGCCTTAATACTCCTTTCCGCCGTTGAGACCCTTGGTAGGGCTCAACATGGCTACTTCCAAAAATACGGGATTTCATCCCTCACAAAAATAAAGAAAATATACTATGCAGANNCAACATGACTGCTTACAAAAATATCCCTCTACTGCTCCCCGTTAAGGGGGAAAGAATGGGTAGAGCTAAGATAACCCAAGTATAAATAGGTAGAAATAGGACGAGAACTATTTTTGGAATTTTGTAAGCGTAAGCGCATTTTTGTAAGGCGGTAG
>DEIW01000012.1:4475-5217 GCA_002352705.1 Bacteroidales bacterium UBA2764 | reverse complement strand
CGAACCGCCGCATTTTCGATTTAATAAAAGAAATTATGGCATTTTTCGAGCTACATAGCGAGGCAAAGGGCGTAGGTCCGCGTGCAGGCGTGGTTCATACCGACCATGGCGATATACTGACCCCCATTTTTATGCCGGTAGGTACCGTAGGGACCGTCAAAGGCGTACAACGCAAGGAACTGGAGGAAGATATCAAGGCGCAGATCATCCTGGGCAACACCTACCATCTCTTCCTTCGTCCGGGCACCGAGATCCTGCATAAAGCCGGAGGTCTTCACCGCTTCGAAGGCTGGAACAGACCTATACTGACTGACAGCGGAGGATTTCAGGTCTTCTCGCTGACCGACATCCGTAAGATGACGGATGAAGGAGTACGTTTCTCATCGCATATCGACGGCCGCAAGCTGCTCTTCACGCCTGAGTCGGTCATGGATATCGAGCGGGAGATAGGCGCGGATATCATGATGGCGTTTGACGAATGCTGCCCCGGTACGGCGGATCGCAAGTATGCGAAAGATTCCATGGACCGTACCCATCGGTGGTTAGACCGGTGTATCGCACGTTTTGACGGCACAGAAGACCTCTACGGCTACAAACAGCACCTCTTCCCTATCGTACAGGGCTGCACTTACACGGACTTACGTCAAGACGCCAGCAAAAGGCTGCGCGACCTTGACCGCGACGGCTATGCCATAGGCGGTCTGGCGGTAGGCGAACCAACGGAAGTGATGTATGAGATGAT
>DEIW01000012.1:0-4385 GCA_002352705.1 Bacteroidales bacterium UBA2764 | reverse complement strand
GGCGTAGATATGTTCGACTGCGTGATGCCAACCCGTAACGGCCGCAACGGAATGATTTTCACATGGCAGGGCGTGATGAACCTGCGTAACAAGAAATGGGAGGATGATTTCACCGAATTAGACCCGCTCGGCACCAGTTATGTGGACCACGCTTATACCCGCGCGTACGCAAGACATCTGATACACGCGCAGGAGATGTTAGGTCTTGAGATCCTGTCCATTCATAATCTGGCTTTCTATCTGGACCTGGTGACACAAGCCCGCCAGCACATCCTCGCAGGTGATTTCAGAGCCTGGAAAGCCTCCGTGATGCCGGGAATAACGAACCGGATGTAATCCGGAATACCGATATATCGAAATATCGAGATACCGAATGAAGAAACTGGATTGGTACATAATTCGGAAGTTTCTGGGGACATTCTTTTTCTCCATTGTTTTAGTATTATCCATCGCTATTGTCTTTGATTTGACGGAGAAGATGGATGATTTCTTTGAGCACCAAGTACCGCTCAGAGAGATTTTGCTGGACTATTACCTGCCTTTCATCCCGTATTACATGAACATGTTCAGTTCGCTATTTATCTTCATCTCCGTCATTTTCTTCACCAGTAAGATGGCGGGCAACTCGGAGATTATAGCGATGCATGCCGCCGGTATGAGTTACCATCGTATGATGGTACCCTATGCTTTCTCAGCTACCCTGCTGTTTGTATTAGGAATTTTCTTAGGCGGATGGGTGATCCCTAAAAGCAGCGAGAGGATGCTTAACTTCACGGATAAATATATCGACCGTTTTACCAGCGACCATGCCCGCAACATGCAGTTGGAGGTAGAGCCGGGTACCGTGTTATATATTGAGTCTTTCCAGCGCCGGAGCAATATAGGTTACCGTTGTTCGATAGAGCGGTTCGAAGGGAAGACTCTCATCGAGCGCACCACGGCAGACCGAATCTATTATGACTCCTTGGAATATTGGCATTTAGACAGCTATACCCGCCGTGTTTTCTCGGGCATGCGTGAGGAATTGACACGCGGCGACACGATGAATATAATCCTGCCCATTATCCCGGATGAGATGTTCATCACCGGTCAGCAAGCCCAGCAGATGACGACTCCTGAGTTGCGGCATTACATGAAACGTCAGCGCGAGAGAGGAAGCGGCAACGTGAAGGCTTTTGAGGTAGAATATCACAAGCGCTGGGCATCTCCTGTCGGAGCGTTTATCATGACGTTGCTGGGCGTGACGATGAGTAGCCGCAAGGTACGAGGCGGAATGGGCAAGAACCTCGGTATCGGTATCGTTCTTACCGCCGGATACATCCTTTTCTCAACGGTCAGTACCACTTTCTCTGTCAACAACGTGATGTCATCATTCAGCGCGGCATGGCTGCCTAACTTCGTATTCCTCGCCATTTCCATACCGCTTTATATCAGGGCGAGTAAATAAATGATGGAATGAGCCGCGGCATAGCCGCTGAATGATGGAATGATGGAATGAGCCGCGGCATAGCCGCTGAATGATGGAATGAAGGAATGAGCCGCTCAAAGACAAGAGGAAATTGTCAAGTAGAAATAGCAAAATGCAAGCAATCATGTATGACTGCTTGCATTTTGTAAAACGAGTTGGTCATTTTAAAGAAATTTATCACTTTTGCTATCTTTTATTTGGTGGTCTCATAAAAAGGCAGTACCTTTGCATCGTTTTTCGAAGACACCTGATATAATAGTCGAAAGTCGAAAGACAAAAGACGATGTATTATTGGTGCGAACGAAAACAGGTATTAGACTGTTTAAAAGAAAGGACTAACTATGAAAAAGATTGGTATGAAAGTTAGTTTGGTTTTATTGACCGTAATCTGCCTGATGGCAGGAGTAAACATCGCGGACGCCGCTAAAAACGAAGATAAATTCACAGTCCGCTTCCGCGAGAACACGTTGGTGGTAGCATCTACTCGCATGGAGGAAGCACGCATCTATTCGATGCAAGGCAAACTGCTCCAGAAAGAGCGTGGAAACTTTGCAGAATTTGAATTAGACCGCGGTACATACCGCTTGTTTGCAAAGGTCAATGGCGAAACTGTTTCCCGCCGGATAGAATTACGGTAAGGACACAGAGGTAAAGCAAAACCAAAAACCACAAAAGAAAGGGACTCCCGACCGGGAGCCCCTTTTTCGTATCCACCATGTGTGGTTGATTACTTGACGGGCGTGCCGAGGACGTTATAGGTCTTGCCGTCACGGATAATCATCAACTGACCGTTACGGAGGACTTTCTTTGCGTCCTTGGAGGGAGTAACCACCGCCTCAACAGATTGAGTAATAAAGTAATCGGGGTTCTCATCAATCATCCCCACATAAGATGCATTGCCTGCGTTATAGTCATCGAAATCACCGGAATAGCAAAGCGTCTCCATGAACTTAGCGACATAGGTCTTGCCGTCATTACCAACCAACCGGAACGAACCGGTGTAGTAAGCGAGGATATATCCGCTCTCCAATTTCTCGTCGTCATATCCGTCGAATTGGAGACGCACTTCGGCATCGGTAGCCAAGATATATTCATCCGCATCGGCGTTGGCGTCGGGGATCAGGAGACTGCTCTCCAAATCGACATTCTGGCGCGAGGTATTATACACACCGGAGATAGCACGCTCTTTCGCCGTATATACAAGGAACCAGGCAACCGGAAATCCGGGATAACCCTCTTCTCCTGTACGGAAGATGAGTACCCATCCGTTCTTACCCTCCTCATAATAGGGGCTGTCTTTGTCTATCAAGAAGGCGTTGAAGTCCGCCACGTTCAGGGTAACAGCATCCTCGGGGACGTCAGCAGCCTTGGTAGTAAAGTCATTACCGGCAATCGCGTTAGATGCCTCGAAATAGTTGCCGTTTGCGCCTTGGTTAAACGCCTGCAGGGTCCATGACCAGGTGCCATTCTTCGGCATAGTGGTGGCCTTGGTCACCACCTGCGCGATAGCGGTGTAGCTCTTGCCTTCCACTACGTTAACCGTCAGCGGAGAAGCAGGACGGTCTTTGGGGGAATAATTGCCGCTATGCGACGTTTGAAAGGGGAAAGTAGAAAGAACGCCTCGCTCAAAGTAGAAAGAACGTCCGCCGAGGCGGACTCAAAGACAATTTATTTATTGGTCCAAAAAAAATGTACAATTCACAATGTACAAAGGGCTCATGGAGTTTGGTACAACGTTTTAAGATACGTACTTTCTAATATGTTTGTACCAAAGCCACTAGGACGCTTTGTTAATTGATAATTGTTAATTGATAATTGTTAATTGATAATTGATTTTAAGTGGACACTAATGAAAGCGGCTATTGATTCAAAACATAGACTGCTGACCATCCGCAGAAAGGGGTGTTTTGCCGAGATGCTTGTATGCCAGCTCCGTAGCTTCACGACCACGCGGCGTACGTTTGATAAAACCTTCCTTAATGAGGTAAGGCTCGTACACATCTTCGATAGTGCCGGCATCTTCGCCCATCGCAGTAGCAATGGTATTGAGTCCGACAGGTCCGCCGCGGAACTTATCAATAATGGTAAGAAGCAGTTTGTTATCTATCTGGTCCAGTCCGAACGTATCAATATTCAGCGCCTCCAGGGCGTACTGCGCAATCTCCAAATCAATAACTCCGTTTCCCTTGACCTGCGCGAAATCGCGCACGCGACGGAGCAGAGCGTTGGCTATACGGGGCGTACCACGTGAACGGCGCGCAATCTCTCCTGCGGCTTTCTCATTAATCTCGACCCCTAATAACCGTGCGCTGCGCTTGACGATACCGGCTAAGATATCTGCATCGTAATATTCGAGGTGACAATTGATACCGAAGCGTGCCCGGAGGGGCGAGGTGAGCAGACCGGAACGCGTAGTAGCTCCGATGAGGGTGAAGCGGTTGAGATCAATCTGTATCGTGCGCGCGGACGGTCCTTTATCAATCATGATATCAATACGATAGTCCTCCATGGCAGAATAGAGGTACTCCTCTACGATAGGACTCAAACGGTGGATCTCATCAATAAAAAGGACATCGTTGGGTTCGAGAGACGTAAGCAGCCCGGCAAGGTCTCCCGGCTTGTCGAGAACAGGCCCGGAAGTAATTTTAAACCCTACTCCCAGTTCATTAGCAATAATATTACTGAGGGTTGTCTTACCCAGTCCCGGAGGTCCGAAAAGCAAGACATGGTCCAGGCTCTCGCCGCGCAGTTTGGCCGCCTCTACAAAGATCTTGAGATTAGAGGTGACCTTGCTTTGTCCCGCAAAATCCGCAAAACATAGCGGTCGGAGCGCGTTATCCTGCTCCTTCTCGCTCATCTGTTGTCGTATATCAAAATCCATAGGTCGTAATTTATTTATAAATCGAAAATGCGGCGG
>DEIW01000084.1:6680-6875 GCA_002352705.1 Bacteroidales bacterium UBA2764 | reverse complement strand
TTGCCCGAATCTTTTTCTAAAAAAAGTTTTTCCTTCTTTCAAGAAGGTTTTTAACTAGGATACTAGGACCCTAGGGCCCTAGGACACTAGTCCACGAGCTTGATTGCTCGTAGCCCGTGAGGCTTTACATTCGTTGATCTGTCAACCCCTTAGCGGTTGTAATGGAGATATTAATTATTCATTATTAATTATTCA
>DEIW01000084.1:0-6529 GCA_002352705.1 Bacteroidales bacterium UBA2764 | reverse complement strand
TGTGGGAGAGTAGGTAGCCGCCAATTTGAGAACCTCTGAGATTCGTCTCGGGGGTTCTTTCTTTGTATAGTATGTCCGGCGATGCAAGCGGTAAGCCGACCCCATCCTTTTTTCTCGCTCCATTTCATTCCGCGAAATTTTTTTTTGGGAAAGAAAAAATCGTTTTTTATTTCTCCTTTTCTCTTCGTTTGTTAGTCCGGCATTGTATGCCGTTTTTTTTGTTTCTGCTTGTAGTGTGTGGGCTCGGACATAGGCGGTTTAGTCCTTCGCAGTCCTCTCTCCACGTGAGGACGGTTCGACCATCGCGTCCGGCATATTAGCGTCATGTTCTGCACAAGGCCGCTAAAGATGCCGCCCCGCCCGCTCGGTCTCAATGCGGGTGTAGCCCATGCGGAGTGTAGTGTTTGTTGTTTACGCGGGATTATATCCCGCATAGAGCAAAGGGGAGCCGTTACGCTCCCCTTCCATTCTTGGCCGTAGTTAGCGGTGCTAATTTTTCTTCACGCCCTGATACTCCTCCACGGTCTTCGTGGTGATAGTGGTCGTGGTCTTTGTGCTGTCGCCCACTTGCGTGTAGGTTGCGCTTGTGCTGATGGTTCGCCAAGCCTTACAGCTCGTCATCCCCGCGCACACTGCAATGCTAATAAGCATCGCTAATGTGAATAAAAGTTTTCTCATCTTTCTTTGCGTTTTTAGTTAGGATTTCTTTAATCGTTTCTACGCCTTTCGGCGTCATAAGAATGCAACCCTTGGAGTGCTCGGGTATCGTCCCTGTGTGTATCCGTATGCCGGATCTGCTTTTGACCCCGTCCACCAGAGGCATCATCTTCTTGAACCGCGGCGACCATGTCATCTTTAGCTCATATTTCCCTTCAGGGATGATAAACTCTGCATTCTCCAAGGTCGGTAATACGTGCGCCGAACCGGTTATCGTCCCGCGTACAGCCTTGCCAGCGCGACTAACTCTCTTCAGGTGGATGGTTCCCATGCTTACTCTTCCATTTGTAAGTGTAATCAATCCCGAACAACGCTCCAGCGAATGTTGCCACCTCGCCGAAGCCGACCAACAGGCTTTCGTGGATCTCGCCCTGCGGAGCGATAAACGCCCCGCAGAACAAGAGCACTAATCCACCGATAGAAAGCACAGCCGCTGTGATGAGCTGAATACTTGCTTTCATAGCTCACCTCCTTTATCCGATGGTCTTCAGTCGCTCCGGCATGGTCACCGTGTTCGTGCTTTCATCGTAGCACTTCCATGCCTTGCCGAACAACCAACCTTTGTAGGTCGTGTACTTGAAGTTTGGACGGGTCTTCTTCTCTTCGATGAAGTCCATCTGGTCGTACGTAAGGTGCATCAGATCCATCGAACGCTCAAGAGCCGCTTGACGAACCACTTTGAACCGAGCACGCACCTTCAGTTCCTCAGTACTTGCCGGAGTGGTGCGATCGCCGTGTACAGACGTGTACTTACGTTCCGACCAACGGCGGTAGTTGTAGCAAGTGCGATACTTCTTGCTGATACGACCCGATATGTGATGTACGGGGTCTTCAAAAACAACTTTTCCCATAATTAAGATTTAGGTTTAATGGTTAGACATCGGGTTTACACCAACTTTGCGTATTCCATGGCGATTACATACCCGCGCAAGCTCTTGTACTTGCTTTGACCGGCAAAAGCGGTCTCGTACGCAGCCTTCTGTGTGGCATCTGCCAATGCGGTGCTTGCGTTGGTCAGCGCGGTTTTGAACTTCGCTTGACGTGCCAGCTCCTCTGCACTGTACGCTTTCGTACGCGGATTGCAAATCTGGCTGGTGTACTGTGTTTGCCCACGTTGAGCAAAGATGATTTTCGAGTGCTTACAGATCTTGCCTCGGAAAGATTGGAAGGGTGCTTCCAAATTGATTTTACTCATAGTTAAATGTGTTTAGGTTAATAATATTTGTGAATTGTCTCTCTTTAGACAATTTTTCTTCTTGGGGTCCCCAGAGTAAACCGAAGCCGTAGGCTGTTTGCTATGGGGGAAGCGTAGAACAAGGCGAAAATTCATATGAGCAACGTGGTTGCGAATCGTATTAAGTCTTAGTCCAAGCGCACGAGCGGCTTACGAGAGAGATACGGGACGATAGCGAGTAACTAAAATCCGTTTTCCTCGAAATCCACCGCAAAGATAAAACAAAAAACGGAGACGTGCAAATTTTCGTCTCCGCCGATGACCAAAAGTGGTCGTTTACACGATGAACGTCGCAAAATGCGCGAAAGTGATCTTCACTCGGTCATTGAGCGCGTACTGAATCAGACTTGTCGCGTCCTCTGTCTTGAGCCACCCTTTGTTGGTCTCCCGCTTGCGGTAATGCTTCTTCTGCCGCCAACCATACAACAGCGTCTCCCATTCCTTGGACGTATAGGCAGTGTTCTTGTATTGCTCAATCCCGTCTTTGATGTGCGCTAATGGAATCTTATTTTCTTGCTTCATTTTTCTTAAAATTCAACGGTTTAACATCCGTCAATTGGAATGCCTCGGCGGCTTGAACGGTATAAATGCCGTAACGGTTGTAGTACTTGGCACTAACCATCTTGAAGTTCGCCATCATACTTTTTATATGCTCGGTTCCGTTCCAGTTAAATGGCATCGGCACGCAATCTTTGATGGCGTAGTACGGATGATCTTTGATAGCCACACCGCGCAGTTTCTGCTCCCACAAGGTAACGTAAATCTGCCGTTGCCGTTGGAGTGGGATAGCGTTCCATTGCTCCTGTGCCGGCTTGACCATGTGTGCGTTTTGCGGAGCGATGTAGGGTTGCAGCAAGTCCAGCATAACCGCCCAACTTCTACGCTTCTTCAGTATGTCGTCTAAAGCTTCCATAAATTTAATTTTCAAAAAAAGTAGCAGGGTGACATCCTCTGTGGAGATTATAGAGGGGTGTATATCTATGCAGATAGTCTCCCTACTAATTTTCTTTTATTCTTTTGCTTCTTTTCTTTTTCTTTTTACTCGATGACTTTCACTGTCAACTTGATCTCGTCTGGCTCTTTGTCGGGGTAGAGTTCCACAAAGGTCTTAACATACCCGTTCATCACTGCCGTACGCGCCTTGACTAAGTTCTGCTCTTTCAGTTTCTCTTTCGCATTCTCACGCCACTTCACTGCCTGTTCTTGTGGATAGCGGCGGTAGTCGCTAAAGTCGAAACTCTCCGTCCGTTGCAGTTGGAATTTACCAACACCATCCACCTCAAACTCACCTTTTTCCAAGCCCTTCTCAGCCAGTATAGCCACCGCCTCATTGGTTGCTTCGGTGCTGATCTCGTCAATACGTGCTTTAATAGCTTTTTCTTGGTTGCGCAACTCGCGCAGTTCTTTCAAATTATCTGCTTTCATAATTCTTCTTTACTTGCGTCCGATGCCATCGGACATGTTATTTTTCTTTGTTTTTTTCTCGCGGCATCAAATGCCGCTTTCCCCTTCGTCCATTAGCCCGGAATTGAATTCCGGAACTCATACTTTCGGAATATCCCCAGCAGCTCCTCACGGCTCATCTCCCGTGGCTCGCGCCCGATACTCCTGAGCACCCGCAGCAGCTTCGCCCGCTTAATATTCTCTTTTGGCGTGACATACTCTAAATTGTCCGTACTCCAGTCGAGCATATCTCCGTTGAGGTGGTCTACTTCGTAGCCCTCCGGCCTTGGACCAATCCATGTAAGAGCCATGAGCATGTGGCATGTCCTGTTCCCGAACTGCCGCATGAAGGGGTAGCGCGTGTGACACACTCGCGGATCTCTAGGCACAGCGAAGCATGGTTTTACCTCCCGTAACCCGAACTTGGTGAGTGAAAAGAAATGCCCGTCCCTTGTGCAGTACAAAGGTTTGTCAGTAGGACATTGTTTGGCGGTGATCATTCCACCGTTGGTAGTGTAGATACGTACGACCGTTTGGCTCTTGTCTGTAAAGCCGTACGCATCTACTGAAATAGGTTTGTAAATCATAATACAGCAGCACTCCGTTTTTTACATGCCGCGACATGCGGTTATTAGCGGAAATGCAGTGCAAAGGTATATACAAAAAAAGGCTTCCTATCGAAAGGAAGCCCATAAACAAATGAGAAACAAAAGGAACAAATGAAAAACAAATAGAGGGGCTTTTTTACGGCTCATTTGTACAAAAGAAACAAATGTAAAACAAATGCAAAATGGTCAAAAATAATAGATAAAATTGCTGTAACTATACCGCCTCATTGTGGGGAAAGATTCCTGTAATTTAGCAAAGATTTGCTTCTTGTCCATACCCTTGAAATCCAGCACACCCATTTGGCGATATTTCTTTAGGAAAGTTGCTAATGTCTTTGCATCGCTCTCGGCTGCTTCGCGGAACATATTTTCAAACTGCTCTGGCGTATATAGCCCAAGTTCTGTCAGCTTTTCCGACACAAGAAACGGACACTGAGTATGTACGACTACCGGCACAACATCTTCCACACATGTCTCGTGTGTGCTTGTTTCTTTGGTATTTTCTCCTTGGTAAAAATTAACAGAGGTATTGTCGTGAATGTCGATGTGGTCACCGGCATAATAGTTTCCATGAAAATGGACTTGAAAAATAATTGGTCTCATGGGATTTAATGAATGAGACAGCGGACATAAAAAGCACAGGCAAACGGGACTCATAGATAAGAATAAAGTCGACAACTTTCTGCAAAGCCCCGTTTACCTGTGCACGACACAAGTAACAGGGACATATTCTATTGCAGAAATGAAGTTGTCGACTTTTATCTATGAAGTAATATGCCTGCTCGCACAAATTGTGCTAAATATTATGTCCTCCCATTTATAGTCTAAGAGCCGACTAAATCCGCTGCAAAATTACTACATTTTTTTGAATTATACAAGTTTGATGATTATTTTATTGTAAATTTGGAAGAAAATTCTTCTCGTTTTTAGTCCCAAATCTATAAGGCAAGACTTATTTCTTCTAATAGTTTGAATGTGGCTGTCATAGAATCCACATCCGACAAGTTCTTATTCTGATGTCCTTCTACAGCATTAGCGAAACTCAATATCTCATCAAAATAACCTTGCGTGTAAACCTGATTATTGGCAAGTATTGGCGTAAAATTATTACGCCTGTAAAGAACCTCAATAGTAGGATGATGCGTGTGGACTTTTTCTAAGGGTAGACCCAAGAACGTACTATTGGACTCGTACGTTAGTTCTTCCATTTGCACTAAGTAGAATACGCCGGAATTTGTACACACTTTTAATGATTCTTTTGCGGATATCCATGAGTAGGCGGTTGACAGTTCAATCGAGCCAGTAACATGCGGATGCTTCAGCATAAGCAGAAAAGAAGAAGGCGCAACCTTTTGGCATGCAATGATCTCTGCTTCCCCGAACAGATAACAAGCCAGATCAAGCGGATGGATGTACAAATCAAGTAACGCATTACCTTCCGGATAAGCCCCGGTTAAATAATGCATGTCGTAACTGATAAGATGCTCTTTTTTTAGCCTTTTTTGCAGTATCCTGATAGCCGGAGCATAGCGTTTCTGCATACCCACAGCAACAACCTGAGAATGATACAAACGGCGTAACTCTATAAGCTTGTGAAGTTGCTCCAATGACAGGCAAGGCGGCTTTTCTACAAAGAGGGATTTTCCGCTTTGTAATACTCGTGAGGCTGTCGAAAACTGTGCTGCCGGTGAAGTGGAGACAAATACGCCTTTGATAGTATCGTCGTTCAAAATCTCATCCAAAGAAGTAGTGCCTTTTCTCCAAGGAAACTTTTTCTCAATCAGTTGTGCTTTTCTTTCAGAAGTTACACAAATATATTTTATGGGTATTTGCAAATACCGGATAACCGGATACAGGTTAGAGAGCGAATGTTGCCCCATTCCTACAAATGCATATTGGTATTGATATATCTGCGCAAGGTATTGCTCCGTGCGGAAGCGTTTATACCGTTCAATCAGTTGGTTTATCATCGTTGGATATGTTTTATATATTGCCGATAAGTAATATTGGGATTTTCAGTCCATTGATACGGACCATAAAATTTTTCGATGAGCCGTTTCGGGAACAATCTCTCAAAATTACGCATCAGAATGATGTCGTATTTGCGGTGGAAATTGATCCAGCATTTGTTGCAGTTCTGTGAATACCGGCATTGAGTTTTACAAGATGCTGCTCCATTGAATATATCATCAAATGACTGCTGATGGATATTTCCTAATATGACGTCAAGATTTTGGCAAAGCGGCACATCTCCGTTGCTGTGAATAACAAGACAACTCATTAAACTCTGGCATCGCAATTTCAGATTTCCTTCCCTCCATTGATCATAGAGGGCTACAAAATCATAGTTTTCCTGTGTGTCATGAATGTTTGCCGGAATGTTTTCAATAAAATTCGTGGCGGCAAGTAATTCGCTTGTTGTATCGAAGAAAACCATCGTTCCATATATACCGATGCGCACATCCACGTTGTATTTCTTGGCAACCTCAATCACATATTCCATGTCTTTGAAACTATTCCACGGAGA
>DEIW01000097.1 GCA_002352705.1 Bacteroidales bacterium UBA2764 | reverse complement strand
ACCTCAAAGCCCCACCCAACCTCAAAGCCCCACCCAACCTCCCCTTGAAGGGGAGGAGGAAGAGATCATAACCTCACCCCAAAGCCCCACCCCTTCTATACCTCCCATCCCCAAAGTACAGGTGGACTCGACAACCGACAGCCGTATTTTCCTAAATGCTTTTTACGCCTCCATACCTGAGTGCAACGAACGGGTTGTACGTGTCCTGCACTACGGGGATAGCCAGATAGAGGAGGACAGAATGACGGCACAGATTCGCGACGCGCTGCAGTCCCGCTACGGCGGTCGGGGTATTGGCCTGATGCCGCTCGCCCAGACGATCCCTACTCTCACGGAGAAACAGCAACTCTTCATGAACGGCCGGTACGTAAGCCCGGCGCAAGGCCCGAGACGCTATTTCGTCTATGGCTACAAACGTGACCAACGTAGCGACGGGCTGTATGGTGTCATGGGACAGATGGCGGAGATGAACGACAGCCTGGTGAGCGGCAGTGAGCAGATGATGGCTGTTTGTACGCCGCAGGGAAAGCAAGCACGATACACCCGATGGCAAGTGTTCGCCGACAGTACCATCCGGGCAACTCTCTCCGGCGACACAGTGCGGTTGGCGGGTAAAGGAAACGTATATGGTCTGTCGCAGGAGAGCGAGACTGGCATGATAGTCGATAACATCCCCATGCGAGGCTGTTTGGGTACGGTCTTCACGAAGATCGACAGTACACAGTTGGCGGATTTCTACCGCGAGCAGAACGTCCGGCTGATTATCATGCAGTTCGGCGGGAACGCTATTCCTACCAATCGGCAGCCAAGTACCATTCAGAGTATTGCATATGGTTTGCGAGAACAGGTTCGTTATCTGCGGAGTTGTGCGCCACGGGCGTCTATCCTCTTTATCGGACCGAGTGACATGCTCACCCAAACGGACGGGCAATGGACTACATATCCAATGGTGCCATACATGGATAAACTTCTTCGCAAGATGGCGATGGAGGAAAATATAGCCTACTTCAGTCTCTACCGATGGATGGGAGGGGCAGGTAGTATGCTTCGATGGCAGGAAGTAGGGTTAGCCGGATCTGATGGAGTACATTTTACGCGAGCCGGCGCCCGCAAAGCCGGAAATGCGGTCGCAGAGTGGATATTAACCCCACCCGACCTCCCCTCAAGGGAGGAGAAAAGCAAAGAGTAATAATGGATTTCCTTCACCACATATTCGGATTTAACGCAGAGAGCCCGCTGTTGTTCACCCAGTTCTATTTCTGGGCGTTCTTTGCCTTGGTGTACGCGCTCTTTGCGCTGATATTAGGCAACCTTCCTCCGACCGTCACCTCAAGAGACGGAGACAAAAGGGTGAAATCGCGTCTTCACCTGCGGAATATCTATCTGCTCTTTGTCAGTTGGTTCTTCTATTACAAGACAAGCGGACTCTTTCTGCTACTGCTTGCTTTCGTAACGCTCTCCGACTGGCTCATCGCGGGACGGATAGCCCGCATCACACCATCCCTTTCCTCCGCAGAAAAGGCTAAACACAAACAGAAATTTTGGTTAGTACTCTCCGTTGTCATTGACTTGGGACTTCTGGCGTATTTCAAATACGCTTATTTCTTCACGAACATGGTCAATGACCTTTTCGGTACAGGGTTCCGGGTCTTTGATATCTTTGCTTATATAGGGAACGGTTTTGCCGAGGCGGGGCGTTTCAGTGTCGATACCATCGTCCTGCCGGTAGGTATTTCGTTCTATATCTTTCAGGTTATCTCCTATACCGCCGATGTGTACCGAGGACGGATACAACCGGTGAAAAACATTCTTGACTTCGGGTTCTACGTATCTTTCTTCCCACAACTGGTTGCCGGTCCCATCGTGCGTGCGGAGGAATTCATCCCTCAGCTCTATAAACCGTTCCGTCTCTCTCGCAGAGCTTTTGGCATTGCGGTATTCTGGATTATCAATGGTCTGGCTAAGAAAATCATCATGTCGGACTATTTGGCGGTGAACCTGATTGACCGAGTCTTCGACAACCCGTTGCTGTTCTCGGGATTTGAGAATCTATTTGCGCTCTTTGCTTATTCGCTGCAAGTGTACGCAGACTTCTCGGGTTATACGGACATAGCTATCGGAATAGCGATGTTGATGGGATTCTACCTGCCGATGAACTTCAACTCGCCCTATAAATCCAAAAGCCCGCAGGAGTTCTGGCGACGGTGGCATATGTCGCTCGGAAGGTGGCTAAAGACCTACCTGTATATACCCTTGGGGGGGAACCGGTCCATTGGTTTCGGCACCTATTTCTGGTGGAGCCTCATCGCTTTTATTTCGTCGGCGCTCACCGGGTGGTGGTGGATGTTAGTGCCTTTCGGCGTGTTTATCCTTGGAGTGACCATTTACGATAAAACCCTGCAACGAAAAGCAGAGAAAGAGACTCTGGCTGCACCGGGGTCGGACAGCCCTGCGGTCATAAAACGCAAACTGCTCTATTCAAATCTCAACTCCTTCATCACTCAGGTATTAGGAGGCTTATGGCACGGAGCGAGTTGGAACTTCATCATCTGGGGAGGCATCAACGGTATCGGAATGATTGTAGAGAAACTATGGAGGAAATGGAACTGGCATGTACGGTTTATCATGATTTCCCTGCTCACCTTCATGCTCGTGGCGTTGGATTATGTCTATAACATGCCCGTATGGAGGCTCTTTGCGGTGTGGAGTGCCATAATATGGCTCGGCAGCGCTATCCGGTATGCTTACTGGTTGATTACCCAAGGCAAAATCATCAATCATACTTTTGAAATCATAAATCAGAAATTAAGTACCGCCTGGGCCGTCTTACAGACCTTCACCTTTATCACCTTCACCCGTCTTTTCTTCCGCTCTTCAAGCAACCTGGACCCCGCCAGCGCGAATGAGGTAGCATGGGAGACTGCGAAAAACATGGTTAACCAGATAGGCGGTGCATGGAACAATACCATCATTCCGGATTTTCTATGGGAGTACCGATGGGTCGTTGCGATGTTCGTAGCGGGAATGATTATACACTGGCTACCGACGAACTGGAAACGACGCTACCGGCTGGCGTTTTCTGCGATGCCGTTATGGCTGATGGTCATTGCTGTCTGTGTCGCTGTCATTATTATCTACCAGTTCGTCACTGCCGATATGCAACCGTTTATATATTTTCAGTTTTAATGGACAATGGACAATTTACAATGTACAAAGGGCTCTTGGAGGTGGTACTGACTTTTAAGATACGTACTTTCTATCGAGTCCGTACTAAAGCCACCAGAACGCTTTGTTAATTGTTAATTGTTAATTGTTAATTGTTAATTGTTTATGATCATAGGTATTACAGGAGGTATAGGAAGTGGGAAGTCCACTATCGCGAGGGAGTTAAGCCAACGCGGGTTTGCGGTGTATGACTGCGACCGGGAGGCGAAACGGATCATCGCTGAGAATAAGGACGTACAAGCGGCTATTATCCAGTTGTTAGGACCGGAGGCGTTTAGGGAAGTACCAAGTGACCAAGTACCAAGTGACCAAGTACCAAGTGACCAAGTACCAAGTACCAAGGTTTATAATACGGCGTATGTAGCCCAACGGGTCTTTGCAGACCCCGCATTGCTTCAGGCACTGAACGCGATTATCCACCCTGCCGTCAAGGAAGATATACTTTCCCTCCCCTCTACGGGGAGGTTAGGAGGGGCTTCTGTCCTCTTCATCGAGTCCGCTATCCTCTTCGAGGCGGGGATTGATAGCCTGTGCGACATGATAGTCCTTGTCGACGCGCCGGAGGATATACGCCTCGAACGGACACTCCAACGAGACTATCACGGTGTTGCCTCGGAGGAAAATATTAATAAGGTACGGGCGCGTATACGCGCGCAGAGGAACCTCCTTGCGGACTCCTGTACACAAAAAAAAGTCCTAACCGTCAATAACGACGGCAGGACTTCTATCCCCCATTTAGCGGATATCATCTGTCAATACTGCGCAGCATCGTAAACGGCGTCCGCCACTTCGCTGCCCGCCAAACGCTCAATGATACAGAAGGCGAAATCGGCACTCAGTCCGGGACCTTTTCCCGTAATCACATTCTTGCTCTCTACCACCAGTCCGCCTACATAACTCTCTCCCAACGCTTCCTGGAAACCGGGATAGCAGGTTGCCTGTTTGCCTTTCAGAATACCCAGCTTTCCTAACACAGCCGGCGCGGCGCAAATAGCGGCGATGGGCTTGTCGGCCTTGTTATGCTCCAACAGAAGATCGCATAACGCGGAACACTCACCGAGCTTGGTCTGTCCACCCGGCAAAATCAACATTTCTGCATCCGAGAAATCGATGCGTTCTATAAGCCCGTCAGCCTCTACGGCGATGTTATGCGCACCGAGAACCATCGGATTGCCGGTGATAGAAACTGTCGTTACCGCTATTTGCGCGCGGCGCAACAAATCAATCGTGGTGATAGCCTCGATTTCTTCGAAACCATTGTCTAAGAATAAATAATTCATAAAGTCATTTACGATTTAATCATTTATCATTTCTAACTCCCTCCGGTCGAACGATCCGTTTCGCCATATGGGTCGCATATCTAACCATTTGACCGGTTAGTTTAGCTTGAATATATAGGTGATTGTTCCGATCTGGTCATGATCGCCCTCGGTGAACTTCGCTTTACGCGCCGCATCGAGAGCCAGTTGTTGGGTTTGTTTGTCTGATACATCACCGCCTTTGATAGTGGCAGAGACCACTTGGCCGGCGGCATTCACACGTATCTGAACGATTACTTTCCCTTCCTGATTGAACGAGTTCGAAGGGGAGGGCAATGTACCTTTTATCCCTCGTCCGGAGAGAGACCAGGAGTTGCCTCCCGAAGAACCGTGTCCTACCGGATTTCCTTTCTGCCCGGAGCCTTGCGAGTCTCCGGAACCGGCAGTGTTTCCGCTTTGTCCGAAGAGCGAGCCCATGGCATTGGCTCTCGCCACCGCCTCCGCCTCTTTGGCTTTCCGTTCCGCCTCTGCGGCTTCGCGGGCCTTGCGTTCCGCCTCAAGACGGGCTTTCTCTTCCGCCTCTTTTTTCTTCTTTGCCTCCGCCAGAGCCAAGGCTTCCGGGTCCTCCGTAGTCATATGTTCCTCTACACTCGGCGCTGCAGGCTGAACCGGGGTCGCCGGCTCAGGCACCGGTACCGGCACTGACTCCGACTGCTCTGACATATATCCGCCTGCCTCCATCACTTCACCGAAGGCTACCTCTACTCCCTCTTCCTGCTCCGGCACAACGGCGGTCAGATACACAAACCATAGAATCAGGAAGACCAGCAGCATGAAAAGCGCTGTGCCTACCGAGGCAATGATATGTCGTTTTTTAGTGCTTTGCACGTTGAATAATTAAAATAGTTCTCCTTACAAGAAAACGGTATACTGTTACTTTTTCGTTGCTACTACAAGCCGCATCTTATGTTCGTTAGCGATGTCCAGCACACGTACTACCTCTTTGTATGCCACGTCTTCATCGGCATGGAGCGCGATATATACGGTTGAATCAGAGGCCTGAACACGACTCAGATAACCCTCCAGATTATCCGGATCTACGGCTATCGGTTTCTCCTTGCCTATCGCCACATAATAATTGCCCAGGTTGTCGATGGAAACCTTTGCTACTTGCGGACGGGTCACGGTCTGCGAACGAGAGGTAGGCAACTTGATCTTGATATCATTAGGGGAAGAGAGGGTCGATGCCATCACGAAGAACAGCAACAACAAGAACACCAGGTCCGTCATGGAACTCATCGCAAAGGTCGCCTCTACCCTATTACGTTTCTTTAAAGACATAAAATTAACTTGTTTAATTTTTATTTGGGGTCCCCGCAAATTTTATTATTTGTGGGGAGAGCGAGCACATCCGAGTACTTACTGCTAAAACGTTGTTTTGGCACATGTACGAGGATAGTGAGCGCGACTATGCCGGCTCGTTGAGCAGGTCCATGAACTCCAAGGTACGGCTCTCCAAGAGACGCACCACACGGTCGATACGCGCTACCAGATAGTTATAGGCAAACATCGCCAGGATACCTACTATCAGACCGCCGATGGTCGTCACCATAGCCTGGTACATTCCCGTTGAGAGGGCGCTCATCTCGATGACACCGCCGGAAGTCTGAGCCATATTATAGAACGTCTGTACCATGCCTAATACCGTACCCAGGAATCCCAACATCGGGGCCCCGCCGGCGATGGTGGCCATAATCACCAGACCTTTCTCCAACTTTCCTACCTCCAGGTTCCCCACGTTCTCCACAGCTACCTGCACGTCCTGCATCGGGCGACCGATACGGGTGATTCCTTTCTCTATCATGTGAGCCGACGGCGTGTCTGTCTGCTTGCACAGGTTCAATGCGGAATCTATCTTGCCCTCGTGGATGTAATCGCGAATCCGGTCCATGAAGGACTTGTCTTCCTTCGTAGCCTGTTTGATAACTACCACGCGCTCAATAAAGATGTAACATGCGCCCGCGAGAAGGATGGCAAGAATAATCATTATCCATCCGCCGTACTGCGCCATTTCCCATAGGTTAATGGACTGTTGTGTGGTCTCTTCCAATACGGCTGCCTCTTCCTGAATCGCAGCCAGTGTGTCAATTTGTAATAACATAAAGATATTTTTTCAATTTTCAATTTTCAAATTTCAAATCTCAATTCTCAATTGACTTACTTCAGTAAGTCCAAGTATTCCTGAATCGTCTCCTGAATACCGAGATAGAGTGCGTCACATATGATGGCGTGACCTATGGAGACTTCCGCCGTCCACGGGAAGGCCTGGATAAACGGCTTGAGGTTTTTCAGGTTCAGGTCATGCCCGGCGTTCATGCCCAGCCCTAACTCATGGGCTTTCTCCGCCGCCGGACGGTATTTCTCGATGGCTTTCTTCGGGTCGGAAGCATACATCTCCGCATACGGACCCGTATATAGTTCCACACGGTCGGCACCGCAGCGAAGGGCGTATTCCACCATCACGGGGTCCGGGTCCACAAAGATACTCACGCGGATACGATAGGCGTGTAACTCATTGACCACTCCTTTCAGAAAATCCAGATTCCTGCGTGTGTCCCATCCGTGGTTAGAGGTCAACTGACTCGGGTCATCCGGCACCAACGTCACCTGCGTCGGACGGATATCCGTCACCATCGCAAGAAACTCCTCCGTCGGGTTGCCCTCTACGTTCAGCTCCGTCGTCACCATCGAGCGGAGCTGATAGACATCTTCCTTACGGATATGACGTTCGTCAGGACGAGGATGAACAGTGATTCCCTGAGCGCCGAACAGCTCGCAATCTACCGCAAAGCGCTCTACGTCAGGCATATTCCCGCCACGCGCATTGCGCAACGTGGCTACTTTGTTGATGTTTACACTTAGCTTGGTCATGTCGCTCTCTCTAAAAAACGCTACAAAGGTACTACAAAAATTGCACATATGCAAGCGTTCGGGCATTTTTTTTTACGGAGAAGCGATTATTTTCGCGTGTATGAGCGCACAGAGTGCCTATCGGGAGCTTGCTCACAGTTAGGTACTATGGGCGCTCATACGTAAGGACGATAGTCCGTCTCCGTAAAAAAAATGCCCGCGGTGGTATATGTCCGGCAGGACGCGAACGTAGCTACGGGGGAATTGGCGGAGCCAAGGCAGATGTCCGAAGTACCACCGTACAGACTCCAACATACGTACAGACTTAAAGAAATGCCCCTCTTTCACCTTCCCCTCCCTGTTCGCGGAACTGACGGGGAGACAAACCCGTAGCACGCTTGAAATAACGGGAGAAATGGGACAGGTCGTCAAAACCAAGATAATAACATATCTCCAGCACCGTCATGTCCTTGCGGGAGAGTAACATCTGCTGCGCCTGCACTGCGGTATGCTGCTCTATCCAATAAGACGCCGTGTGTCCCGTCGTCTGACGGATTACCTTCGAGAAATGTTTCGGAGTCAGGTGTAACTTATCCGCGTAAAAAGACACCTCTCTGGACTCTCGGCAGTGCTTGACCAACAGATTACAGAAATGGTTATATACCTCGTTCCCGCGTGTCATCCATGCCGGGTGAGACTCCTGATCTCTCCGCCGGCTGCTGATAAGCGTGAACAACACGCTCACCATGTGCATCAGACACTCCCTGCGGTTGGACAACCCGGACAGTTCGCATATATCCCCCAACGACTCCACCAGACGGAGCATCACCGCGCACTCCTCCTCGCGAAGCTCTGTGATCGGCTCGTAGTGATAGTTGATATAGTTACGGTGAGAAGTTGTCTTGGACATCTCACTCAGGAACTTGGGCGAAATAATGACAAGTGTCACTTCATAGTCCTTGCTTGTCTTTTGTTCCATACATATATGGTCGGGAAGTATCACGGACACTTGGTTTTTGCGGAAGAATATCTCGCGTTTGTCATAGTAGCCGTAGCTCTCTCCGTTCGTCACGATACTTATTACCATGTTCGTGGAGATAAACTCCTGACCGTAAAACGGAAACCTGTTGAAGTTCCGCAACACCACTACGTCTTGCTCTTTCACCTCCGGCACGTCAAAGGTCCGGGCTTTGGTTGGAATTGTTGACATAAATTCGCTTTTTTTAAACATTTCGACGGCAAAGATACTTCTTTTTTTTGATTCCTGCAAATAAAAAGCGTCATTTTGGCAACAATTTGCACCTACCATGCAATAATCGTTTTATAAAAAAACTGTACCTTTGCACCGTTTTTCCGTAAAATGAATGCGTATGAGACATCTTTTTTTGTTTATAGTCACACTCTTCGGCTCCCTCATGGCAACGGCAGCCGACTACCCTTATCTGGTCTTCACCAATACCGCCGGCACTACCACCGTCATGAGCGTCGCTTCGCTCACGATGAGCGTCAGCGGCAATTCCTTACAAGTCACCAACGCCGAAGGGACAAACACCCTCACGTTAACCGGTTTGACAAACATGCAGTTCTCGAAGGACGGCTCTACCGTCAGCGCACTCGCTAACGTGCTGAACGCGGACTGCCCCGTGGAAGTCTATACCCTCAACGGTACCGGAGCAGGTTCCTTCCCCTCACTTCGCCTGGCTGCGGAAACACTTCCCGCAGGCGCATACGTGATTAAACAAGGTACGAACACGCAAACCGTCGTGATAAGATGAAAAGACTAACACTTCTTTTTGCCATCCTTGGTACATTTGCTCCTTTGTACCTTTCCGCTCAAGTGACTTACACTACCGATACCACCTGCTATGTCAAAGTCACCTATAGCGGCAACTCGGCTGCTATCGTGGTTTCCTCAGATATCAAAGACTACATCACGGCTTCCGTGAACGGAGGGGATGTCTCCATCACCTCTACCGCATCCGGTACGGTCAATGAGATCAGCTACGGTCTCTATGGCACTACTACCGACGGGTCATTCACGCTTATCGGCACTTACAAAGCCACTTTGGAACTTTTCGGGGTGAATATCTCCAATCCTACAGGTCCGGCTATAAACCTCCAGAACGGCAAGCGCATCGAGATAAGCGCCAAGAGCGGCACCACCTCTACGCTCGCCGACGGCACTTCTACCGCCACCGACGCATGGAAAGGCGCGTTATACTGCAAAGGACATATCCAGTTCAAAGGCAAAGGCACGCTCAATGTGTATGGTAATTACGCGCACGCCATCAAGGCCGGCGAATTCAACCTCTCCGGGTATGGGGATGACGGTTTACAGGTAGCATTGGAAGCCAACGACACCTCTGCCGGGAACACCGGCAATTTCACAATGACCGGCGGAACTATCAACATCAACACCTACGGCTCTACCGGCGAGAGCGTTAAGATAGCGGGTACCAAGTCGGTTGCGGCAGCAGCATCCTTGAACGTCTTTGCCGCACAGGGGATGGACCAAGTACTAAGGAACCGGGTACAGTGTACCAAAACCCTCCGGGACGGAGTACTCCTCATTGAGCGCAACGGCAAAACATATTCTATAACAGGTAAAGAAATACAGTCATGAAAAAGATATTAGTAGCTATCCTTTGTACCTTGTACTTTGTACCATTGTCACTTTCCCAGACCCTCAATGTCCGGGTAGGTAATGTGACATACCTCTTCCCAGCCTCACAAACAGGCGTCATGCCGTTCGCGGACGGCACTACGCTCACGGCTATGGGAAAAACCTTCACGCTCAGTGACGTGGATGAGATGTATGTGGACGAAACAGCGGTGACGGACTCCACGGTAACCATCGCCTACAGCACCTCGTCAGCGCGGATTACCGTTGCCGGTAATATAGCGCGGTATGTCTCTTTCTCCGTCAGCGGGGCACATGTGTCTGTCAGCTAGAGCAGCGACCTGGCTACGGAAATCACGTATGCGCTCTCCGGCAACTCCTCCAACGGTTCGTTCGCTCTTGACGGTTCGTATAAAGCCACCGTCTCCCTCGCCGGCGTGACCCTCACCAACCCCAACGGAGCGGCTGTCTATATCTCCAATTCCAAACGTATCCAACTCTCCGCGAAGAAAGGCACCGTCAACTCTTTCGCCGACTCCGCCAACGGTTCCCACAAAGCCTGCATCTACAGCAAAGGACAGTTGCAGATTCAGGGTAACGGCACACTCAACGTCGCCGGAAACACCAAGCATGCTATCAAGTCCGCCTCCTATATCGCTATCAAAAACCTCACCCTCAATATCACCTCCTCCGTGGGAGACGGTATCAACTGCGAGGAGTACATGCAAATCAAGAGCGGCACTGTCACCCTCTCCGGCATCGGCGATGACGGCATCCAATGCGACCTCGGAGGCACCACCTCTACCGGCATCACCACCGGCCATGAGGACGAAGATACAGGAAATATCTATATCTCCGGCGGTACCGTCAATGCCACCGTCACGGCAGCAGCCGCCAAAGGCATCAAGGCGGCGGGAGATATGTATATCACTGGCGGAACCGTCACGGCTACCACTTCCGGTGACGGCGCATGGGACTCTACCGACCTCAAGACCAAAGCCTCTGCGGGACTCTCCGCCGACGGGAACATCTCCATCTCCGGCGGCACGCTTAGTCTGACCTCTACCCACACTCTCTACCGTCTCTAACTCACAAACACTCGACCGCTACAACACCAACTACAAGTCCTCCCCGAAGGGTATCAAGATGGACGGAGCTGTCTCTGTCACCGGCGGCAAGGTGTCTGTCACAACCTCCGGCGCAGGTGGCGAAGGCATTGAGTCCAAAGCCACGCTTGACATCTCCGGTGGAGAGGTTTGCGTAAACGCGTATGACGACGCCATCAACTCGGCTTCCACAATGACTGTCAGTGGCGGCTTGGTTTACGCACGAGCTACCAATAACGACGGTCTTGATGCCAACGGCAACTGTTTCATCAAAGGCGGACTCGTCTATGCCGTCTCTGCCTCATCGCCCGAAGTGGGTATGGATGCCAATGTTATTCCACCGGCTCCTCTTCATCCGGCGGTGGCGGACGTCCCGGCGGCGGATGGGGAGGCGGCAGTTCCTCTTGGTCCGCCAACACATGGTATGCACTCACCGTGGGCAACACCGTCTTTGCTTTTAAGACACCTGCCTCGGGGGGTAGCACCATGGTGGTCTCCGGGGCTTCTACGCCTACCCTCCAATCCGGCATCACACCTTCCGGAACGGCTGTCTTTGACGGCGTGGGATACTACCCCGCTTCCGCCTCCGGCGGCTCGTCCGTCACCCTCTCCTCCTATCCCTCCGGCAACTCCCGCCCCGGAGGGTGGTGATAGAGGAGTTTAGTGCTTCGCTGTTTATTCCTTTCCCGTCCTTTCCTGACTTTCCGGAACAGTAAAGCGGTCTAAATCTTATTGCCCTCGGCATCATAATCGGAATAATTCTCATACGTTTGACATTTATCTGTTACCTATCCGTGAGGTCGCGGTCACGTCGCGGCCATATCGCGGCTTTGGACCGTAAATAGGCCTCAAATAGGCCGTAATTAGGCAGTTATAGGGTGGATGTCGGATAACATCCGACCTAATGAACGATGTTTTGCCACATAGCATGCGGCGCAATGGACGAAAGTTTTTAGGGTGAACAGATGAGCAGATGAGCAGCTCATTATGTAAATATCACACACACGCGTGGGTGTGTATAGTTTAAGAAAACAACTGCTCATCTGCTCATCTGCTCATCTGCTCTAGGACCGACCTTCGATATTGCGGTTAGCATTTACCTCTTCTAATCCTCTTTCACGTACCAACCAGCCGCGCGTACGCGTCTTGCCTACCCGCTTGCTTTGGTAGCCGGCTTGCTGGAGCACCATCCCCAGGCGGCTGAGGGGCATCGGCTTCTTGATATTGCCCCACGTGACGAGTTTGTCGCTGATCTCGGCGGTGGTCATGAACTGGCCGCATCCTTCGGCAGGGTGATATAGAAGGGGTTCTGTATCGTCTCCGCCAGGAACGGCAGCCATCGCCTGTTACCGGTGAGGTCGGTCAGGAACGCTGTAGAGCAGAAATATAAATAATTACATATTGCATATATCGTATTAAAGTACCATTTTGCTACATATTGTTTGCAAAATGTAATTTTTTACGACTTTTTAATCATTTTATTTGCCAATATCGTTCATAAAGATTACCTTTGCACAAAGTTTTCGGAGAACTGATTCTCCTTTTGTTTAATCTTTTACTCATAAGAGTATGAAAAGGTATTGGTATTTAAGCTGTTTGATCAGCATTTTTTGTTTATTTTCTATTTCTGCCTTTGGAGGAACGTGGACCAGCGGCTCTACTACGATTACTACTTCCGGTGCTACACTCACCGTGTCCGGCAATGGAGCAATGGCGGATTATGGTTATTCTGATGATACGCCATGGATATCCGATGATATCACATCTATCATTATTGAAGATGGTGTAACGCACATTGGAGCGTACGCATTTATAGATGCCGGTTATGTAACCCGCGTTGATGTTCCTGTGTCAGTAACAAGCATAGGAGAAGGAGCTTTTGCTTCATGTTTTAAGATAGCATCCATTTATTATGCGGGATCACCGAATGAGTGGGCTTCTATTACTTTTGTGAACGACGCATCTAACCCGTTCTGCGATTCCAGTGCCGGTACCAGAAAGTTCTATTTCCACGGATGCGATTTTACGACAACAACGTTAGTTCTCGCACCAGGTATTAAAAGAATCAATGACTACGCTTTTTACAAGGCTACAATACAGCATTTAAACATTCCCGGTTCGGTGGAATACATTGGAAATTTCGCATTTGCTTGTGCTGTTTCTAACTCGGTTTGCATCAACAGAGCTACACCGCCAGCAACGGGTGCTTATTCTCCTATAACATATGGAAGTTCTGCCAAATTATATGTACCGACAAGTGCTGTTTCTACGTATAATGCAGTGGGCACACCCTGGAAAGGCACGACAACAGCTAAGGGACCTGGTGCAACGGGGCAGACTTTAAGTGGAACTCTCAGTAGCACATATGGTTCCGGAGTTAAATGGAGTTTGGAAGAAGATGGTATTCTTACATTGGATGCCTCCGGTTCTACCGCATCTAAAACAGTAACCTTAAAAGCCGGAACAGATTATCCTTGGGGCAACTTCCGACGCTTGGTAGATAAAGTCAAACTGAAAGGAGAAATCACAGCATTAGGCAACGCCTTAGCCTACCATTGGTTCCTTTCGGGAATCATTCTTGACCAAAATACAGTACCTACATGTTCTAACTATATTGGTTCGACTAACCTTACCTCAGCAGCCTCGTATAGTTCCCTTTTCAATCCTTGTCATCCATTGACACTTCGTATCAAATTATCTACTTTGCTTAATAGCACGGAGCGCGCCAAGTTAGAAACGGCGCCATGGAATGACGGTCATTGGCAAGTGGCAATTGATGATGAGGTAATCATAGATGAGAACCAAGATAATATCGCATTACTTGAGACTATCAAAGATTATACATCCGCGCCGTTTAACATGCGGTTGGAGCGTACGCTCACGAACGCGTATTTCAATACCTTCTGCTCGCCGGTTAGTCTGTCGGCGGATGAGGTGGAGGCTACTTTCGGTACAGGAACACTGATCCATGCTTTCACGGGAACCAGTTATGACGAGGCAGCTAACGAACTGACGCTTAATTTTGACAACGCACAGGATTATATCGAAGCAGGTGTGCCCTATCTCTTCAAACCGGCAAACACGGTGTCCAACCCCTTGTTCACGGATGTAGATCCGGCAGACGTAGTGGATACAGAAGGCTCAGTGAACGCTACTCACGCTTCTTTCTACGGCACGCTGGCACCGGTAGATGTCACTTCCGCACAGGTGAATGCGCAGAGTTTCATCTTCCTCCAAGCAAACAACTCACTCACATGGGCTAACGGAGGCACACTCAAAGGTATGCGTGCTTACTGGCTGCTTAGCCCCGGCGTTCCTTCTCATGTCCTGGCGCGCAGACCTGTCATGCGAATCGGGAATACCGCAACAGGTATAGACCAAGTAATAAGGGAACAAGTACCAAGTACCAAGGTTATCCGGAACGGACAGTTGCTCATTATCCGGGACGGCAAGACCTACAACGCACAAGGAAACCTGGTTAAGTAACCAAGGGACTAAGTACCGAGTACAAGTAATTATTTAAAACGCAAAGTTATGAAACGCAATTACATACAACCCGACATACAGATTCTTCCCCTCGCACCTACAAACGTACTGATGGCTTCCGGTTCCGCTTTTGGTATCAAGAGTAACGGAGTATATACTCCGCTTGATTTCGCCACTGCCGGTGCTAACGCCGGAGGAGGAGTGTAAGGAATTGAAAATTGAAAGTTATTAATTATAAATAGTACATATTATGAAAAAGATTTTTACCATTATGGCGCTCGGCGCGCTGACTCTGGCTGCCAATGCCACCACCTACAATTATCTCTGCGCCATCACCAATCTCACGGTAGATACCCTGCAGAGCACAACCAAGAACCAGTACATCGTTACGTTCGACCAGACCTGCAAGAATACCGCAGAGTATTCCAAAGCAAACACGGTATATTATTCCACCGTCAAGTTGGTGCTGAATTCCGACGACCGCACCCTGGACGGAGTCTATACCACCGAGGGCGCAAGCCGTACCAGTTCTTCCTCCAATACCAATGACCAGACTATCAACATGGTTACCTCTGAGTTCACTTCCGGCTCAACCAGCCGAGTGCTGCTCAAAGACGAGAGCATAGTGTCCCGTTTTGTCATCAACCGTGAGCCGGACGGACGATACAGCATAGGGGAAAGCAAACTCTATTTCTCCCAGCGCGTCAACCAGACAAACACCTATATCTATAACTACTGCTACGCAGAGGAGGATATTCTCAACGAGGGCATCGACCGCACGCCGTATATCTTCGGTTACTCCGGCGAATATGTCACCCAGGTGTACAACTATGATCTCTCGGTAAAGAGTCTGAAGGTAGAACGTAGCGACTCTGAATACGATGCCATCCGTTATTTCCTCACCCTCGGCTGCACAGGTGTCTGCCGTGAGAATAACGACGAGCGGAACTACGAAGTACAGTTAGCTATCTACCCCTCCAAGGAAGACATTGCCGGCTCGTTTGCCACCCAAGGCGGAGACAACCTTCTCTGGGCTTCCAACTGCTATGTGAAAGACCTCAAGGTCAACAAACAACGTAACTTGGCTAACGACTCTGTCAGCACGGTACAAATCAAGTCCAAAGGTGATAACCAGTATTCTTTCTACGGAGGCACGCTGACTTGCACCGATGCGGATCTGAACTACCAGGCTGTATATGGCAAGAAACGTATCGAAGCGGTTCATTATTACCATTTCAGCGATAACGGCGGAGAAGGTATTGAGTTTAACTTCAACGAAGAGACCGGAGAAAGCGGTCTGACTACAGGCATTGACCAAGTACAAGGGAACGAAGTACGAAGTACCAAAGTCATCCGTAACGGACAGCTGATGATTCTCCGTGACGGCAAGCAATTCAATATTCTGGGATCCGAAATACAATAATGATGAGACGACTGACAAGCGTGTTAATACTTTGTGTAGCAGCGGTTTTAGAGGCCGCTGCTGCTTTCAATCTTACGGCTACTAAAGCGCAGATACAGGATCTCACGGTGGACAAGAACAATTTCTTTGTGACCGTCGAGGCACATACCAACAGCGGTGAATATGAAGTGGCTTTTGATGTATGGCCTGCCACACGTTCGGCGATTGGCGCTTTCTCCGCTGCCGGCAAGACTATCAGTTATATCAACAGTTTCGTTCATAAAACCAAAGCCAACGGCTCTCCCGTGGACATGTGGTACGAGTGTTCCGAAGAGGCGGAGATAAGTCTATCCATCGCATCAGACAGCAACGGTACTTGTACGTTGCAGGGCAAAATAGACGCCACAAGGAATGGTACGACTTATACATATATCATCGCGCCTTTCACCTTTGCCTACACGGAGGAACCGGCTGTTCCTCAGCTCGGAGAAGACCCGTTCCGCTTTGAGCCTGACGACCCCGTGAACATCTCTTTCAGCGCAGATGTGGTTCATTTCCGCGAGCGGACGGGATACATAGAAATCACGCTCAATGAGATGGCTAACGAGACCTATGATTGGATAGAGTTACGCCTTCTGGCTTCCCGAATGGCAATGCCCGCCGGGACATATGCCATCAACAACTCCGGCGACTCGGCTTCACTCACTGCCTCCAAAGGCTACCTGGGCGGCACGCAGGGAGACGACCCATGCTATCTGGCTATCCGCAAAGACAAAGAGAACTGGGGACAATATACGCCGTATTATCTCGAGAGCGGCTCGCTGACGGTGAGTTACAATGCCAAAGGGGACACCATCTTCATTGCCGGACAGGCTCTCTCCCATAACGGCTCTGCTATCACGATACAGGCGCGCAGTTATAACATGCTGTACGACCCTTATGAGGTCACGCCGGAGCCGGAGAAAGTGGCATTGGCAATAGACACCGTTGCGATAACGTATCGCAGCGACCTGTCCGACAGCACGCTGAACAACTATATTCACACGCTCAATTTCTTCTCCTCGACAGGCGACTATCCGAATGTGCTGGCTGACATCACCTTACCGCAGCCGATGGCTCTCGCGGAAGGGACATTCACACTGGAAAGCAACACGCTCAGCGGCTTGGCGCTCTTTCAGAACCAGAATGATTTCAACTCCTTCTTCTTCGGCGGAGAACCTTATGTTTTCGCCACCGCTGAACTGACGCTCAGCAAGGCTGAGGGAGACCAATGGCGATACCAAATGGTGATTACCGATACGATAGGCAGCGAGTATTCCTTTGATTTCCTGCAAGCTCCGCATATAGTCCTCTACCCTTCGCCGGAAGATGAGACGGACGCCAAAGACAAGCCTTATGCCGACGAGCAGAAAGAAAAGGCAACCATCAACATGACTGCCGATTCGCTTGCATGGAACGCCGCTACGGTGGAGAAAGACGGTATTATCGACATCGTTCTGACTCAGCGCGAAGCGGACGTGAACGGACTCAGGGCTTTCCTGCATCTGGGAATGTACACCGCCGAAGCCTACCCCGCTGCCGCTACGTACCACGTGGACGACAGCGAGCAGGACGGCTCCTTCAGTGCCTCACTCGGACGGTTCGGAAACACACTCATCCCATGCTATCTGACGCTGATTGACAAGGACGGATGGGTCAATGCCGTGTGGTATATCACCTCCGGTGAGATACAACTCGCGTACGACTCACAAGACCGGCCTATCCTCTCCGGCGAGTGTACCTCTTATTTCGGCTCTACTATCCGTTTTGCCTATAAGCCTGCTACGCAGGGACTGGACAACCTCTCCCCTACCCGCCTTTCCAAAGAGGGAGTAAAGGTGTTGCATAACGGACAGCTGCTCATCATCCGTGACGGCAAGGTCTTCAACATCCTGGGCACCCTCATAAACAGCGAAGCGCTAAACCCATAAACAGCGAAGCACTAAACCCATAAACCGCGAAGCACTCAACGAAAAAACGCCCCGAGGGACGTTTGTTTAAAAGTCTGTACGTATGTTGGAGGCTGTACGGTTGTACTTTCGGCACGCCCCTTCCCTTTGTCACATTATTGACAAAGGGTGGGTTCCCTCCGAGAGTACGTTCGCGTCCTGCCGGACATATGCATTTTTCGGCACGCCCCTTCCCCTGTCGCTAACGCGCCACGGGTGGGTTCCCTCCGAAAAAGCGGGGGGATAATGGTACAAGGGCGGGCATTTTTTGACAAGCCTAACGGCTTTCCCTGTTCTGCACCAATACATATCGCCTTATGCAAGCATAGTCGCTATCTATCGGTGTAGAACAGATAAAATTACATTTTATTTGTCAAAAAATACCCGAACGCTTGCATATGTGCAATTTTTGTAGTACTTTTGTACCCGATTTTAATTTAGCGGATTACGGCCTTATGACTATTGCTATTTTCGGTAACGCAATGAAAAGCCAGACCCTCACCGAGGTGAAGCACCTTCTGGATTTCATGGAAAGACGGGGGATACATGTTGTCCTCTCCCAGGAACTCAGGCAGGAACTCAACCTACGTGAGTACCCGAGCTTCGAACACTCATACCCGAAAGGAACGACCATCTCGGACTTCAAAACCAGAGGCAACGACTTCCTCTTTCAGGAGACTACAAACTTCGAACCCATCGACTTCGCCCTCTCCGTCGGCGGAGACGGCACTTTCCTCACCTCCGCTGCCGCTATCGGGAAGAAAAACATCCCTATCTTAGGCATCAACTGCGGCAACCTCGGTTTCCTGGCTGAGGTGCAGTCACAGGACGTCGATGACATACTCCAGAAACTCGTGGCGGGGGAATACACCATCGAGCAACGAAGCCTCCTCAACGTCTCTGTCTTTGACAAACAAGGCTCTCCGCGCGACAATATCATCATGGCTCCCAACGCCCTCAACGAGATTGCTATCCTCAAAGAGGGACTCAGTAGCATGCTGCAAATCGAGCTGAAAGTCAACGGCTCACACCTCCATACCTACAACTCCGACGGTCTGGTTGTCGCTACCCCTACCGGCAGTACCGCCTATAACCTCTCCATCGGAGGTCCCCTCATGGTGCCGCAGAGCCGGGGAATCATTCTGACACCGATCGCCCCCCATAGCCTCACCGTCAAACCGCTCGTAGTGCCCGATGACTGGAAGTTCGACATCCGCGTCAGCAGCCGGTATGACGCCTTCATGGTCTCCGTGGACGGACGAAGCCAGAGCCTCAGCACGGACATGAGCCTGCATGTCGAAAAAGCTCCTTATACCATCAAAGTGGTACAGATTGGAGACAACAGCTTCCTCAAAAGCCTACAGACTAAACTCAATTGGGGGAAATAGGTCGCTGACGCGACGTAATTGACGTAATCTACGTAAACTACAAAAACTACGTAATCTACGTAAACTACAAAAACTACGCATTTATGCTTTTAAATTATATTACTTGGGACGTTGATCCCATATTGATTCATTTCGGCGACGGAGGTATACGGTGGTACGGATTGCTCTGGGCGATTGGTATTTATATCTGCTGGGCGGTGAACGAGAAGATGTACAAACGCGAGCACTGTCCTGCCGAATGGCCGGACCTCCTCTTCTTCTGGATGGTCGCAGGCGTGATTATCGGCGCACGGTTAGGGCACTGCTGGTTTTATGAATGGCATCAGTACGGGCAGCCATGGCACCTCTTCGGATGGGAGTTCACTTACCGGAACCCCTATATAGAAAACCCACTGCGGCTTATCAAGATTTGGGAAGGCGGACTCTCCAGCCACGGCGGTGCTATCGGACTCATCACCGCCGCTGTCCTGCTCAATAAATACAAGTTCAGCAAGTACCCCCAATTCGGCACTTCATGGCTCTGGATTCTCGACAGGCTCTGTATCGGTGTCTGCTTCACTGCCATGCTCATCCGGCTGGGTAACCTCTTCAACAGCGAGATTTACGGAGGACCCACAGACCTGCCTTGGGGATTCATCTTCGTCAGAGACGGACAGACAGTTCCCTGCCACCCTACCCAGATTTACGAAATTCTCTATTGCTTCGCCGCCCTCTGCGTCACCCTGCCGATGTACCTCTATACCGATGCACGACGCAGGGAAGGACTGCTTCTCGGCGTCTTCTTCGAGATTATCTTCGTCACGCGCTTCCTCTTAGAGTTCATCAAGAATGACCAGGAAGCCTTCGAAGCCGGACATATGCTGAACATGGGACAGTGGTTGAGCATCCCCTTTATCATCTTAGGTATATACCTTATTATCCGCGCGTATAGGAGACCCCTCTCGCCCGTTGTGGACATACAGCCGGAAAGTCTTGATAAGAAATATCAGAATAATCAGAAGAATCAGAAGAAATGACAAAACAAGATCTCAAAATAGTCTATTTAGGTACGCCGGAGTTCGCGGTAGCCAGTCTCCGGGCTTTGGTGGAAGGAGGTTACAACGTCGTGGCGGTGGTCACCATGCCCGACAAACCTGCCGGCAGGGGACACCAGATGCAGTTCTCGGACGTCAAGAAATACGCCCTCTCGGTAGGCCTGCCTGTACTCCAACCCGAGAAACTCAAAGACGAGGCTTTCCTTGAAGAACTGCGTTCGTACCATGCCGACCTGCAAATAGTAGTGGCGTTTCGTATGTTACCCGAGGCGGTATGGACGATGCCGAGATTCGGCACTTTCAACCTCCATGCCTCTCTACTGCCCCAATACCGTGGCGCCGCTCCTATCAACTGGGCGGTGATGAACGGAGACAAAGAGACAGGAGCCACTACCTTCATGCTCAAACATGAGATAGACACCGGAAACATGATTTTGCAGGAACGGATACCTATCGGTCCCGATGAGAACGTAGGCTCGGTACATGACCGACTCATGGAAATGGGAACAAGACTGGTGACACGTACCGTGGACCTCATCATCGATTGCGCCTCCAAAGGCATAGAGGTCCCTACTACCCCGCAACCCGAGATAAGCGAACTGCGACCCGCACCGAAGATATTCAAGGAAGACTGCGAGATTAAGTTCAACGAGAAGACCGCAGAGGAAGTCCATAACTTCGTCCGGGGACTCAGTCCTTACCCCGCCGCGTGGGCGAACCTCACCATACACGGACAGACCTTTGAGAACGTCAAGATCTATAAGGTGGAGACCTCTCCCCAACCCTCTCCCAAGGAGAGAGAGATAATTATCCCTTGCCGCGAAGGTGCCGTGCGCATTCTCGAGCTCCAAGTCCCCGGCAAGAAACGAATGGAGGCAAGTGCTTTTTTGAATGGATTGAAACCCCTCCCCTGCCCTCCCCTCAAGGGAGGGAGTCAGGAAAGATGATTGACTATATAGCACTCATAGATAAGTATTACGCTTCGCAGCCGGAGTTGCGGCATGTGCTCGTCACCCACAGCCGGCAAGTGGCTGACCGTGCGTTACGCATTGTGGATGCTCACCCCGAATGGTTAAACGCCTCCGGAGGCTCTCCGGCGGTGGACCGCACCTTCGTCGAGGAAGCGGCTATGCTCCACGACATCGGTATCATCTTCTGCGACGCACCGAAGATTTACTGTTTCGGTCCGCATAAATATATTGAGCATGGTTTCTTAGGCGCCGAACTGCTGCGCAGAGAAGGGTTACCCAAGCACGCACTCGTAGCCGAACGCCACACCGGTACCGGTATTACTATCGAGCAAGTGGAAAGGGAAGAGTTACCCATCCCCGAACGGGACTACTGCCCGCAGAGCCTGGAGGAGAAGATCATCTGCTACGCGGACAAATTCTACTCAAAGAGCCACCTCGGCGAAGAGGTCTCTCTCGACAAAATCAAATACAACATTTGGAAATACGGCCACGAGGCTTTCGTACGCTGGCAAGCGTTGGAAGCCTTGTGTAAGTGAGAATTGAGAATTGAGAATTGAGAATTGAGAATTCACAATTCACAAAGGGCTATTGGAGTTTGGTACAACGTTTTAAGATACGTACTTTCTAATATGTTTGTACCAAAGCCACTAGGACGCTTTGTTAATTGTTAATTGATAATTAATGGAACTTATGGGCGAAGCCGAGTGAAATGAGTTCGCGGAACTGTATCTTGGCATGCTTGTCCCCCTCCATGATGACCGAAGTGTCGTACCGCGGATGAAGCATTACGCGCGCCGAGAGGTACTTGTTAATGATAAAATCACAGTTCACCTCCAGGTCTATCTCCACATCCTTATAATTGGTATAGAGGTAGAACCGCGTCTCCAGCGCTACCTCGCGCACCGGCTTCCACTGGTGCTCCAGACGTATTAACGAACCTACGTCATGACGGGTTTGTTGCCCTGCCTTCAGTCCGTAGTCCGTCACCGGCACACGCGCCGTATCCATTATATGCACCACCTTGTAGGACAAAGGATAAACCGACACAGACAGCCCCTTCACCGGCTTGTAATCTATACCGGCTGCCAATGTAAAACGGAAAGGAGAGAAGGGACCGGATTTCAGTTTATGCGAATTGGACTTATAGGTTGGCAACAGACGCGTCTCTAACTCCGCAGAGAAAGACGCAAAGACTTTCTGAACTATCTTCAGGTTCGCCTTGGTATAGAGACGGAAGAGGTCATCGGTGGTATTCACCTTATGGATGCTGTCGGCGGAAACGGTAGAGCCGCCTATACGCCACTCTCCCGAGTTCTCCCATGTGAACCGTTCTCCGATATAATTGATTTGTCCTTTGGCTATACCCAGTCCCGCAAAAGAAGAGGAACCGCCCTGATACCAGTTATCGGTAACGTAGGTCTGGGTGATTTGTGCCATCAACGTAGCCTCCCTCCTCCACGGAGTACGCATCTCACGGATGGCACGCAATACATCATTGCGGTCTTCCTCCACATCTTTGATCCATGATTTCTCTATCTCCACCGAAGAAATATTCTCCACCTTCTGGATGGCCAGTTTGGCGTTCTCCTCACGCATAGAGTCCACCTGCGCCATCTCCCTTTTGATAGAGTCCAGACGCATGATTTCTGCCGCCGTCAGTGTGTCTATGGTATCCGCGGCGTGCAACTCGTTACTCTGCGCAGAGATCATATCCAAGAGAAGAAGGTCGATATCCGCCGTCCGGTGCTGCTCTTGAAGACGGAAGGTGTCGGGATATACTTTTTGCGCCGTCACATTCATGGCGGCGCAAGTTAAGAATACTATAAATAGATATCTCGGCATTACGTAACTACGTAATCACGTTTTTGCGGAAATTTAAATCCCCGCGGCATGCATCTTTCCGTGGCACTGTTTGTATTTCTTTCCTGACCCGCATGGGCACGGATCGTTCGGCCTCGGTTTCTTATCAACATGGAGCGGCTCGGGGCGTGCGTTCTCACGGGTGTCCCTACCTGCCGCGGCAGCGGCACCGCTCGCCTGAGCTGCCTGCTGTACGGCATCCTTCTGCGTGCGGTAACGGCTGTAGTCCATACGGCGCTGCTGTTGAGCCTGTTGTACCTTGTCCGGCTCCTGCACATGAATCTGGCCACGGAGCAGGATAGCTATCGCTCTGCGGTTGAGATTATCGAGCATCGCTTTGAAAATATGGAAGGACTCAAGTTTATAGATCAACAGCGGGTCTTTCTGCTCGTACGACGCATTCTGGACACTCTGCTTGAGGTCGTCCAACTGACGGAGGTGCTCTTTCCATTCATCATCGATGACGTAAAGCAACATTCGTTTCTCGAACTCCTTGACGACCTCTTTGCAATGCGTCTCCGCTGCCGCCTTGAGGTTCACCGCGATGTTATAAACGCGCTTGCCGTCCGTGATAGGAATTAAGATGTTTTCATACATCTGACCCTTGGTCTCATAGACGTATTGTATCTGCGGATCGGCTATCTGCATCAGTTTGTCCATGCGGCGCTTGAAACTGTCGAGGGCAGCCTCAGCCAGTTTTTCGCTCAGTATATCCCGTTTCGTACGGCTGAACTCTTCTTCGCCAAACGGCAACTCGATAGCAAAAGTCTGCATTGCGTCGAACTTCAGCCCCTCATAGTCGTTCGCGGACTTCGCTTCGTTGAGAATAACCTCCGCTGTCTCATATATCATATTCGTGATGTCCACGCCGATACGTTCACCCATCAGAGCGTGGCGACGCTTGGCGTAGATGAGGTTACGTTGCTGGTTCATGACATCGTCGTACTCAATCAGGCGCTTACGAATACCGAAGTTGTTCTCCTCCACTTTCTTCTGTGCCCGCTCGATGGAGTTGGAGATCATGGAGTGCTCAATCATCTCGCCCTCCTGGAATCCCATTCTATCCATGACGCCGGCAATACGCTCGGAACCGAACATACGCATCAGGTCGTCCTCCAGCGAGACATAGAAGACGGAGCTACCCGGGTCACCCTGACGTCCGGCACGTCCGCGCAGCTGCCTGTCCACACGGCGGGACTCATGGCGCTCCGTACCGATGATAGCCAGACCGCCTGCCGCTTTCACCTCGGGGGTCAGTTTGATATCCGTACCACGACCCGCCATGTT
>DEIW01000098.1:3903-4827 GCA_002352705.1 Bacteroidales bacterium UBA2764 | reverse complement strand
TATTCATTATTCATTATTCATTGTAAATTATGAATAGGATATTCAGACATCCATGGGTTTGCGCGGCATGCAATCTGCTGCTGGTGATGGCGGTTTATACGCTGTCACGGCTCTTCTTTTATTGGATTAGTCCGGATTTGTTTCCTGATGTCACGGTGCACCATTTATGGGAGATGATAGCCGGTGGTCTGCGCTTTGATTTGACAGCAGTGCTGTACCTGAGCTCCGCCTATCTGCTGCTGATGCTACTCCCGTTTCCCATGAGATGGCGGAAAAACCGGACATACCAGCGTGTCGCAAAATGGGTCTTTCTTATCCCGAATATGGCGGGTGTAGCGGTGAATTGCATCGACATGGTTTATGTCCGGTTTACCGACAGACGGACAACCATCACTTTTCTGGATGAGTTTCAGAACGACGGCAACCTGCTCTCTATTTTTCTGCAGGGTGTTACGCAATATTGGTATGTCACTCTTTTTGCGCTGGTGATGATGACAGCCCTGGTGGCTCTTTTCCGGAAGTCCGGACACACCGATCCCGAATCCGGATTCCGTCTCCCTTGGTTGTACTACACCTCCGAGACTGTTCTTTTCGGTCTCTCTGTATACCTCATCGTGATAGGTATGCGCGGAGGTTTCGGAGCCTATACCCGTCCTATCACGCTAAGCAACGCACTCCAATATACCAACCGCCCGCAAGAGACACTGCTTGTCCTCAATACTCCGTTCAGCATCATGCGTTCTACGGAAGGAAGCGTCTATTCCGATCCTCACTATTTTGAACCGGAGGAGATGGCATCTGTCATGACTCCGGAACACCCGGCAATAGAGCCGGATACAGAAAAGCGGCCACCGATGAATGTAGTGGTGTTTATTCTGGAATCTTTTGCAGCGGAGCATATCGGTTTTTATAATGACGGAGCCG
>DEIW01000098.1:0-3847 GCA_002352705.1 Bacteroidales bacterium UBA2764 | reverse complement strand
TTCTAGCGCAAAGCGTGACCTGGCGTTATGCGTTCGCCTCGGGCCGCAAGTCCATTGATGCCATGCCCTCCGTGTTATCATCGATTCCTATGTTGATAGATCCGTATGTAGTCACTCCCTATGCTACGAATGCAGTCAGTTCTATTGCTGACTGTCTCGGTAAAGAGGGATATACCACTGCTTTTTTCCACGGAGCCCCAAACGGCAGTATGGGATTTCAGGCATACGCGCGGAGTGCCGGTTTTGACGCCTATTACGGGATGGACGAGTATCCGGACGCGCAGCGTGATTTTGACGGCACTTGGGCTATTTGGGACGAAGAGTTCTTGCAATTCTACGGACGTACGATGACGACGATGACGGAACCATTCATGACTGCCGTTTTCACGGCTTCCAGTCATCATCCTTTCAAAGTGCCGGCACGGTATGAAGGTGTCTTTCCGCAGGGCTCTCAACCTATTCATCAGTGTATCGCCTACAGCGATCATGCCTTGCGGCAGTTCTTCAATTACGCCAAGACCCAGCCATGGTATGACCATACATTGTTTGTAATCACCGCGGACCATACCAACCAACTCTCCCGGCCCGAATATACCAATGCATTGGGACAATACCGCGTGCCTGTCGCTTTCTATTCTCCTACCGCCATGCCGGCAGAGCAGAAAACAGATGTGGTCAGCCAGACGGATATCATGCCCTCCGTTCTTGCATTTACCGGATATAACAAGCCTTTCTTCGCTTTCGGAGAGGATGCTCTGACTCGCCCGAAAACACATAATTACGCCGTTTGCTACAACAATCCTGTCTTTCAGATTATGAGCGACAGCCTTCTGATGCAATTCGACGGAGAGAAAGTAAGCGCCCTGTACAACTATATCACAGACCCCACCTTGGCTCATCCGTTGAACACGGAAGACGCGCCGAAGGAGATGACCGACTATCTCAAAGCATATATCCAGCAATATATTTCCCGCATGATTCATAACCGGTTAACCTATGAGTGAAGTACGAGTAGACAAATATCTTTGGGCGATGCGTATCTATAAGACGCGCTCCATCGCCGCCGACGCTTGCAAAAACGGACGTATCACCCTGAACGGAGTACAACTCAAACCCAGCAGGACATTCAAAGTAGGCGACACTTTCTCCGTGCGCAAAGGCCCTATCACCTATACCTACCGCGTCCTGCAACTGACGGAGAACCGTCTGGGTGCCAAACTGGTTCCTGAATATATGCGTGACTGCACAGACCCGAAACAGTTGGAACTGCTGGAATTGGCACGCATGGCTGGAAATGGCAGCCGTGACCGTGGTACGGGACGGCCTACCAAGAAAGACCGCCGGGAGATTGAGACGTTTATGAGCGACAACTATTTGGACGAAATAGACGATTGGGATGATGAAGAGAATTGAGAATTGAGAATTGAGAATTGAGAATTGAGAATTGAAAATAGACCGCCCTACGGGCTCAAAGTAGAAAGACCGCGGGGGAAATTGAGAATTGAGAATTGAGAATTGAGAATTGAGAAATGAGATCGAAACGTGACAATATAGCTGAATACATTCTCTATCTATGGCAGATGGAGGATTACCTGCGTGCGTTCCCTGAGCAAGCGGAGGCATCGCAGGAACTGCATGAACTGAACGAGATGATGCACCGCGAGGGAATCGTAGAGAGCGGTCATCTACAACTCGCCGCCAACGCCTTGAACGAGATAGAGGGACTGCATAACGAACTGTTCAACGAGGACGCCATGTACCGCGCCGCCGTGATACGTCTCCAACCCTCGCTGAACCTCCTCAAAGCAAAGACCGACCGGCCTACCATGAGCGACATAGAAGCTTGCCTCATCCTGCTATACCAAATCATGCTGCTTCATCTGCAAAAAAAGGAGATTACTCCCGAGACGGCAAGCGTACAGGAGCAAGCAACAAAATTACTGAAGTTTTTAAGCAAGATATATCAAAACCCCACCCCTACCCTCCCCACAAGGGAGGGAAAATAAAGAATGCGGACAAAAGAACGATTTACACATGTACTCGGATGGTTTGAGGCAAATATGCCGGTGGCGGAAAGCGAACTGGTGTACTCCAATCCCTATGAGTTGCTGGTGGCTGTGATGCTGTCCGCCCAATGTACCGACAAACGGGTGAATATGGTCACTCCCGCGCTCTTTGAGGCATACCCTACCCCGGAAGCCTTAGCCGCAGCTACGTCGGACGACGTCTTCGAATACGTCCGGTCTGTCAGTTACCCCCGCTCCAAGGCTGAGCATTTGGTTCAGATGGCTCAACGGTTGGTTGAAGTATATCATGGTATCGTACCGGATAATATTGATGATTTACAGACCCTGCAAGGCGTAGGGCGCAAAACGGCTAATGTCGTTTGCGCCGTTATTTGGAACCAGCCTACGATGGCTGTGGATACCCATATCTTCCGTGTCAGTGAACGGATTGGGCTGACTACCCGCAGCAAAAATCCTTTGCAGACAGAAAAACAACTGGTCAAATATATCCCCGCGGAAGTCATTCCTAAGGCTCACCACTGGTTATTGCTCCACGGACGATATACCTGCACCGCCCGAAACCCCAAGTGCGAACAATGCGGGCTAAAAGAATTTTGTAGATTTTTTGAGAAAAAATGAGCACATACTTGTGTATGTGCTTTTTTTTTCGTAATTTTGCAGTCGATATGACGTAATTACGTCATTACGGTATTACGAAATTATTAAAACTTATATATTATGGCAGAAAAACAAACTCCATCGGCAGACAAACTCAAGGCATTGCAGGCTGCCATGGCTAAGATTGACAAAGAATATGGCAAGGGTGCCATCATGAAGTTGGGCGATGAGAATATCGAGAACGTGCCGGTGATCCCGACCGGAAGTTTAGGTTTGAACTATGCGTTAGGCGTAGGGGGTTATCCGAAAGGAAGAATCATCGAAATCTACGGTCCGGAATCGTCCGGTAAGACGACCCTTGCTATCCACGCGATGGCGGAGGTTCAGAAAGCCGGAGGTATAGCTGCCATTATTGATGCGGAGCATGCTTTTGACCGTTTCTACGCAGAGAAACTCGGAGTGAACATCATCGAATTGCTGATAGCCCAACCGGACAGCGGCGAACAGGCATTGGATATCGCAGATGAATTGATCCGCTCCGCTGCTGTAGACCTGATTGTCATTGACTCTGTTGCTGCGTTGACGCCGAAAGCAGAAATAGCCGGCGATATGGGGGATAACAAAGTGGGTCTTCAAGCCCGACTGATGTCACAGGCTCTGCGTAAGATGACGGCTTCGGTGAATAAAACAGGGACTACCGTCATCTTCATCAACCAGCTCCGCGAGAAGATCGGCGTGATGTTCGGCAACCCCGAGACAACCACCGGCGGTAACGCTCTCAAGTTCTATGCCTCCGTTCGTCTGGATATTCGCAAAACGGGTCAGATTAAAGACGGCGATACCGTCAAGGGTAATCAAGTTCGCGTCAAAGTGGTAAAAAACAAAGTGGCACCGCCTTTCAAGAAAGCCGAGTTTGACCTTATGTTCAACGAAGGTATTTCGAAGATTGGTGAGATACTCGATTTTGCGGTAGCTACCGATATCATCAAGAAAAGCGGCTCATTCTTCTCGTATGGAGATACCAAACTGGGGCAAGGACGCGACAAAGTGAAAGACCTGCTGACAGAAAATCCTGATTTATGCGATGAGATAGAAGCTAAGATCACCGAAAAAATCAAAGAACTGGGGCTCGAAGCTGTCTTGGCAAAGATGAATAAATGACACCCCACCCATTCTGTTCTACAAACGTCCGCCGGACGTTCGATCGAGCAGAGCTCTTCACC
>DEIW01000198.1 GCA_002352705.1 Bacteroidales bacterium UBA2764 | reverse complement strand
ATCATTCCATCATTCCATCATTCCATATTTCCCCCTTGCCCTCCGTCCATTCCGTCCGGATTCAATCCGGACACCGGCTCTGCCGTCTTCTTTGTTCATTTCAGGTGGATGTTATCCACCGCCCTTCATCCGTTGTCTTTTATCGGCTCTGCTGAAGCTCATTCCGTCAATCCATCATCCCATTGTATAAAAAAAGCAGCCTGCCGAATGGCAGACTGCTGTGCAAGATTACTTGCAAGTTTTGTTGTTTTGGTGTTAGTACTAAACAGGCGGGTTACTTGATGAACTTCTCGCCGTTGCGGATAACAACACCCTGATAGTCCTCGCTAACCTCCTGGCCAAGTACGTTGTACAGTTTGTTGTCATTCTTGAAGCTTACGTTCTCAATACCTTGAGAAGGAGATCCTTGTTTAACTGTGATTGACACAGGCAGACCCATCGCGTCAATCTCAATCTTACCTTCACGCGCTGCTGCGGTCTCTGCTACAGAAATCGTCAACTTGTTGGTGTACAGGTGCTCGTAGGAGGTATCCTCTCCGGTTCCCTCCTCCTTGTAGTCGGTCGCAACGGTTACTTCAATCCAGTCCGGAGCATCAATCTCAATATCCTCGTCCCATACGTTGGAAGGAATAGTGAGAGTTTGCTCGCCGCCGGCAAGTTCAAATTGAATAGTCTCGGGAGCGTTGAATACAGGGAAGTATGCTACTACGTTGAGTAAAATATTGTTCCCCCACACGCGGGAAGTATATTGCGCTTTTTCTGTATAGTCATACCAAGGGAAGAAAGTTCTGCAATAAGTACCGTTAGCATGGTAGTCAGCGAAGAAACCGAAGTTAGCGGTTCCGTCATTATACTCATCAATCAGAATAACGAAACTACCCTCTACTACAATCGGAGCCGGTGTCTCTGCTCCTGTAACAGGATCTGCTTCCATAAAATCCCACTCAATCAATCCATAAGGTAATGGATTGCCATTTTGATCGGTAGAAGGGGTAACATTGTCGCCGTTTGCCACAGCCTCTGCAATAGGATTCTTCCAATCTACATAGAGTTTGCCTTGCGCATCAAATCCACCGGGATATACACTCAAGCGCACATGGTCATTTTCTCCCGGGAACATACCGGTGATGCTGGTGGCTGCTGTATAAATACCGGCAGTGATATGATCAATATTCATAACTTTTCCGTTATTCTCAAAGACTACAATCATGGAGTCCATCTTGGTCGAGCTCTGCCAAGGGTTGCTCAACTGGGTGCCATAGGTATAAGTGCCATAGGAACCTGCGCTTACTTGGTAGCAATCACGTCCATATTCGTTCTCATTAGGATTCTCGGTATATCTTGCACACTGAGTAATCGGAGTATATTGAGCCGGAGCTACATTGACAGCCGTATAGAACTTGTCATTGCCTTCCCAGTATTTTTGGACATACAGATTTGCTACCTGCCAATCAAACATAAACGTGTCCACTTTTGCATTCAGTTTCATTACAGGCAGGTCGTTTTCTCCAAACTTAACAGGAAGTTTTGTGAACCATGCATTTTTTGCCAGCTCTTTTTCTCCAAGCAACCATGTTGCAGGATACATACTGTCGTTCAGCAGAATAATTGTATCTGCATATGCAGAAACCAAACCTTGCTGATAATAATCGTATGAAAAGCCGTATGAGGGTTTTCCGATACGGAATGTAGGAGTGTAAGACATGTAAGGCACCTGAATCGTGTCAACAGCAGCATCCTTTAGTGCTTTTTCTGCATCAAATGTTGCCACCTTCTGTACATCACCATAGTTTCTGGTGTCTTTTACGACTTTTCCAAAGGGAGCAGCGAACGAAGCAACTGTCGTTGCCAACGCGCATACAATAAAAGTAAATTTTTTCATACCCTAAAAATTTTAGTAGTTAATAATAAAGTTATTAAATCCTATCCTTGTATGGAGAACCATAACTCGGAATGTGATTTATTTGTTATTTTTATACCGTTAGAAGGATTAATAGCGTCTGTAGCTATAGCGTCAAAACTGCCGTCAAGGGTCTTAAGTAACACTTCAATGTCCGGAAATGCATTGATGGTCTTCTGGGCATTTTCGTCAGCCGGACCATTATAAGTAATCTTGACGGAATTGCCTTCTGTCGCGATATTGAACAGATAATTCATATCTGTCGTCGCCTTGGAGGAGCTTCCATAATAGCTGAATACAACTACCAGTCCCTTTGAGGTCTTTTTGAATGTCAGTGACTTGACAGACGCATTCTTCTTGTTTTTGGTATAGGTAGCCTTGAGAGTTGCATTTATCTTCTGTATTACATGAGCACTTGAGTCATTGATGTTTGTGGTATCCACAGACCATGAGCCGGCTGCCATTTCAATATGCTCGGTAATATAGGCTGCTGCCGGGGCTGCGAAAATAGAGGATGCATTGCTCTCCATCTTGTCGCCGGTGAGAGTATAGCGTACATCGCCTAATGCGCGAGGGCTGTTCATGAATTGAAGACCGTTGCGCATAGTGGCTACTGGATAAGTCTCCGGCTCTTCTTCATTAGGGGACTCACCTAAACCTGCAAGCATGAATATACCTGATGATCCGTTATAGAGCATGTACTCTTCGCTATTCGCCTGAATATGGAGCAGGTTCCCGTTTCCGAATAAACGTTTGTCCATTGCCTCAACTTCTGAGAAATACTGCGCTGCGGTCACACCTGTCTCCAATGGATACAGATAGTAATAGGCACTTTGTTTTTTTCCTTTCAACTTCACATAGTTGGCATCTGCATGCAGGATGAGGAACTCATAGTCGCCTAACAACGCATCACCGTTATCACGCGGATCTGCCCAGGCATGGAGCACGTTGTTATAGGTGTTGAAGGTCATAATGGGTCCGTAATCATTGATAACCTCCCATGTACTCGAATCGGTAACAATAGCATTGGCTGGTGCATTACGTACCAACAATTCCTTCTTTGTTCCGTTGCCATCTGCGTATTCAATCATTACATTCTTAGTCGTAGCGGTAACTTTTCCGTTCTTGTCGAATGTCACGATGATATTATATCCGCGTGAATCAGGGTTTGCGAAATAAATCATCTCCCATCCGTTAGCCGGAGCGGTCAGAATTTCATTGGCATTGTCCAATGCTGCCTGTGCACGCTCTGCAGCGGACTTGTCGAAGAGGTTCTCCTCGTCGCGGCTGCATGCGCTAAATACGCTTGCAAGCGCTAATACTAATACGATATATTTTGCTTTCATATGCTATTCCTCCTTATTCTGGCCAAGCGCTCGGCGGTAATACACCACCGTTCCCGGTGTCTGTTTTCTCATGCATGAATCCTAAACTCATAATCATGTCCCAATCCATGTTGTTCTGGCGTTTCTGAACCTCCGCGCGAAGCGCATCCAGATCCAGTTCCCATTTCTCTGCCAGCCATGTACGGCAGATGTCTATCTTCTGGTTAAGAATCTTAGCCCCCGGCTTTCCGTCCTGACCGGCTATAGTCAGCATCTTATTCAGATCCGCATCGGATTTGACGATATAGTTTGCAATAATCTCTACGAAATCCTCACGTGCCTGACTTCCGCCATAGGGCGAGGCAAAGCCCATCTGCCATGCTTCGGTATCGGAGGTGTATTGCCATCCGTCAGGATTATAATCAGCTGCGCTCAACTGCTCAAACTCCTTCGGGTAGGTCTTCTTCTGGTGCAGGATATGAGAGAACTCATGATGCATCGTCTTGAAGATGTACTCGTTCAACTGTTCGATATTATTCGTTTCCATGAGGTTAATCTTCATCAGCGTAATCTTGATACCGCCTTCTGCCTGACCGAGTTTCTCGGTTCCTTGCGCAGCATTGATCATCGCCGAGCCAATCAGCTGGATGATACGCGGTCCGTTCTCGTTCAAGAACCCCTGAGGAGCGATGGAGTCATATACATCATACCATAGATAGAGCGCAAGGTGAGCAACTGTGTCCGCCATACCCATACTTACCGGTACTACATTATAGTTCGGGTCTGTACCGTTATCGTCCAGTTTGTAACGGAACTCTACATTATAAGGCACTGTATAGTGCTGGTAAAGCCATTGGTCAAAGGCGCGCGTATAATTGGTGGTGTCCTCCACCGGGTCGATGAAGATGGATTCGCCGAACTTGTCTTTCTCGCAAGCCGCAAAACCTATCATCAGGGCGCCGAGTAATACTATTTGATATATCTTTTTCATAATTCTATGGGGCTTGATTAGTCGTTGTTTTCACGAGTAAGTTGTGCACCGAGTGTAGAAGCTTCTACTGCTGTAGTAACCATCGGTTGGGTAGGAACATATATTCCTCCGGCATTTCCGGAACCTACATGATCGCCTACGATCACGCGAGGGTTGGCTGCCATACCGGCTAAGATAACCTCTTGCGGCAACTGGATGGCGCGACGGTCGTCATTCCATAGCAGTTTCTGCGTCGGGTTGGAGCCCTGGCGGTGGGTGATCTCAATGCCGTAACGCTTCAGGTCATGCCAGCGGAGACCCGTGTGGATGCTCTCCAGACGGCGGAAATGCAGCACGCAGTCGATCACCGCCTCCTGATCTGCGCTCAGAGTCCATGACGGGCAGATATCCGTGTTATGCAACACCGGTACCCAGTTCACGTTTGCGCCGGGGGCATAGAATTTCTTGATCTTCGCCAAGGACAGATCGACATTTCCGTCAGGCAGTGTATCCATTGCTCCCTGTACGTTATAACTCTGTGCCCAGAGACGCAAGTCGTTTGCTGCGCCGCTCAAGTCGTTCAACTGCGCTTTGGCTTCCGCACGGCAAAGCAAAGTCTCATTCGTCGTGAACGCACGGGTCACACCATGAATAAAACCATAACCGTTTACCTTGTCCGTATATTCGAATAAGTAGAAGAACCACGCGATGAGCGAACCATATTGCGGGTCAGCGGACCAAACATGGTATCCGGGCCAACGGCTCTTCCAGCATGGTCCTTCGCTACTGGTCGTGTACTTACGTGCATCGCGGTTGAACTGATAACGTCCATAGGAGGAGCGTACTGTATAACTTGCCTGCGACATCGTAGTGTAAATCAGCAGGTTTGCCGGAGATTTGGCATCAATCCATGCGTTCATCTCTGATGTTATATCAGTACACTCTACTTTCGCGTAGGTGGCGTCAAAAAGCATGCCCAGTGTAGCAGCGTCATCGGTGGTCAACACGTAGTTAGCGTTTTCTAACACTTTGTTCCATTGACGGGTATAGAGATAGAAACGGGCTGCAAAAGCACGCGCTGCCTTGACATTGAAGTGATATCGGGGAACGGCATAGTACTCGTCGCTGATCAGCGGCAGAGCCTCCTCTATATCCTTCTGGATAGCCATGTACGTGTCATATACCGTACCGCGGTAATAAACCGGCGCTACAGTGGTCTCCGGCTCTGTCATATAGTGGATACCCGAGTCCTGTTTGCTGGCTGTCTCGTCTTTATAGGTCTGGCAGAAGACGGTAGCTAACAGGAAATGGTGGTAAGCACGGCTGATGAGCGCTTCCCCCTTCTCGGCGTCCATGTTGATACCTTTGGCTTCCAACTCCTCAATAGCCTTGAGTGCCTGGTTGCAAGCCGCGATAGCGGAATAGCAGCCGTCCCATATATATTTCGGGGAGTCCTGCTGCGTGCTACTTACTACCGGATACCATCCGAATATCTCGTCGTACATCTTATCCAGCGGCAGCAGAGAGTTGCTGTGACCGTACTCGTCCGGCGAGTTGTTGTCAATGATGTTATCGGAGCTGAACTCGCATATCACACCTGCGTTAGCATTCGTATAAGCCGATACCAACAGCAGTCGTACTTTATCTTTTGTATCTATCGACGCACGCATGTCCGGGTTCTTGTCCAGAAAGTTACATCCCGTCATTACGCCCAGCACGAGCGTCAGCGCCGCGATATAGAATATATTGTTCTTTTTCATAATCTGCTTTGTCTTTATCGTTTAGAATCCTAATTTAACGGTCAGTGTGAACTGGCGTGGAACAGGGGAACTTACACCACCGGTGTTATAGTACTCCGGATCACGACCGTTCAGCTTCTTGTCTGCATATGCCAACCAAAGGTTGGTGGCACTAATTTTCACGCCGAAACTTGATACTGCTTTCTGACCTTCGAATACCTTGGCGGGCAGGTCATAACTGAGCGACAACTCTTTGAGACGGATGAAATCACCCTTGGCTACACGCTCGGTGGAGTAGTTGTATGCCGAATATGCCCAATAGAGGTTGTGAATCTCTTGATACTGACGCTTGGTGGCAATAGTCGGGATGGTAGTGGAGACTTCGTCGCCCGGTACCATCCAGCGGTTCTTCATCTCCTTCATGCTCGCGGTCAGGTCGCTGTACTGGCTGCTATATACATAGCATAGCGGATCCAGACGAAGCACGTTGCCGAAACTATAGGTGAAGAAGATGTTCAACTTCAGACCCTTCCAGGAGAAGGTGTTTCCGAACGAACCGGTAATTGTAGGCTCAACAGTTCCTTCATATTTCAGGTAATCCGGTACAGCCTCGTCCTTGGAAGGATTAGCCGGCCAGTATGCTTGGAAATCCAGCTCCTCGTAGTTGGACGGATCGGCGATAAGCGTGCGCTCTTTGTTGATATAGAAGGTAGGAAGACCTTCCTCTGTCAGTCCCGCAAACGGGATTGAGAACATAGCACCTACAGGATAGTCCTGCTTACGGCTCATCGTTGAACCCGATACCAACTCATATACCTGAGGACGGGAGTCCAGTTTGGTAATCTTGTTCTGATTCCATGAGAAAATCCAGTCAGTGGTCCATTTGAAGTCGCCTACTTTCACGTTCGTCGTAGAGAGTGTGAATTCCACATTTTGTGAGAACATTGTAGCGTCATTCGCATATTTGGTTACCTGACCGCCTACACCCATCGTCTGTACCAGACCGATCAGGTCGTAGTTGTTACG
>DEIW01000197.1 GCA_002352705.1 Bacteroidales bacterium UBA2764 | reverse complement strand
GATACAAAATTTTTTGTATCTTTGCACGTTTTTTGCTACTATATACGATGCAACCGGATAACGCAACACAACAAAACAATACAATCACCTTGCGCTCGCTTTGGTTTGATTACCGGTCCGAGTTGCTCTTCCTGATAGTTCTCTTGGCATGCACTATGCTGAGCTATTACCTGTCGCAGTTCATTCCTGTGGAATTTATGGAGAACGTGCTCACGCCTATCCAGCACGGTGCCAATACTGCCATCTGCTGGGTGGGGGCTTGGATATTGTTCCGCCACTCGGACGGAATGCGTATGCGCAAAGTATACGGTTTCGCCTTGCTGACATGGGGAGTAGCGGAGGTGATCTTCATGGTGCAGCAGTTCGTCTGGCATATGCCGGTGTTCCAATTCGGCAACGAAGCGCTTAGCGCCTTTAAGATGCTCGCCGGTAATGTCCTCGGTTGGCTGTTGCTGCTTTACCCTACCGAAGCGCTACGTCCATATTGGCTGAACTGGAAACGCGCGGTGATGCAATTACTGCCGATGGTGGTGCTCGTGGTTCTGGATTATGCGCTTCCCGTTGATTTAAGTCTTCTGATTGCCGCCTATCCCGCCTTGCTTTTCGTATTGGTTCTTACCCATCTGAGGGCTTACCGCATCTGGTGTGAAGAGAATTACTCCTCCATGGATTCGATTGATGTGCAATGGATTGTAAGGTATCTTTTCATGCTACTTGTTGTTGGAATTTCCTATTTGTATATGATGGTATCGGATAGTCCGACGCGGGCTTTCACTCAGAATATGTTGCTATTTTTTGTGTTCGTCTATAGCACGGAGCAGATTTTGTACCGCAAAGACCCCGGAGCGTTCTCCCGAATAACGGGAGAAGCGTCCTCCGCCGAAGAGGACAATGATATAGAGCCTGTATCCGAAGATGCAAGTAAAGTACAGCGAACAAGAATAGAGCAATGGATGGAGCAGGAGAAACCTTATCTCAACCCGGATTTCCAGCTCATGGACTTGCGTCGGGTGCTGCCGATGAACAGGTCCTATCTCTCCAAGTTTATCCACGATGAGTACGGGTGCTCGTTCTATCAGTTTGTGACCCGCTACCGTCTGGAGGAGGCGAAGCGTCTGCTCCGAGATCAGCCGGATCTGACTGTTGCCGAAGTGGCAACTCGTTCGGGCTTCTCCAACAGAATTGTCTTCACCCGTACCTTCTCCAAAGAAATGGGCATTTCTCCGCGCGAGTGGAGTTTGCAGTGTAACCATTCGTAAAATTCTTTGTTATTTGCTGTAACTCTGCATAAGAATGCGCGTGCACACCTTGTGTGTACGCATTTTTTATAGTACCTTTGCGGTCGCTTGCATTAAGGCTCGTTACGACTCGCGGCTCAGCCGCTCAATGGAAACTCGCCTTATGCTGCGCTTTCCCCAAGGATTAGAAATCCTCGGGGCCCCCATAAAATAACAACTCAAAATAAATAAATGGTATGAACAAAATCAAAATTCTGTTTGCAGCCTTTGTGGCTGTGATGATGAGTAGCTGCGTTCAGTTCAAGACGGAGGCTACGGTAGATGTAGAGGTAGTGAAGAACAATCAGCCGCAGTCCGGCATAGTGGTTTGGAAGATGCACTACAAGGGTGTCGGAGGAGTGCAATACAAGGAGAACTATACCGCCTCCGCCACCACCAATGGTGCCGGTGTAGCGCATTTTGACCTCAAGTCCCCGGATGATTTCGCTCCGAGCAGCGTAGGTGCCCAGGACGAAGAAATATTCTATTTCGCTGTCTTTGACAAAGAAGAAAGCCTTCTTGGATATACCACGGTAACAGTGAAGACCGGCGACAAACTGACCGTCAAAATCTCTCTGGATGAGAATACAGATGAATAAATCAATAGATTAATAATTAAATGTGACTGAATTATGAAAAAGATTCTTTTTGCTCTTGTAGCCTGCGTGGCTATGTTTGCCTTTACGGCTTGTGAATCCACTGTAACCGGTGATCGTATGTATTGCGTTGATGCGGATGCCAACGGTCAGGACGAAGCTGTTCTGAACAACTATGCGTTCTTCGCTGAACCGACTATCGAGAAAAAAATCAACGAGATAGCCAAATCTCCGATTACCGCTGGCTCGAAGTATTTTATCGTAAATGGTACCGCCTCGCAATGCGACAAGAAATGCCAAGCCGCAATCAACGCCGCTATGGACGAGATTGAGGCAAAAGAGGGATACGGTCAGGGTTTCCGCGAGTTGAAAGGTGTGCGCATCAAACTCATGTACCGCAATACCGACAAAACGCCTAATGTGGATGAGCAGGTGTGGTATCGCGATTTCAAGTAATAGAATTCCGAGGGGTCAGTGTGTGAGAGTTACCTCGAACCAGTCGATGTCGAGGTATCCGGCGTCGTTGTCGAGTCGTTTGTAGGGTGAGTCGCTTGTCAGGACGGTTCTGACGGCATAAATTCCTATTTTAGCACCGATCCATTCCCCGGGCACTGCTTGGAACGGAGAGCCTTGTTCAGTCCAGTTTATGCCGTCTTGAGAGAGGAAGAACCGGCATAGATGAGTCTGTGAGACGTCAATACGTGCGTACCACCATTGTTGGTCGGGTGGTACAGGAAGGGTGCGACTTTGTCGTCCATGCACGATGAGCCCTGCGTGTTCGGCGTAAGTATGTTTTTGGGTTTGCGGACGGGGTGAGAAACGAACCCTTGCTGTAGCGGAGAACGCGGTGTTGGCAGGGATCTTGCGGAGTAATAAGTTCGGCGCTGTCTGAACATCTGCGGCAGGGTAGGTAAAGAGGCGGAGGTAATCGTTTGCCATACGCGAAGCGGAGTCGGTCTCTGCGGCGAGGTAGTAATATTGTGCTTTGCGGTTTCCGCTCCATTGCCATTCGGGCGAGAGCGTGCGTGTATGGAAGTCGTCTCTGAGAATTGAGAATTGAGAATTGAGAATTGAGAATTGAGAATTGTTAATTGGGAATTGATGATTGATGATGCCGGGTACCGGTTCTTGATTTTTTCCTATGACAGGCCAGTTGTCGTGCCATATGAGTGGCTGTAGATGCACGATACGTCCGGCAGTTCCTACGTCTTGGAAATGGTAGAATTTATCATCGACCCAAGCTCCTTGGTGTGGAGCATTGACGGTAGTAGAGCCTTGTTCGAGAACTCTCCGCCATTCATAGGGTCCGTAGACCGATTTGCTGCGCAGGCAGAGTTGCCAGCCCGTTTTGACACCTCCGGCAGGGCAGAGTATATAGTAATAACCGTTGCGTTTGTGGAATTTGGGTCCCTCGCATGTGGGATTGTCCGTATGTCCGTCGAAGACGAGTTGGTCATCCCGAATGACGGATAGTCCGTCGGCAGCGAGTTCGCACACGGCGAGTGCAGATTTGAACCCTGCCCGGCTTCCGGCGAAAGCATGTACGAGATAGCATTTTCCGTTGCTATCCCATAGCGGGCAAGGGTCGATCAGTCCTTTTCCACGTTTGACGAGAACCGCGTGTTCCCAGCGGCAGGGTATTTTTTTCGTTTTCTCGGAGCGGATACAGAAGATGCCGATGTCGGGGTCTCCGTAATAGATATAAAACCGTCCTTTATGATGGCGAATAGCGGGAGCCCAGACTCCGCACCCGTGAGGGCAAGCGTCCAGATGTCCGTATCCAGGCACGGTGTCCGGCAAGGCAGCGTCCACGATTGTCCACTTGACGCCATCGCGTGATTGTAGTATCTGCAGGCCTGGTATGCATGCAAAAGTGCTATAGGTCATATAGTAGTTTTTTCCGACACGGATGACATCCGGGTCGGAGTAATCGTAAGGCAAGATAGGGTTGGTGTAATCAGGAATGGCCGTAAAAGCATTACCGCAAAAGGCGAGGGCAGCCAGCAAAATGAGAAATTTATTCATGATTGATGAATTTTGTTAATTGAGAATTGAGAATTGTTTCGTATGGCGGTCTTTCTACTTTGAGCCCATAGGGCGGTCTATTCTGATGCGTCCTCTGTAGTTATCCTGGTGTGCCCGTGAGGAAACACCTCTGTTTGCGATATACCGGTCGTAATAGCTGATGATGAGTGTAGTGACAGGCAGTGCAATAATCATCCCTATCACTCCGAAGATAGCTCCCCAAATACTGAGTGAGAGGAGAATAGCCGCCGGGCTCATTCCGGTGACGTCTCCCATGATTTTAGGAGTGAGGATGAGGTCCTGGATTGATTGTACGACAATGAACACGAGTGCCATCATCGTTAAAGTGAGCCATACGGGTTGTCCGTTCTGCGCCGATTGTATGAGGCAAAGAACGATACAAGGAGGAATCCCCAGCGCCTGCATATACGGCACCATATTCAGTAGTCCGATGATAAGCCCCATGGCAATTCCCATCGGCATGCCGGTGATAGTGAAACCGATGGCGAAGAGCACTCCGACGCAGGTTGCCACCATAGCCTGACCGCGGAAATAAGCGTTCATGTTGCGGTCAATATCCCCCATGAGGGTAACGACTTGCGGGCGTATCTTGCGGGGGATATAATGGCGGTAGTTCGCCCGTATATTAGGCATGTCAATCATAAGGAAGATGAGATACATAAAGCCGATGAATACCACCAGCAGTTCGCTCATCCAACTCAGTCCGCCTGTAATCCAATTACCTATTTTCGGCAGCAGTTCCTTGATAGAAGTAGTGAGTTCAGGGTTCGCCAATGCTTTCTCAAAACTCCATTCTTCCGTCCAAGTAAGCAGTTTCTCCTGTGTTTCTGCAGAGACATAATCGTTGATATTAAAATCCGCTATGTAAGCTTGAAAACCTGCCCATGCCGTATTAACTTGTTCTGCAACGGGTTTACGTAGCGCAGCGACGGCTCCTGCGACGAGACCAACAGCGAGAAGGAGGGTCAAGCAAACCGCCAAAGCGCGGTTACGCACATGACATTTAGTCTGGAGCAAACCAACAACAGGGTCCAGTACATACGCCAGCAGGAAGCTGACAAGGAAAGGCAATAAGACACCGTATAGACGCATTGATGAATGATGGATTGATGATTTATGATTTGGTCATTTTGCCGGTGAGCCATGACCATATACGTCCGACGAGGGAAACATAGATATCCAATTCCCGTGTAGCATTTTCAACACGTGTCTCCAGACGAACGGTTTGCAGTTCCATCTCATGCTCCGCCTTTAGTGTCTCAATTTCAAGGTGTTCCTGAGAATCGATGAGTTGTTTGGACATCAACCGGATGAAAGGATGAATGAAGAGTTGTTTCCTTCCTATGATAACAACGGCAATCAGGATGATATAGGTACTTCCGATGATAAGCGAAGCAGCCCATACAGGCATGTACTGCGCCAAGGCATCGATAGCAGCTACGGCGCCAAAAGTGAAGAGCGCCAGAGCGCACAAAACAAGCGTGAAGATTAACAGGAAAAGTCCTAACACACGACTCACTACATTAATCAAATGCAGTTTGCCTACTTTTCCGACCACTTTCCCATAGACAGTAGTTTCCTCTTTGATAGTATCAAAAAAGTCGTTCTCCATACTTATTCCTCCTTTTTTTTGGGTTCGTCATCTTTCGTCACCGCGGTTTCACAATATTCGCGAGTGCGTTTTTTAGCCTGCTCTACGAGGTCAATGATTTTCTCCCGCGCCTCTTTGGCGGTTTCCGGCGAGAGCAACAGTGCCACCGTAGCTCCTACAGCT
>DEIW01000102.1 GCA_002352705.1 Bacteroidales bacterium UBA2764 | reverse complement strand
AAGGTATGCGTAGAAGGGTCAATAGTAGGATATACGATTTCCACCGTAGCAGGGAAGACCTTATCCGGATATATCTCGGAGGTCAGGGAGAGTTTCATACCCTCCTTGAATTTCGGGAAGTAGGTCTCCGGCACAGCTACCAGGGCTTTGAGCTTGTCCAGTTGGGTTATTACCAGTATCGGCTGTCCGCCATAGAGTTCACCATCCTCGTAGTTCTTCGCCGAAATGACACCTACAAAAGGAGCTTTGACGTACGTGTTCTGCTCCAGGAACTCCAGTTGCTCTTTGGTGGAGTTATACTGGGTCGTGATCTGGTCGTACTGCTGCTGGGTAGCCGAACCGGTCTTCAGCAACTGCTCCAGACGGTTTTTCTCCACCTCGAGGTTGGTCAGAGTGATTTTGGTGGTCTTGTACTGGGTCTGGTCCATACGCACCAGGTCCGTACCTTTGGTTACTTTGTTACCTACCTCGCAATAGATATGCTCTATTCTTCCCGTCAAGGACGGTGATACATTTTGGGTAAGATAACCCTGGAGGTTGGTAGAAACAGAAATCTCGCGCTCTATCTCACGCGGTTGGAGAACGGTAGTGCGTACCTGCTCTACGCGTTCCTCCTCCTGCGTAGCGGATGTTTCCTTACTGCTACAGCCTATGAGCGCAAAGGCTGCGAGGACAAAAAGAATGTTCTTTTTCATATGATTGTTTTTTCAATATTTCGTTATGCCGGTATTTCGGTATTTCGAGGGGTTAGTTATTCAGGAACTCCTCCAGTTCTGCCTGTGCCTGAACGAGAGACAGCATGGCCTGCACGTATGTCGACTGCGCATTGATGAGGTCGTTGGAAGCATTGGTCAGCTCCAGATTGGACGCAGCGCCCCATTTATATTTCTCCGTGGTAGAACGGAAGACACGCTGAGTGACTTCTATATTCTCCTTCTCGTTCATGAAAGTCTCATAGGCGTTGGAGAGGTTGAAGCATAATTGGCGGTACTGGATCTCCAGATTATCCGTTGTCTCGGAGAGGTTGTTCTTGGCTTCCTCCAAGGCAATCTTCTTCTCTACCACTCCCGCGGCACGCTTACCCGATGACCAGAGAGGCATCTTCAAACTGAAAGCTACCGTATGGGGGGAGTTCATCAATTCGAAACCAAAATCCTTGCCGTAGTCGCGGTAGTTATATTGATACGCCAGCGAAACAGTCGGGCCATATGCCCAACCTGCCATATGCACATTGCGTTTGGCGAGTTCCACTTGCTTGGAGAGCAATTGATAGTTAAGGTTATTCTCAATGGCGAAGTTCTGGCTCAGGAGATTAAGCACTTTCTCCGGCGAAAGGACCTCATCGATACTCTCCGTCAGTGTCACTTCCGTATCAACGGGTACATCCAGCAGCACTTTAAGGCTGTTGGTCGCCAACTCTATGTTACGTTTCTGCACGTTGATAGAGTTTTTGAGGGTGTTAACGCGGACACGTATCTGGTCTGCCGCCGTCTGTTCCGCAGCGCCTACATTGACCGCATTCTGGGTCATCGTCTCCAAGCCCTCTATATTATTCAGGCTGGAATCCAGAAGGTTGGATATACTCTTCAGAGCCAGCACGGAGACATAACTGCTCATGATACTGCTGCGGAGCTCGGCCTCGGATTTCTCGAGCGCTATCTTCTTCATGTCTATCGCTACATTGTTGAGCAGGGCACCTACTATACCTTGTCCGTTGATACCGACAGAGGCGGTCACACCGTACACCCACGGAGACATGGACATCGGAACCGGGCTTCCGGGGAATGTGACGGTCTTCAGATGCAACGAATCATCATACATCAGCGTCTTGCTCAGCGATCCGTCCACCTGCGGGAGCATTGCCGCGATGGTTTGCCAGCGTTGTGCGTAAGCCTCCTGCACGGCAAGGGAAGCGTTTTTGAGGGTGCGGTTCTGCTTCACTGCATAGTCTTGCGCCTCTTTCAGGGACAGACTCAGTACTTTCGGAGCTGCATCTTCGGCATTTTTCTTCGAACCGTGTGTTGCAGCCATCACATGGTCCTCGGCATGGATTGTCATTCCGAACATCACAGCTGTAATAACTAATAATACTTTCTTCATATATTTTTTGTCTTTTTCTTTCTACGTTGAGCAGGCGTAGCCTGCGGCCTTTCTACCTTGAGCGAAGCGGTTTACACATTATACAGTTTCAGCCCTTCTTCACTCAATATTCCACGAACGAAGATATCCATTGCGGTGTGTCCCAGCTGGTGTATATTGTGTCCATGACCTTCTATCACCTCGAAATCATTGATTGCATCGTTGTGGAGTTTCTCCAGAAGCACCGCCGCCAACTCTATATTAAGGTTCGCACGCACGAGACCTTCCTGCTGACCTTGCTCCAAGTAAGCCTTGATATAATTCTTCTGGGTCACAAAGCACTCCTGCTGGAAATCCGCAAACTGGCGCGGGTAATATTTCTTGAGATCATAGACCAGTTGCGGTACTTTCCGCACATCGTTCTTCTCTGTCTCCTGGTGCTTCACAAAACGCGCTACCAAATGCCGGAAATCACGCAACTGAAGCAACTCCTCCATCTTACCGGCAATATAGACCACATTACTATGCAATAATTGTGCCACCAATTCGTCTTTCGATGCAAAATAGACGTAAAACGTCTTCTTTGACATTCCTAATTCATGACAGATATCGTCAATAGACACACTCCGAATCCCCAGACGAAAGAACATATCGCCCGCGGTCTTGATTATATGTAATTTTTGATCTTCAGACATAACGTATTCCAAAAAAGTGCACAAAAGTAGTACATTTTTTTGGAATACGCAAGAAACTTGGAAACTTTTTACGCTACAAAAGTTTCTTTGTAAAGTAGAGTTTGCAAAATAGCCCTTTACTTCACACGGACGCCCTGCAGGTTATACAGGTTGCCTCCGCGGAGGATAAAGATTTGTCCTCCTACAAGGATTTTGCGGGCAGGCTCTGCCTTTTCATGCGCCACCGTCTCCAGTTCCGCAGAAGACTGGCATACAGTAAGATACCTGTCATACAGGACACGCGTGCCGGTAGCATTGATAAGCGCCGAAACGAGACCTATTCCCTTACCTGCGCTGTAATTGGTAGAGAAGGTCAAGGCAGACTTGCCTGTCAGCGAACCGGTGTTGGTCCATGTATAATCGGTTGGTGTGGAACCTGTGGTAGTGGTGATGGTAGCTATCTGCTGGCTTCCGGCAGTGATATTCAGTTGGTTAAACTGCGTGCCGCCGTAGGTACGGATATTCACCGTTATGCTACTCAAGCCCGCGAGGTTCAGTTCCGGAGAGACGAGTGTCTTACCCTGATCTAAGAGCCAGTAGCCGCTCTTGTTGGAAGCGTCGGTAGTCCAGTCCGTTTGATGGTCCTCATCAAAGACATACGATGCCGGTTCGCCGCCCTCGTAAGTGGTCTTACGGGCAAAGACGGCATAATAGGTTATGTCTCCGGTAACGGACGGAATATCCTTGGCCTCCGTATAGAGTTTATCCGGGGCTTCGTCCCGGGTTCCGGAGATTGCCATCGGCGTCCATCCCATAAACTCCGTGCTCTCGGAAGAACAGGAGAGAGGAGTGTCCGGCAGGGCAGGAATTTTCTTGTTGACCTGCACCGAATCGACACGGAGTGTTTCTCCGTTGACCGACCATGTAACGCCATAGCTGGGTTTATGGACGGGCGCCGAACCATCGCGCAGTCCGTTGCTGACGCCCGGCACGAACGCATCATCCGACGAAGCCATCAGTAATGCCATATCCACTTCCTCTCCGGCACGTTCGCCCCAAATATACTCCGCCAGATACGGGTAGTCTATGAATGGGTTTCGGTTATGCTGGAAATTGCTGACAGCGTCCTGACGGCGGATCTCCTTGATAGACACCGGGTCCTGGCGATGCCAGGCAATCAATACCGCCTGTTCCCATGGCTGGAACTCCAGGTAGTTGTCATTCTGCATAGCGAACTTGGAGCCCACGTCATTGTTATTCAAACGCCAACCCTGATAGGTAGAGCAGACAGGATCCACCGTTCCGTCCGACCAACGCCCGTAACACGTAGCCATATAGAAATACGCACGGGCAAAATCGCCTTTGTACTCATCCTTGGGCTCGAAGACATAGAAATCCACATTGAGCGAGTCATGATGTATTTTACCGACTTTCAGGGAGCCTGTATTGGATTTGAAATCCTTGACCGGCACGCCTAGCGGATAGTTGCTGCGCGAACTGTTTGCCGTGCCATTGGAGGGATTGAGATGATAACAGTCCTTGTAGGCATCATTGTTGGCACCGCCCCACCAAGACTTGGCAAAACTATGCTCTATATTGCAGCCCGTAGCCACTTCGCCCGGGGAGGACACCTTGTACCACGTATCGCAATACATATCCATGATATACCCCTCCTCGTCTCGGTCGGAGTAGTAGAACACGCCCCAAGTAGAGCTCGCGCCACTGCCATACGGGATAGCGGTATGATTGCGGATAAGGGCTTTCAGCGAGTCTTTCAATTCGGCGTCCTTGGTGCCATTAGCAGGGGCATAGAAATCAGGACGCATCTCCTCCGCCGAAGCGAAGGAGAATGCGCACATCATCATCCATAAAAAGATACGTCTCATATTATTTTACGCGTTGTCCGGTAATAGTGAACAACTGCTGTCCTTGCAGGATATATAGTTGTCCGCCTACCAGGATTTTACGAACCGGGAATCCCTTCTTGTCCGTTACCGTCTCCACCTCCGTGGTTGTCTGGCAGGTGGTGATATAGCGGCTGTAGGTTGTGCCGGCACCGGTAGCGTTGATTGTAACAGACTGGAATCCGATACCTTTCTTCGAGCCCGCGTTGGAGCAAGTGAAGGTAAGAGCAGACGTTCCTGAGAGCGACTGGGTATTGGTCCAGTCATAGTCCGTCATCGTACTTCCCTTCGCAGCCTCTATGGTGGTGAGGACTTTGTCGCCTGCTGCCACCTGGAGTTTGTCATACTGGGTGCCTCCGTAGGTACGCATCTTTATCTGTATGGTACTGAGTCCCGAGAGATCGACAACGGGCGAAGTCAATGCCTTACCGGCATCCAGAAGCCAGTAATCACCGTTCTTCGATGCTGTGTTGGTCCACCCGTCCTGACTATCGGCATTGAAGGTATATACAGCCGGTGCTGCACCTTCCTCAACCGTTTCTTTCGCGAAGACTGCATAGTAAACAACATCCTCCGTTACCGCCGGGAAGTCTTGGAGGGCCACATACAGCACTGCCGGTGCTTCATCCAAAGTCTCTATAATCGGAGCGGTGGTCCATCCCATGAAGACATCACTCTCTGCCGAACAAGAAACAGGTTCATCCGGCAGGGTGGTTATCTTCTTGTTCTCCTCTATGGAATCGGTTTGTATCTCTTCGCCGTTCACCGACCATGTGACCCCGTATTTCACCACCGGCTTCTCCGGGTCTACAGGTGAACCGTCGCGCCAACCGTTGCTCACTCCGGGAATGAAATCCTTGTCGGTAGAAGGCATCAGTTTCGCAAAGTCCACGGTTTCGCCGGCTTTCTCTCCCCAGATATATTCTGCGAGGTACGGGTAATCGATAAAGGGGTTACGGTTTCCCTGGGTCTCCTGGATACCGTTGTTACGGTCAATCTCTTTCTGAGACACAGGGTCCTCGCGGTGCCATTTCATGAGCAGTACTACGCCATACTGCGTCAGGGCGTAATGAGTGGAAGAAGAGAACGATTCGAATATCTTACCTCCGTCACCCGAAGTAATGGAATAGGAAGAATTGCTGTATTTGGCAATCATGCCCAGATAACCACGGGCGAAATCTCCTTTATATTCATTACGCGGTTCGAATACCGTTCCGCTACAGGTCGCCGACTTACCGCGAATTGTTTCGCGGTCGGTTGACACGGAAGATACCGAGGAACCCAACTTGCAGTCATTAAACGTATAAGTGGCATTCTTGACCTCACCGAATGCGTATGCAGAACGGCGGTTGTTAACATATCCGTCGGTTGGTACAAGATGGAAAATATCGCTGTACATAGGGTTTTTGCCGCCGCCCCACCAGCTCTTGGGAATCGAGTGTTCACGGTTGTAGCAATCGCACTCCCTTTTGTAGTTGCCGCATTCATCACCGAGCGAGAAGGAACAGGCGCCGTACATGTCCCATAATTTCCCTGCCTTGCCAACAGAGTCTGCGGGATAGACATCAGATTTCTGGTATGCCGAAATGGCACCGTCATATCCAAGAGACTTGAAGCCCTTGTTGGTAACGGTATTCAATGTAGTGTATAGCGAGTTTCCGGACTTACCATTCACTGAGGTATAGTAAGCAGGAATATCCGCCGGAGCTGTGACTGTTGCTGCCTCCCCGAGTTGCGTTGCTACGAAAAGCGCGAGGATTATGAATAGGTGTTTTTGCATGATTATTTTCTTAAATGTGGTATTCCCTTTAGGGGTCGAAAAAGGGGGAGCACAATACGCGCTCCCCGCTTTCTCAATCATCTGTTATTAACGTACTTGTGTACCTTGCAGGTTATAAATCTTGTTATCACGGATGATATAAATCACGCCGTCAATAAGCACTTTCTGAGCTTTCTCAGTGAGAACGACATTCTCGATACCTTGCAAACCGAGAACCACAGCCTTACCGCTTACCATGCGGTAAACACCGTCGCGTTTCTGGATTCTTCCGGTAATTGCTACTCTGTCATGGAGAGCGGCACCCGGTTCTGCAATCTCCGCATCAACAGCCTTGAACTCGCCGGTGGTAGCGGCTTCGCTATCGCTGAGAGAGAAACTCTGCAGATCCTCTTCATACGGAGACTCAATTGAAGCTACATATCCGATAACGACTACTCGATCCTCGGTAGTTGCGCCTTCCTCAAGCTCAAGAGAGAGCACTTCAGCTATGCTGAGCGTATCAATCTTCGGAGCTGGGAGGTGAGTAGCAGCGGAATTGCTAATCTCAATGGTAGTACCCTTTGAGTTAACGTACTTCTGGAGTTTACCCAGCACGCAGAAGTAATCGCCAGCTACGATCTTGCTGTCCGGAGAACAACCATATGCATAGAAGTCAGAGTTACTCTTTACACCCGGTTCGTCAGCCATGTATACATTTTGGCTGGTCTTACAACTATCCGGACCGGATACTTTTGTTGCAAAACCTGCTACAACGTAAAGATCTTCAGTAAAGGTATTATCCTCCAAAGCCATACCAATCTCAATAGCTTCCGATGTGGTGATAGTATCAATTACAGGAGCCACTCCTTTTTCCAACACATCAAATGCAATACCCATACCATCATTCTCGATTGTGCCTTTGTAGTTCTTGATCTTGCAAGTAATCTTAATCTTAGCACCATAACCGATTTCAGTTGTATCATTCGGCTTGCCACGATATACATAGAATGCTTTGGTCTTATCTGCCGTACGCACACCTTCCTCATCAGTAATCCAGAAGGTCTCGTTTTTAAATTCTTTGGAGTACGGGACATCTATAGACGATACATATCCGGTAATCTCATAGCGGAACTGAGTCGCCTGATCTACCGCAAGTGCATTACCAATCTCCAGAGCTTTAGCTACAGAAATAGTTTCAATTGTCTCTTCCTTACCTTGCTCAATAACCGTTACGTCTGCTGTTTTGGAGTTCTCGATAACCGGTTCCTTGCACTCTTTGGAGTATTTTGTAATGTATACTGTTACGTATACGTGAGCCTCCACACCAATCTCCTTCTTAGTATCCGGTTTGCCACGATATACATAGAATGCGCCAGCCTCGTTGGTAGCTGCGGTACTACCTTTCTCGTCTGCAATCCAGAATGTCTCGTTGTTATATGCGGTGTCATAATAATTTTCAATCGAAGAAACATAACCCTCGATAACATATTTCTTAGTAGTTACAGCGTTATCCAGCAGGTCATAACCAATCTTCAAAGCATCTGCTACCGAGATAGTATCCATAGTCGGTATCACGGGAGCCTCGCCCTTCTCAAGAATAGTAAGAGCCGGCTTGGAAGTAGCATTTTCAATCATGCCTTTGTAGTTCTTGATTTGGCAAACCAAGCTAACTTTCGCACCCTTGGTAACCTGCTCGGAAGCCACACCCTGATATACAAAGAATGCGGTCTCCTGGGTTGTGCCTCCGTCTTTCGTGTCTGAAAGCCACATACATTGATTCTTGTATTGCTCCCAACCACCATCTTCTGTAGCCTCGCCTTTATTGTTAGTCAGCGCGGTAACATAACCTTCAATAAGGTAGTAATCGTCAGTCGTTTTGCCATCACCAATATTCTTACCGACCGCGAGAACTTCTGCTACAGTAGCCTTAATCGTATCAACTACAGGCACCTCCGGCTTCTCGTACTCGCCGAAGAAGACAGATATTTTGTTCATTCGGGCTTGGTCTGCCATCGTCGAAGACCAAGTTTTAGCATTTACGACAATCTCAGAAGCCATACCACCGCCATCGTAAGTCTTGCCACTGACAGTAGCAAAATCAAAGACAATCTTACCTATCTGCTCGGTTGTAGAGGTAATCGTTACAACGCTATTCTTGTAGCAACGAACACCATATTGGTCTCCAAAAGCTTTGTCACAAGTGAAAGTCACACCATCTTTGGTCGCTGTTACTTGACCACCGGAACCAGAAGTGCCTTGACCATTGAAATCTGCACTAGCGAAAACAACATCAGCAACAACTACTGGAGTAACCTGTCCTTCACTAACTGCTACAGTTTTGATTTCCCATGTAGCGGCGCTTTGTTTGGTAGAGGTGTAAACAAATGCTATCTGAACATTTGTCTTGCCGACAAAGTCCTTCAAATCAGCTTGAGATTCCACGAAATCCCATGTCGTGCCGGTAGGCATCGGGGCAACGGTCAGAACTGTCCACTCTCCCGATCCTGCTTTTGCGCGCACAGATACTGAGGATACCTCACCTTTGTTCAAAGCCTGAGCGAAAGCGAGTTTTGCCTGAGCTACGCCGCTCATATCAATAGCGGGCGAGATAAGCCAGCTCTCTGTTGCATGAGCAGCCTTGTTCGCATAAGCCGTAGCCTTCATTCCGTACTGAGCGTCTTGTTTCCAGACATAGCTCAATGTGTCTTTGTTGACATCGTTGATGGTCCAATCGCCTTGGCCTTGGGTAAAATCAACATTCAACAAATCAGCAGCCATCATGCTTGTCGCAAAGAAAAAAGCCGCCATCAATGTAATAAACTTTTTCATGATTTTGTGATTTTTGTTAAATAAAGTGTTTATTTTATGTTATTAAACATAGTTTACGGAGCAATCCATATACCGGCTGCAAAATTACTATTTTTTTTTGACATGTGCAAGGATTTAACAAAAAAAATCGTTTTTTATTTGTGTAAATAGATTTTTTTCAGTAATTTTGCAGCGATTTTATAAAAAGGAATAAAAATGGCAAAACTTCTGATTATTGACGATGAGCGCGGAATCCGAAACACGCTGAAAGAGATACTGGCAGATGAGGGGTATGAGGTAGAAGTGGCGGAGAACGGCAGGCAGGGGTTGGAGATGGCACAGGCTAATGGATATGACCTGATTTTCTCGGATATCAAGATGCCGGAGATGGACGGAATGGAGTTACTGGCGGCGCTTAAGCAACCTCTCTCGACATCCCCTCAAGGAGAGGAGACAGAGCCTATTGAAACGCCTGTGGTGATGATCACCGGCCATGGGGACGTGGAGACTGCGGTGCAGGCACTGAAGATGGGAGCGTATGACTTCCTGGTAAAGCCTTTGGACCTCAACCGGATACTCATTACCACCAAAAACGCATTGGAATCCAAATCCCTCAAACAGGAGACCAAGCAACTACGCAAAAAAATATCCGCCAAGGGACCACAGATGATTGGCGAGAGTGCAGCCATTACGCACGTACGCGATATTATCAATAAGGTGGCGCCCACAGAAGCGCGTGTGCTTATCACCGGTCAGAACGGTACCGGAAAAGAGGTAGTGGCACACCTCATCCACGAGCAATCGGCAAGAGCCCACGGACCCTTGGTGGAAGTCAACTGCGCCGCCATTCCTTCGGAACTCATCGAATCTGAACTCTTCGGACATATGAAAGGCTCCTTCACCGGTGCTGTCAAAGACAGAGCCGGTAAGTTCGAACAGGCGGACGGCGGCACGCTTTTCCTGGACGAGATAGGAGACATGAGCCTGGCTGCGCAGACGAAAGTACTGCGGGCGTTGCAGGAGAGTGAGATTACACGCGTCGGGTCGGACAAAGCGATTAAAGTGAACGTGCGGGTATTAGCGGCAACGAATAAGGATTTGGCAGCGGAGATTGAGAAAGGCAATTTCCGGGAGGACCTGTTCCATCGTCTAAACGTAATCCCAATACATGTACCCTCTCTGAATGAGCGGACGGAGGACATCCCGCTGTTAGTGAGCTATTTTGCAGAGCATATCTGCTCCGAACAAGGCATCGCCCTCAAGACATTCGACAGCGGAGCCATCAAAGCCTTGCAATCGAGGCAATGGACCGGTAATATACGCCAACTGCGTAACGTAGTGGAGCGTCTCATCATCCTCGCAGGCCCGCAAATAACCAAAGAGGATGTGGAACTTTATGCATAGCATCCGCCAACTTTGGCGGATTCAAAAGAATGATCTTACAGTCTCTCAATATATTAAACTATCGCAACATACGCGAAGCCTCTCTTGAGTTTGCTCCCAAACTCAACTGTTTCGTGGGATTCAACGGACAAGGAAAAACAAACGTCCTCGACGCTATTTATCTGCTGAGTTTTACCAAATCGGCTTTCACATCCCAGGACTCACTCAACATCACCCACGGCGAACAGATGGCAATGGTGCAAGGCACATATATAACCTCTCCCCAACCCTCCCCTCAAGGGAGGGAACCAGCCCCTCTAAATCCCCCCTCAAGGGGGATATAGACCCTTCCTTAAAAGACAAGTTTACTTCCTCCCTTGAGGGGAGGAAAGAGGAGGGGCCTATCTATCATACTGCGGATCCTTCACTCTATGGTCAATTAAAAGAGTTGGCAAAAGAAAACAGAAAACACCCTACAGAAGCAGAATCTGCGATGTGGGAGATTCTGAAAGGACATTTTGAGGGCTGCAAATTTAGACGACAACACATTATTGGTGATTATATCGTTGATTTCTATTGCCCTACTCATCATATCGTTGTTGAGATTGATGGTTCTTACCATTCTGAACGTGATCAAATGGAGGCGGATGCTATTCGTGCGGCATGGCTGGAATCTATAGATTGCCACGTTGTCAGATTCTCAAATGATTCTATTCTATTTGAAATAGAACAAGTTCGTGAGCAGTTGATCGATTATATTTCGTAGAAATGCGGTTTATAAAAGGGAGAAGTAATTCTACTTAGCAAAGAGCACTCTGACGCGCG
>DEIW01000189.1:624-7574 GCA_002352705.1 Bacteroidales bacterium UBA2764 | reverse complement strand
TAACCGCTAGATGAAAGCGCCAGGTTGGAAGCGGAAGCTGGGGGATTCGAACCCCCGGTACAGTTACCCGTACGACAGTTTAGCAAACTGTTGGTTTCAGCCACTCACCCACCCTTCCTTTTCTCCCCTAAAATTAAAATTTTCGGGGACCCCGTTTGGAGCATCGAGGTGGCTATTCGTTGCTAAAATCGAAAAGCGGGTGCAAAGGTACTACAAAAATTTCATATACGCAAGTTTTTTTGCGCTTTTTTTTGCTTATATGCCAAAAAAATTGTAATTTTGCACTCAAATCCTATTTCATTATGGCACGAAACACCGAAATCGAACGCAAATTCTTAGTCTGCTCTGACGCTTTTCTCTCTCAGGCTGTCGACTCTTTCGTTATCTCCCAGGGCTATCTATGCAAAGAACCGGACAAAACCATACGCGTACGTATCCGTGACGCGCGCGCTTTCCTTACTATTAAATCCAATGCCCTAAGAAAAGGACTGGCCAAGTTCGAATGGGAGAAAGAAATAGATGTGCGCGACGCACAGGAAATGCTGCTCCTCTGCTTGCCCGGCATCATCCGCAAGACACGGTATATTGTACCCGCCCCGGACTACAACGGGCAGAAACGATGTTGGGAAGTAGATGTCTTCCATGAGCGCCTCGAGGGACTCATTCTTGCCGAGATTGAGTTAGGGGACGAGAACGAGCCGGTCACGCTGCCTGAATGGATTGGAGAAGAGGTGACCGGACTTCCCCAATACTACAACGCGAATATGTGATTTATAAACTAGAAAGAACGCTCAATCCATCAATCCATCATTCATCAATCCATCATTCATCAAATTTCCACCAGATGATTGACAATTGCATAGATCGTCAGACCCGCTACGGAGTGAATATTGAGCTTGCGCGTGATGTGCTTGCGGTGGGAAATGACGGTATGCATGGAGATACATAACACATCTGCTATCTCTTTGTTGCTCAACCCTCGTACAACCTGCACCAACACATCCCGCTCACGCTCACTCAGGTCCTCCGTCTCCTGACCTTTGCCCGCTTTGGCTTTCTGCAACACCGGACGCAAGATATCATCTTCTATCGCACAATGGTCCGCAAACTCCTGCTCCGTATGCCATAACTCGCTCATCACACTGATAAGCATATAGGTCTCCGTGCCTTCCGGACTGACCGACTGCGTAGGGTAATACTTGATAATCAGGTTTTTTATCTCCGTCAACTTACTGGTGATACGCTCGTCGTCATGCTCGTGCTCCTCAAACAAACCCGCGTTCTCATGCTCGATATGTACGCGTATCTCTTCTACAAACTCATCATAGCACCGTAATATCAACCCCGGTATCTTCGTTGTCGGGTCCGCGGGTATCACCGCCTCAATCAACGACCTGCGCAAGCGCGGCAAGCGGAAATTGAGAAAATAACTATGTGCGTTCTCCACATACCGGTGCAAGGTTGGCATGTCTATCTCAGATGGCTGTACACGCTGCTTGAAGACCTTGTAATTGACTACCGCCAAAAAAGTAGACGTATCCACCCCGTGCGCCTCGCACACCTCCGCTATCGTCGCTTCGCCTACGCCCATCGCCAATCCGAAACGGCTGATTATCTGTATCGCATCCTCTTCACGCGACATCAGATCACTTATCTTATCTGTTGACTTATACAAAATATATATGGTTTTTAATTCATCAATCCATCATTCATCAATCTCCCCCGCGTTCTTTCTACTTTGAGCGTTAGCGGTCTTTCTACTTTGAGCGTTAGCGTTCTTTCTACTTTGAGCCCGTAGGGCGGTCTAATTCATCAATCCATCATTCATCAATTCTCAATTCCGACTGCAAAATTACTAAAAATTACCCAATTGAGCAAGCCTGAAACGTAAAATCACAACAAATAGGGATTGCCCGATTTCGGAAAAACAAGTAATTTTGTATTGTGAAAAAATGAAGAAAAAAAGTGTCTTCTTTAAGGTTTATGAAGAAAGTTGTATTTATATCCATTTTATTGATTTTTAACATTTTATGCGCTCACTCGGAAGATTCCATCAAAGTTAGTGCTGCAGACTTGCAAGCGCTGATGAAGCGCGTCGAACGTCTTGAGCAAAAAGACAGCGTATCCCAACAAATTGCTACAGAAGAGGCAAAGCCTCAGAAAAAGAAATACGAACGGGGGAAGTTCACTCTTGGCGGCTATGGAGAAATCACGGCCAAGCATTGCTTCTTCTCCAATAATTATCTGCGGTATGGTAAAAATCCCGAAAAATATGCGAACGATCATTATGGCGAGTTCGACCTCCCGCACGTTGTCATCTATCTGGGATATGATTTCGGCAAAGGATGGTCCGTCGGAACGGAGATTGAGTTCGAGCACGGCGGGACGGAATCGGCTGTTGAAATAGAGGAAGACGAAGGCGGAGAGTACGAATCTGAGATTGAGCGAGGCGGCGAAGTAGCCTTGGAGCAGTTCTGGTTACAGAAAGCCTTCAACCGTTATGCCATCATCCGCGCCGGTATGCAAGTCATTCCTGTCGGCGGACTGAACGCGCACCATGAGTCCACCGAGTATTTCGGCGTATATCGCAATGTCGGAGATTTCACAATCATCCCTTCCACATGGCATGAGGTGGCGCTCACTTTCATGGGTTCAACGCCTGACGGATGGCATTACCAGGCGATGTTCCTCCCGGGGTTGGACAGCGACCGGTTTGGTACCAAGAACTGGATAAAGACCGGTGCCGGAAGTCCGTATGAATTCAAATTAGCGAACGTGTTTGCCGGAGCTGCACGCGTAGATTACACCGGTGTCAAAGGGTTAAGACTAAGTTTGAGCGGCTATTGCGGCAATTCATTCAGGAACACACTTTCCAAATCCAATAACGAACTGGACGCGAGTGCTTATAAGGACGTCAAAGGTACCGTCTCTATCGGGGCATTTGATTTCCAATACAAGGATCATGGCATTATTCTCCGCGGTAGTTTCACATACGGGCATCTTAGCGATGCTGCGCTTATCTCGCAGTACAACAAGAACAACATGCGCCGCGAAAGTGTTTCCAAGAAACAGGATGTGGCTTCCGATGCACTCGCAGCAGGTATCGAAGCGGGATATGATTTCTTCTCCCTTAACAGAAAACTCGTTGAGAAAAAACAACAGTTCTATGTTTTCGCGCGCTATGATTATTACGATTCCATGTTCAAATATGATGGCCAACTCACCGATAAAGCGGCGTGGTGCGGACGGCACCGCGCAGCCGTGGGAATCAACTATTTCCCTATCAAACAGATAGGGGTGAAGGCTGAGTTCTCATACGGCATCCTCAAAAAAGGAACGCGCACGGACGGTACGCGAGGGAAACTATACAATGACGAACCTCAGATTGCCGTGGGCATCGTATATGCCGGATTTTACCAGTTATAATCCTTCCTGAAGCGGAGAATACGAAGGCTATAAGACAACACTAAATAATTATTTATTAACAACAAATTACGTATTATGACAAAGATTTTTAAATTGGCACTATGTGCCGCATGCGTCATAGGAATGGCCGCATGCAAAAATGGAGGAAGTTCCGACGTCAATTCGGACAAAGAAGAGGCGCTGGAGCGTGCGATAACTCCGTATGTGAACAACACCGTTATTGCCACCTACAGTGCAATGGCAGATGAAGGTCTAATCCTCTTGGCAAAAGTACAGGCGATTAATACCGCTGTTGTCGAAGGAAAAGATTACACCCAAACGATGGAAGAAGCCGGACAAGCCTGGCGCGCCATGCGTAAGTATTGGGAACAAAGCGAAGCGTTCCTTTACGGACCTGCCGCTGCGCATAATATCGACCCCCATATCGATACATGGCCTCTCGATTTCACAGCTATGAGTTCGCTCCTCAAAAACCTTGACCAGATGAAAGACATTGAGGCAGACGGAGTGGCTTATGTCAAGAATAACCTCGGTCCGTCGCTGCAAGGCTTCCATGCAGCAGAATATATGCTCTTCGAATCAGTAGAGCAAGGTGGACGCGCTGTCGGTACCGGCAAACCGCACGCTACCAATCTCTCCAAAGCAGAAGCTGCTTATCTGCTGGGCGTTGTTACGGACCTTGTGCAGCAGGCCATCCTGATTGAGGATAGCTGGGCAGGAGAAGTATCCGCTGCAAAAGAGGCAATCATCACCGAGGATGGTGAGTCAATGAGTTATGAGGAAAACTACGGCGAATATATGATTAATGCCGGCAAGGCGGGCTCTATCTACAAATCCTATCAGCATGCGGCAGAGGAAATAGTTGACGGATGCGTGAATATTGCCGATGAAGTAGCCGGACTAAAGATGGGTAACCCTTATCTGAGCAATACCGATACACAGAGAGACTATATCGAGTCTCCGTATAGCTGCACCTCTACACGCGATTTCGCAGATAATATCCGTTCTATCAAGAATTCCTACGAAGGTTCACAGGCAGGCGATTACTCCATCTCTAATTATATCTACAGCCAGGATCCGAAGGTGGATGCAGAGGTTCGCAAAGCAATCGAGGACGCCATAGCTGCTATCGAAGCTATCAAAGATTTCGAGAGCACAGCCCAAAATAACCCGCAGGTCAAAGCCGCAATGGAGGCTGTAGAGAAAGTAGGAATTCTGCTCTCTAAGCAGGTTAAAGCAATTATCGTAAAATAATAGATTCTTATGAAAAAATCATTTTTATTTTTAATGGCTCTCGCAGCAGCGGCTTTGGTAGGATGCAAATCCGAAAGCTCGGGAGGTGATACCCCCCAGACAGACATGCCCGACTGGTATTACACCGGCGGTAAAACAGGTACCACCACTATCACGTCTGCTATGGCTTTCCGTCAACCTACACCCGCTACTGAAGCGGTAGGTTCCGACCAAAAATTCACGCAGGGCGACCAGGTTGCCGAGACTGAATATGTCACCAACCCTACCGGACGCCAGCATGGCTTAGGACCAGTCTATGTGCGTGCATCCTGCCAGCATTGCCATCCTAACTATTCGCATGGTACTTCGGTTCCCGCAGGTAAATATGACGCGCGTCACGTAGGAAATGGTACCCTCCTTGTATTGTATGACCCCTCGAAGCCGAGCGAACCGTATGTGTCCTGGGTAGCAGGTATGCCGCAACTTTTCGGCGTTGCTCCCTTCAAAGCACCTATCGACCCCTCGCAAATCAACGTAGAGTGGAAAACGGTTACCGATGAGCACGGCAATCAATTTGCAGACGGTGAGAAATACGAACTCCGCTATCCGGAGGTCACTATCCCTACATCCGCCATCTATTCCGCTAAGGCGGAGTTCCGTACGGCGCTTTCGCAACTGCCTAAAAAGGAATCCGGATCCGATATCAACACCGACATAGCGCTCCTCGACGGAGGGTATGCCGTGCGGTTGGAGAATACAATCGGAGTCTATGGCTCCGGACTCCTCGATGCCATTCCCGATCAGGATATCATTGATCAATATGCCAAAGAGGCACAGGACGGCAAACTCACGAACGGACTCAACCCCGCTTTCTGGAACGGAGACTTCCAGAATACAGGTTATTATAAGAACGACCCGCAATGGGGGCCCAAGCGTTTCACCTATGCCCTTACCCGCGGACCTATCATGGATGCGGCAGGAGCTAACGCTATCTGGAATATCACCAATGTCACCCGTTCTGACCGCCAGTACCATTACCTTGACCTTGACGGACGTGTGTATGCTACATGCGCTTCGATTGACCCGGAGGTACAAGCCGCTTTCCCTGATTTCATCAAGACCATTGATCCGAAGGGCGAGCATCCCGAGTGGGCTACCGGTGATGTGAAGAAAGATATCTATACCTATCTGACTTCCAAGACCCTTCCGGCTGAGATGACCGATGATGAGTTCACCCAAGTCATGGTTTGGCACCGCGGTCTGGCTGTTCCGGCAGCGCGCGACGTGACGGATAAGAAAGTGCTTCGCGGTAAGGAACTGTTTACCCAGATCGGTTGTGACTATTGCCATCGTCCTTCGTGGAAAACAGGACAGGATGAGATCCGTGACCCGAATAATTTCAAGGGCTTCACGGCGCAGATGCCGCGTTATCAGAACCAGACAATCTGGCCGTACACCGATATGGTACAGCATAAACTCTGCATGAAGAATGATATCCGTACCGGCTGGTGCCGTACCACACCGCTCTGGGGACGCGGACTCCACCGTCAGGCAACAGGAGATACATACGAGGCGCGGTTGCATGATACGCGTGCCCGCAATGTCATAGAAGCTATCATGTGGCATGGATACAGTAATCAAAGTGATGCCTACTATCCTACCCAGCAGTTCTATAAACTCTCAAAAGAAGACAGAGATGCAGTCGTTGCTTTCATCAATGCGATCTAAGCCCATGACAATGCTGTTACACATCGCTCTGATAATCATGCTTATCGGAGCATGTGTAACGCATTTTTGGGGAGTACAGGGAGAGATTCATCTTCGTAATGATAAGGCTGAGACGCTTACGGCACATGATAAGTCGGTCTCACTGTTTCTTTGGAATTTCCAGGTAGTCTATGCCGAAGACGGCGAGACGCCTGTGGATTATGTGACTGAGCTGCGGCTCTTGGATCGCAACCAATCGCGCAAACCAAACAATCATCCCGCAGGGCAGTCATCTTATAGCGAAGTGCTCAAGTCGGTAGATTCCGGTTTCGTCCGCATGAACAAACCGCTCAAATACCACGGCTGGCGTTTCTGCCAATCGGATTATGACAGTGATCAAATGGGAGTTGTATTATCTTACAACTACGATCCATGGGGAATAGGGGTCACTTATACAGGGTATGCTTTGCTGCTCATTGCAATGATCGGTTTTTTCTTTCAGAAGAATACGCTTTTTCGGGCGAAGTTGAAACAATCGGTTTTCGGACAGCGAAGCGGCTTGTATTCGGCTTGTTTTATAGCCA
>DEIW01000189.1:0-578 GCA_002352705.1 Bacteroidales bacterium UBA2764 | reverse complement strand
TCATTGCACTGGCAGCCGTCATGACAAAAGTGGCGACGCCCAAGCCTCCCTTACAGCCCGTTCTCCAGACGCCGCTTTTGGGTATTCATGTGTCGGTTATCATGCTGGCGTACACGCTCTTTGCCATCATTATGATAAATGGTATATTAGGATTAAGTGTAGCCAAATGGCGTGAGAGTCTAATGACCCTCTCCCAAGTGTTGCTCTACCCGGCTCTCTTCTGCCTTACTACAGGTATTTTTATCGGTGCCGTGTGGGCGAATATGTCTTGGGGAAGGTATTGGGGATGGGACCCGAAAGAGACATGGGCGCTTGTCACCATGCTTGTCTATGCTGCCCTCCTCCATTGGCCGATAATAAGTCATAGGTTTGCGGTTAAAAATCCCAAATCGCAGGTGGCTTACCACGTGATGAGCATTGTGGCGTTCTTTTTCGTACTATTCACGTATTTTGGCGTTTCGTACCTCCTTGGCGGACTGCACGCATACAGTTAAATCGCATAGCCCTACCAACGCACTGTTTTGTACTGTCTCAATCCTTTCACCTTTCAATCCCCGATGTATAGTCGGTCCAATGTC
>DEIW01000027.1:13748-16188 GCA_002352705.1 Bacteroidales bacterium UBA2764 | reverse complement strand
TTTTTGGTAAGTAAGCCACTTTCGCGTGCCTTCTTGTGGGAATGAAAAAAAAGCAGTAATTTTGCAGCGGATTTTGAAAAACAACCAATAAAAAAAGCACTGGGATGTGACGGAGGTGATTCCTGCCCGTGAGGAGTGGAAAAACGAGAACGGCAAGTTCGGGTTCCCGAAAGCTTGCAGCGAGAAATAATGGACAGACAGGCGAACATAGAAAAGAGCATTGCGTATCTGGCGGCGGACGAGCAAGTCCGTTGCCGGATACCGTCTTCGCCGGGCGAGCGTCAACGGCTGCTGCGGGTGTTGATGAATGTGTGGGAGCCGAAAGAACTGCCTGAGGAGTTCCTCGCCATGCAGGACGCGGAACTGCAAGCGCAGGCAGCGGACAAAGGAGTGGTGACAATAGAAAGTCTGAAGTCCGACGCTGAGAGCAGTCCTTTTCTGCTCTGGCAGGGCGACATCACCCGTTTGCAGGCGGACGCTATCGTGAATGCAGCCAACGTGCAGGCCTTAGGTTGCTGGTCGCCGCTGCACAACTGCATTGACAACTGCATCCATTCGGCGGCAGGTCTGCAACTGCGCAAGGCGTGCTACGACCACATGCAAGGGCGGCTGTTAGCGACAGGCGATGCGTTCATCACACGTGGCTACAACCTGCCTGCCAAGTACGTGCTGCACACCGTCGGACCGATTGTAACGGACGACCGGCCGACCAAGCAGCAGGAGGAGCAGTTGGCATCGTGTTACCGCCGGTGTATGGAACTGGCAGAGGAGAACGGCTTGGAGAGTATCGCCTTCTGCTGCATCTCCACGGGTGTGTTCCGTTTTCCCAACCAACGGGCGGCAGAGATAGCCGTCAGCACGGTGAAACAGTTTCCAAGAAAGAACCTCAAAACGATTGTATTCAATGTTTTTCTCGACAAAGATTACGCCATCTATCGCGCCCTTCTCTGAGCGCGTGGATGCAACGATGCAGTTCGTCCATGTCCCATGCACCGCATTGATTGAGATCCCGCATGGCGTAATACGCCCGCAGGATGTTCGCTTGAACCTCCTTGTCCGTGTAGTCATACGGCAAGTTATGAAGCATTTTTTCGTATTATGTCATAATCATTTCTTTTAATGTCCTCTTACATAATGCGCCAATTCGGCTACAAAGTTATCCATTCAAAATTTTCCTTACCTGCTCCTATCTCGAAATGGTACTTGACGATGCCAAGGTCGGTATGGACGTAGCTACCGATAAGCAAATAGTTCGGTTTCGCCTCGACGCGGTTGTTGTCATGCAGCACAAAGAGGAACTTCTGCTGATTGACAGCCGTCGGTTATGGCGGACTTGGATGGCTTCTTGTATCGTCATTTCTTTCTGTTTAACTCCATTTCAATATTTGAATGATTCGTTGGACTATCTCTTCCGGACGATCGACAAGGAGCTGACCATGGTTCATGCCTTCGAAAATCTCGACATGTGCCTGAGGATAAAGCGAAAGCAGATGTTTCGCTTGCGGTTTGGCGACAAACGCTTCTTTCGTGCCATACCAGAAATGGATGTCATTGCCGGAGATAGATTCCAACTTATTGGTATAAACGGACTTGTAGCCATCTAAGACGGCCTGTCTGCCACCCCACGGCCATGTTTTCTTGCATTCGTCCAGCAGCACGTCGAAATAGTGGTTGCGGAAGACGGCTTTCCAAAATCCCGTCCAGTGGTAGCAAGTCCAGACATTGATTGCCTGGTAGTGCCGCAAAGGATTGACGAGCCATTTGGGCAAGGGCAGCAAAGGAGCCGCGTCAAGGATAGCATGGTCAATGGTCAATACGTTGCGCTCCAAGATACGCGAAAGGATTTTGCCGCCAAGCGAGAGCCCATAGGCGCAATCCAAATGTCCGTCGCAATGCGCTTGCACATAGGCAATGATTTGCGAAGCTTGGTCGTCAACAGAGGTGAAGCATGTGTGCTTGCCAAGCGTAAAACCGTCCACCTCCACGGCTATGATACGAAACCGCTCTTCCACCAAACGAATGAGAGGAAGGAATATCTCGTACGACACTCCCAATCCGGGAATGAGCAATAACGTCGGGGCTTTTTCGCTGCCGAAAATCTGGAAGTTCATTTTTTACATGTCCATGGCAGAAACCGGCCGGTACGGCGGCAATAAGCTTCATATTCCTCGCCGAAATCACGGCGCAGCCGTTTCTCTTCGCTCAGTACTTGTACTATCATGATAGCCACGAAGATAACCCAAACAAGCAAAGCTTGCCACGTCCATAGCCAGACGATAAATGACGCGAGATAGACAAGTGTCCCTGTCAACATTGGATTGCGGTTGAGACGATAAGGTCCATCTGTCATCAGATGTTGCGTGCGCGGAGCCACCTCATGTCCGAACGCATCCATCGGATTGCCTTTTCCACGACGCTTCATATAGACAATAGTCCACAC
>DEIW01000027.1:900-13661 GCA_002352705.1 Bacteroidales bacterium UBA2764 | reverse complement strand
CCGATATGTACAGCCATGTCCGGCATTCCTGATGCCAGCCACATAATCGTCGGTAAAAGCCCAACGAACATCACTCCGCCCAACACATAGCCTGCTATGTTTTGAATGGTCTTTTTCATAATCATAATTACTTCATACGCGAAATCCAATCGCTACGCGCATATTATACATTACTATATTTAAGATATTTGAGAATGAATCTCAGAGCCAGAATAGCGATAACAATGATAACCCAAATGAGTCTGCGGTCTTTTTGACCTACAGGCTTGTCTTGGGCATGTTGCTTCCAATAGGCCAGAATATTCTCTAATGCCTCGTCCACATTTACTCCCGCATTCTCAATTGATTCCATGGGGATAAAGACAAGTCCTAATTCACTTGTAGAAACGAACTTAAACATTAAAAAGGAATCAAACACCTTGATTTCATCCAATTCATACCAAGGTGCAGAGACTGCCAGATTCACATGAATCTTTCCCTCATCATCGTCTTCTTTGTCTTCCTCATCTTCTTCGGCATCCTGTACCGGCACCCAATACCCCACACCATTTTCATCAAAGCCGATGTAAGTTCCCTTATCTGCTATTTTCTGGAATGAAGATGCGGTAAAAAGCGCCAAGCCCAAGATAATAAGTATACAGACACCCAATATGATGAGGGCTAACACCCATTCGCCGACCATTATTACTCCCAAGATCATTGCGGCAAATATAAGGTAAGCGTACCATGGGATTGAGATAGTAGCAGTAAGATAATATCGCACATATGTCCGGAAATCTCCTTGTAGAAGGAAATAAGAAGGCTGCGGATCTCTAATCTCGCTGTACAGTTCATTTCTTTTAATGGTGTCTATCAATTTCATTTCTCTTTAGTACAATAATTCGGGTGCAAAGGTACAAAAAAAATCCCACTTATGCAAGGATTTGCGGGATTTTTAGTTGTTTATTGCTGTTTTTTGGCGAAGGAGGGCTTGGATGAATGTGTCGAGTTTGGAATACTGCTTACGGTAGAGTTTGGATGCTCCGGGACGCAGTTTTTTCTCGAAAGGTGCTTCCGGGTCTGGTTTCTTGAACTGGGCATAGAAACGGGTACGATAGTTCTCCAATTGGAGGCGTAGTTCGGATACGTGTGTGCGCTCTTCGGGTGTCATCGCGTCGAGTTCTTCGTCGGTGTAGCGCTCGGAACGGATGATTTCGGTCGTCATATGGCTGACTTCGCCAAAAGAGCGCATATTGGCAAGTTCGGCGCCTTGTGCGGGTGTTCTGTCAAAATCGCGCGGATGGGCAATTTTGTAAGACTCCTGCACGCCGACTTTGAGGACCGCGCCGTTGGGTGCGCGATACTTCTTTTGGCGCATGATAATTCCGCTATTTTTCTCAAATTCTCCGTGCATTTCTGCCACGGGTGCATGTAACTTAACTTTTGTCATAGAATGGCATGTTTTTTGTAGTATATTTATAGTGTCAATCCGCCAAACTTGGCGGATGCTTTCAGACCCTCTTCCTCCCTTTTACGTCGTACGAATAACAGGCTAATGACGCGGTAACCACCCGGTTATCACGCGCTAATCACGCGCTTTTTGATGCTATTAGGTCTTATAAAACCTCGATTTTAGGTCGAGGCGGTAGCGGGGCGGAGTGGTCTGTTGTAGGACATTGAAATGTACGGCCACAAGCGGTTGCTCCAAACGGGAAAAAGAACACTTTTGAAATCGAGTGCAAAGATACGCATTTTTTTTGATATATGCAAATAATTCCGAAGATTTTTGAAGTTATACTTCGAAGATATTTGAGGTTTTACTCCGATTAATTCCAATATCTTCGTTCGAACGCGATTGGAGGTAGCTGCAGCCACCGGCAGGTAGAGAGCAGGGCGCAGCTGCTTGGTCAGGGCGAACAAACGTGACAGAAAGAGGTAGACCGTAGGTAGATGGCTTCTCTCCAACATATAAAAAAGGCCCACCATGAAGTGAGCCTGATTGGGGTTAGGGGTTACGAGTTACGGAGCGCAGACAAAGGCAGGGATGAACGGTTCGGCAATGGTGCCAAGGTGGTCATCGTTGATGAAGCGGAAAGCGTCCTTGGCTTCGAAGAGGTTCTTGTAATGCGCGCAGTAGTAGCGAAGGGTCACCGATGATGGGTTACCGGTTACGGGAGCCGCTATATACAAGAAGAACAAGCCGTCTTGCGGTTGAGCCACGCCAAGGCAAGTCTCGCCGGAGAAAGCGGCAAGGAGATCGTTGACGCTAGGTTGCCAGTCGGCAGCTGTTTCCGGGTACTGCGCCTTGAGATCCACCTTGATGACCGCTGTCATGGAGGAGGTAATGTCACTCACTCCGGGAGCGGTCCATGTAGGACGTGCTACGTTGCCATTGAACGATTCGGGAGCGTTCTTATCCTTGCACCCTGCGAAAAAGACCGTTAGCACTGACAAAATACAGATTACATAATACAGATATTTTTTCATTTTTTCACAGATTTATCAGATTAAACAGATGTTAATTTACCAAGCATTCGTTTGAGTATCCCCTCCCCCAATAGGAGTGGTGCGTTCTCCGCTGGAACTGAGGAGGGAGGCTGTTTGCAGTACAAAAACTATTTCTGTACGCGGAGCGATATAGTGTTTCTGCATCATAGTTTCTGTCCGTTTATGGAGTATTTCTCTCCGTTTCTAATAATGATTAAATGGCCATCTTCGATAATCTTATTGGTCTTTGGTAACTGGTCATTAGTAATTTGATCCATGTCCGTAGGGGTAGAAACGATGCGGAAGGAGGCGGGCATGTTTCGATGAACGGGAGCGAATGAAGCCACTGTACTTACCTGAAACCATGCGCGGAAACCAAGCATTTTAGCGGATGCGATATCTCCGTCGGTAGGCCAATAGAGGGTGTTGTTTCCGCCAAGGAAGAGGTTGAGGTGCTGCGTGCCGTTGGTAGCATCGTCAATGTGCGTCCTACCGTAAAAACCATGGTACGTCACTTGTCCTGCACCGTTCGTGGTCTCGGCGGTGTTGTCACCGTCCCAACCGTCTATGTCCGTGAAGTCCATACGCGTAATCACTTCGCCGGTGTTGTTCCATTGGATCAGGTAGGGCACACCTGCCTCGAGGCGGTTGATGTTCACCTTCGTGATGTCAAAGACCAGCGTTCCATTCTCCACAGCAGCGTCGGTGAAGGTATAGACCTCTACGTTGTCTCCGCCAAGGGGCGAGTCTGCCAAGTTGGATACATTGAACGGCAAGGTCAGGGTATTGAAACACCCTGCCTTGCGAAGCGTACGGAAGAGAAAGACAGCGGGTGTAGATTGCGTTCGAAAGGTCGATATCTGACCGGCGGTAGTCTCCTCATCGTCACGTTCGTCGAGAAAACAGAGATTTAGTTTTTCTCCATAACTGGTGTTCCAATCCGAAGAGTTATACCCATCCGTACCTCCTAACTTAGGCACACATATCTGCAGACTTGCATGACAGCCCGTGAAAGCATCTGCTACTAACGTAGGGGCGCTGGTAGGACGACAGAGTACACTTACAAGTGCGGAACAATCATAGAAAGCTTGCTCACCGACTAAAGTAACAGAAGGCGGAATGACTACACTTGTAAGGGCAGTACAATTCTTAAAGGCTCTCGTGTTTATCTCAGTCACGTTATCAGGTATGACGACATCCGTGAAATCCATACGCCCCATAAACGCCTGCGAATTAATCGTTGCCGCTTGCGTGGGGTCGGGTGAAGTGAGGACAAGCGTAGTGCCGTCCAGTTCGTACTCCAGGTTCGTACCGCAAGGAGTGCCTGCGATAGCACTGCCTACTGCCCCGATGAGCAAGGCAGTAAGCAGCAGTTTATTGAAGTTTTTTTCCATCGATATCATACTTTTCGCCATTTTTAATGATTACTACATGTTGATCTTCGATGATCTTATACGGACGGCTGGTCTCGCCGGGTTTCAGGATAATAGGAGCCTTTAACGAACCGTGATGGGCATCAGAGGTGTATCGAATAGGCAGCTCGGCACGAAGCGGAGTCCCATCTTCTGTTTCAAAGCGAAGTTCGTCAGCAAAGTCAGACGAAACCGTTAAGAAGTAGAGCGTTTCGTTGTTCAGTTCAATCGGCGTTGCGATACCTACGAGTTCATCACCGCTGAACGCCTTAACTCCCTCATTCATTAATTCATTCACTCCTTCAACCGTACAGATCATCGTCATGTTCGTAGCGGCTTTGCCGTTGAACTTCGGAGCGCGTTGCGGCGCGTTAGCGGCCTTGCTGTAGAACTTGATCGTTACATCTGATTCAGCAAGGCGCTTGAAGAAGTATCCTTCGCCCGGACGGAAAGCAGTGAGGTCACCTACCCATTTGCGGTCGGGCGAGAAGACGGCGAAGCGATTATGTGCCTTCACCATATCACCCGGAGTGGCATTGTCATAATAGCCGGCGAAGGCTTCGGTGATGGTCGTTGCTTGTTGTAACAAGCACGGCATCGGACTCCATTCGCCACCACCCTTAACCGTGATCTCCATCTTGTCTTCCGGCAGCGGATCACCACTGATATGCATCGTATTGCCACCGGCGGCATACATCATATACATATCGCGGTAGTTCAAGGTCTTGATAGTACCGAGGAAGGCATCCATGGCCTCCGAATAAGTGACGAACTGCTGGGTGGAGGGGTTCTTGATGAGGTCGCCTTCTTTCCACGGTTCGTTCGCCGTCAGCATATTACGAATTATACCTGTGGTTTCATTGAGGTTCAGATTGAACGATATCCAGTTCCAACCGGAATAGATGTCGATATTCTGTGTCTCACTACCACCGGTGGTGAAGAGTACCTGTGCTTCGTTTCCGCAACCATGGACATCACCTGCACGGAACTGTACATCCCGATCGACAATCAGGTTATATGTACGCCCGGTGGATGCCTGCCATAGGATGAAATTCACCGTCTTACCCGTCATCGCTTCGTTACCGAAGATCGTGAGATAGACATTGGAGGTATTAGCGGTGTTATCGTAGTCCACGTTGGCTTTGCCGATACACTCGTTGCGATAAATCGCATAGATGATATCGTTCTCGTCGGAGTCGTAGATATTGTTTATCTTCACCTGACCGCAAATGGACATGTTCAGCGGGTATTTGGATTCGTCCACATCGATGTATGGCGGGAAGGCTTCTACCATGTATTCGATTTGCAGCGGTTCCGCCAAACCATCTTCGTCCACGACGTAGATAAGGTCGCCATACTTACCTACCGGCATAGGCTGCTTATATACCAGTTTGATAGACAACTCGCCTAATGGCTCTATCGTACCGTAAGTTTGATCCACAGTAAGCCAGTCGGGCAACGACTCAATCTTATACGTATGGCGCTTACCGCTCATGTTGATGATCTGTGTGACGGTGTAGTTATTCGAATCTTCCATGCCGTATCGACCCCATATAGTCAGTTGTTTTTCTGCCCATTTGAGACTGTTATGATCCACAAAAGCGGTCCAAGTGATAGGCGAACGCATCGGGTTGCCGTTGAGGTCTTCCACATCGCGCACAGTGACATAGATAGACTGCTTGTTAATCTCGCGGTCAAGCATATTGAGGTTAATCATCAGTTCATCGCCGTTGAACGACCAGTCGAAGTTCAGTTTGGTCAATGCCCCGTGACTGGTGACAGGTGCGTTCTGCGTCTTATCTGCCAGTGCCGTGATGTCGCCTTTTACGAGTGGCAGTATTTTGTCTATCACCTTGCCGGTAGCCGGATCTTTGAACTGACGACGGTCGTTGATAGAGAAGCGTTGTTCGAGTTTGCCGTTGGGGTTGAGGAACTGCTCTTCGAACGGCAGGTAAGCAATCAGACCCATCTCGTCTCCCACGAGAGCGATGTTGTCATACGCCTCCACAAGCGATTTCGGCAGTGCTTGCTCGAACACAGCGAACTCATCGATGTTACCGGCGAAGTTACCTCCCAAGTACATATCGCCTTGCGCACCGGCTGCAACGGTTGCGGGGAAAGTCTGAATCAGACTGCCGTCCACAAACAGGGCGGCGTTGTTATACGTGCGGTTGATAGACAGCACGACATGATGCCATTCGCCGTCGGCATAGTTGACAGAACCGATCCAGGTGAGCGAGTCGGAGCACAGTACAATGTTACCGTTCTCCAGCGCGATGAGCGCGCCGTGTTTATCATCCGTACGTCCGGCACTGAAGAGGTTCGCACGCTCGGCAGCATTGTCCGTGGTGCGGAACCAGAACATAAGGGTAGCATCATACGCTTTGGAGCGTCCGAAGAGGTCGCCTATCAACTTGACACGCTGCTCTTTAGCCAGTTGAACCGAGAAGCCTTGCAGTTTATTCCATGTGCAACCGTGCAACGAGAGCGTAGCACCGTGTGCATGGTCTTTCACCAATTCACCCTTACCTTCGCTCATGCGATAGTAAGCCAATAACTCTTGTTCGTATCCCGTCAGGTAATGGTCATAAGTGGCGGCTATCTCTTCGAACGTCAATGCCTTGGTCCATACGCGTGCCTCCAGCATCTGACCCGCATAGCCCTGACCGAAGATGAGCGGTGCAGAGAGGGAGTATTCGATGTTTTTCGAAGGCAGTGCTGACGGTTCGGTCATATCTACCGTACCTACATAGAAGCAGAAACCTTTCTCTTTGGAATAGGTGACAGCCACACGCGTGAAGGCCAACATCGGGTCTGCCAACTTTTTAGAGTAGTACGTCGTGAGGTCCCCTATCTGCGCATAGAGGCGGTTATCAGCGGTCTTTCCGAAGATCAATCCTTTGCCTTTGTCACCGTGGGTGAAGAATACTTCATCATTGTACGGAGACGTCGGCTTCACCATCATCTCCACCGTGAAGGATTTGTCGGTCAGACTACGCTCCACGGAGGAGGCGGCATACGAATCAGCCGTTCCTCTGAACAGGATTGCCGTCGAGGCGGAGATACCGGTATGGTTGGTGATGCCGAGGAGTTGGAAGTTATTATCCTCATCGAGGTAATTACCGGCTATCGGTTCATTGAACCGCAGCAACAGATGGTCGCCTATACCGAGGATGGCATTCGCCGGTTCGGGATCGCCGAACACACGCGGAGGACGGGTGTCTTTCGTTCCACGGATAACAGGCGAAGCCTTCGTTACAAATCCCGAACCGTAGCGGCAGAAGCAGACGGCGCGCAGGTCATATTGCTGCTCCATCGGGTCCCGCTCACCGTAGAAACGGAACTGCGGAATACGTCCGTTCTCAATCATCGCTTTATTGCCTGTAGCGAGTGCATAGAGGCTGTCGCTGGCGTAGAACGAACATTGGTTCACCCATTTCTCCTCGCTCTCCGTGGAGAGTTTATATTGGAACTCGATATGGTCGAAGTTCTTATGATGGATATTGAATCCGCCGATGTCCACCGGCAGGTAGTATCCGATAGAATCGTGCGGCGAGAGGGTATTCATCACCCAGTTCTGACGCGGCATCTCGATGCTGACCGGACTGGATTCCGGCATGAAGTGCGCCGAGAACTGCAGCATCGCATAGGTCTTCGGGCAGTCGGCAAGTCTGAAATAGAGGGTCAGGTTGTCGTAGTCATCCACTTCGCCTCGTTCCACCTCCAGCACTTGCGTGATGGATTGTCCAGGCGTGAGGAAATAGTCGAGTCCTTGCACGAGCGGTGCACCGTTGATATAGACCTTCGCGCCGTGAGGGTTGCTGTCACCCGTGAGGGAGAGCGAGAAGGTCGTTCCGGTGTTCGCCAGACCGTATTGCACTTGTCCTTCGTTCTTGAGTTCGATATGGAAGACGGCGCGCTGATCCGCCGGCACATTGCTTACCTCATGGCGGTCGATGCTCAGTTCAGGCAGAGCCAAAGCCATCGTCCCGTTGTTGATGACCGTACCTTTGTTGTAGAACTGCGTCTTCTCCTCTTTTTCGTGTACGCAATAGGTAGCGCCCGCTTGCGTGAAGAAGACGTACGAACCGTAAAGTATATCGTCGTTGTTGGACTCGCCCACTTTGCTGACGATAGTACCGGTCGTGGCCTTCCACAGACTATCCACCTCTGCCCGATAGACCGAAACGGTGATATCGCCCTGCGCATCCGGCACGATGGTGAAACCGCAGGATTTCTTGACGGTCTTTTCATTCGACGTACGCGCATCGGAATTGAAATCCAGCACGGGATCGAAACTCATCGTCCATTTGGACGTGTTCGTCACCGTACCTAACTGCGACTGTGTCTTTTGGCCGCTTCCGTTCGGGTTCTTCTCGTCCTTGAACATGGCCGAGATAGCATCTGTGATGGTGGTTCCGAAGCGTTTCTTACTATCACTACCCCAGAAGGCGCTGAAGTTTTTGATAGCATCCTTGAGAAGATTTTGGGCATTGGAGGTAGCAGCCGAAGCGGCGTTCTTACCGATTAATCCCATTCCTTGCGGCAGTTCGTTGTAGTTGGCAGTAGCCGAATAACTGTCGGAGTGCGAGAGGGTTGTTCCGGCATTGACGGAATAGGTACCTACATGTTGACCGGACTGACGCGCCGCTACTTTCTCCGCCTCGTTATAGATAAGGATAGTACACCATTTCTGGATGATATTATCGATTGCAGCCACGCGGTTCGGATAGGCCTTCGTGCTATTAGTCGGCAATATCATCCGATACGAGTCTTTCGCCAGCGGGTCATGCAGACTGACGCTCGTCAACGAATCGATATACCAATATACGACGTCATCCGATGCATTCGCAGCCGCTTGCGCGGAAGCCGAGTCCGGGAATATTGTTAGTAGGTTCTGACGCTGCATCGCCAGCTGCGGGAGCACGCTCTCCATAATATAATACTGCGAATAGGCGAAGCTATTCGTGATACCGGAACCCATGACGACCTTTTCACCCGTCACGAGGTAATACGGCTTGTTGTCTGCGCCGGTACCGCTGGCGAGCACATGCATCGTGCCTGCCTGAATAGCCGGCTGACGCGTCTGGAAGATGGTATCATTGATGACGGCGATAGACTTCGCTTTACCGGTCAATTGACTATTCATCACGCCGACGAACACATCCGCATTCGAACCTACGCCGGCTTTGGCATGGCTGGACGATGTGGAGATTTTATCGGTGGTGGTGAAGGTATAAGAATATTTATAGCCCCATGCCCATTCGTGCGTGATAGGAATAGTGAAGGACAACTGCTTGCTGGACGTATAATTGCTACCGATATACGAACCGGCACCGGACGGCGCTGTGACAATACCGATATCATTCGATATGTTCAGTCCGTATTTCGGAGTAAGTTTGATACCGCCTTTCCAGTCATAACTCTCGGTATAGCCGTAGTTATACGTGGTACCGTTCTCCACCCATGCGGAGCTACCGTTTCCTCCCGGGTCACGGATGATGTCGAGCAGCGTAATATCCGCATCGGCAGTGGTCAGTTCGTTCGCCTGAATGACATCTCCTATCACAAAGGCTTGGAAGGCGTCTGTCTCCACCGTGTTGCCTTCTTGCTCCAGGGCGATGCTGACCGTACTGAGTGCATCTTCACCGTAGGTCTGGGTCTGGATATGATCTACCAACAGCCATACATTGCTGTTTTTACCCAAGCGGTCGAGCTCGTACGGCAGTTGCTCCGTAGCGCTATGCATACCGTTATGGACGATTACCTTGCCTCCTCGTTGCGGAACACGGTCCGGTTTGGCTGTCTCGTCATTGTTGTAATAATAATCTTCGAATGCCTCCGCTTCAAACTGATAGCGGCGGTTGTACTGGAAGAGCGGGTGCCCCAAGGTATAAGTGACGGTGCCGTCACTGTTTTTGGTGTACAGTTGTACTTTCTCTTTCCGGGACAGGTCGAATCCGCTGACCGAGATAGAGGGTTCGCCGTATCCGTCTTGCTCCATACCATATAGGAGTTGCTTGAGATGCACTTTGACAGGCGAACGGTAGATGCGGTCATACATGGCATTGTATATCGCGCTATCCTGATTATAATAGTTCTTCGTCACATCCAGCGGCGCATTCGTCAGGTCGATGACCTCACTGCCCTGCCCTGCGGCAAAAAGCGTAGCGTAACCTTTGGCGGTAGCCTGTACCACTTTGTACTTGACAGGGAATAAATCCACGGCATACTCTCCCGTCTTCGGATCCGGCTGAATCGTGATACGCTTCTTCTCAAAGAGCGTATTGGTGACAACCGCAGATTTGTCCCCCTTGACGGATGCATACTGAACGCGTTGTTGTACGGTGTCGCGCGTCTGGTCATTGGGGTCATGCACTATCTGCGCGATGTTATCACCCTCCAGCTGGAGCACCAGTTGCAGGTCATCACCTAAGTTGTTCGTTCCCAAACCGAAGGCTTCGGGCAGGTCGCGCTGGTCGATACCACCGGCTACGCGACCGACAAGGCGCACTGTGGTCATATCGTAGAACCGCACACCGTCTTCCGGAGCATCCAGCGTGAAGGTATCCTTACCCTGCTCTAAACGCAAGATACCGTCGCCCTCGAAGGTATGACCGTGTTTGACGATACGCAAGACATACGGTTGACGTTTGGACAGCGTCAATTCGAAATTACCATCCGTGCCGGTCTTCACCGGTGCTCCGTTGCGACGAACGGTGTCGCCGTTGAGCGTGAACATAGCTCCGGCTACCGGAATGGTCGAGTACTTATACAATGCCCGTCCCGTCAGACGCACAGTAGAAGTGTTCGCAAAATTGAGGCCTTCCACCACCGCATTATCCGTCGATAGGCCGATAGAAGCCGTCGGAGCTGTGGTATTATTGAAACTGAACACCGCATACGAATGCGTCGGGATAATCGAATAATTAGAGCCTGTGGCTATATTGTATGTCAAGCTGTCGAATTTAAAGGTGCCGGTAGGATCGGTGACGCACTGTAAACCCGTAACCGGTAACCCATCACCCGTAATTGTTACGGTAACGCCTGCCATACCACTGTTATCCGGCATCAGGACACTACCGCTAATCTCACCGTACGGACTACGCCAACCTACCGCCTCGGCACTGTTGCGTGAAGACTTGCCGTTGCAGTCATATATCGCCGTGATCGAATAAGTATATCGTTGGTTCGGCACAGCTGTCTCGTCAAAGAAATTATTGTCCAAACCGATGTAAATCGTGTCCGGCGCTGCATCACTATTCTTCGCTACACGGCGCAGCACATATTGATCTACCGCCGTAGAGGACGCCATCCACTCCAGCTTGACTCCGCGTTTATGATGTCCCACAGCATCTCCCTCACTCGCCGTAAAGGAGGTGATGGTAGCCGCTTCGTCGAAATAGAGACTCGGACCACTTATGACCTTTGGTTGCAACTGTGTGGAGTCTTGTACATGCAGGTCGGACTTGGACTGGTCAATACGCACGGAATACGAATAATGCGTGCAGGCTTTGTCCGCCACATCAGAATAGGTCGCTATCCATGAACCGTCATCCTGACGCTTGATACTATCTTGCGGAATGATAAACTCCGAAAACTCTCCGGTCTCTTGGATCGTTCGCCGGAGGATGAGACGTGCGGTTCGATCCCACATACAACGACCGTAGCCTTTCGCATATTCGGTTTGCAACTTTTTGAACAAACTGTCTTTGATAACCGGCTCGTATACACTAAAGTCAGGCGAGGAAGGACCATCAAACCCGATGTCGATAAAATCTTCCGCCATCAAGTATGTGGACTTACACTTGATGGTACTATTTCCCCACACCGTGAACTCATATGACTTATACGAACTGCGTACACCTTTATCCACATTCACCTGTACCATACCTCCCATCGGGATGTCATACGTACCGGCGTCCATACGTTGCCAGTCTCGGATGACACTCTTCTCCGCATTCAGCACGCGGAACGTCAAATAGTCTTTGGGATTGACCGTATAATAGGCATATTTCTCATAGGCGATAGTAAAGGAGGTGGTTCCTTCCGTATAAGCGCTGTTGATAGTATAATTCAGCGAGCAGTCTTCCTTACTCAGCGGGAGCACTTGAATCTCGGAGTTGTCAATCTTGAATTGAAAATGCACCTTATGGTTCTTCTCCCACTCCGCATCCTTGATATAGTTCTCTTGCTGATTCGCCAGAGGCGCCAGGAAGTTATGCTTGTAGAGCGTCACCTGTCGCGAGAAACCGTCCACCCATCCCCATACAGAAGAGGTCGCACGGCGGATACGGTAATAAACAGGCACAGCTGCCATATGGCCTTTGTTGCACGTGAGCGTAGCCGACACATCAAGGAGCAACGTGCCGTTATCATCATAGATATAGTAATGTTTTAGGGTTGTTTTCCATTGTGCATCCACCGTATCGGTCCGAACCGCCGCATTGCCGGTCCATATCTCACGGCTGTTGTCCTGGAAGGTATAATAACCGATAGAATCGCGCATCATCCGCTGGATACCTAACTGTTGGGCGTCCGAGAAATCCTCCTTCAACGCGCGCTGGATCTCGAAATAATCCCCATCAACCAGGTCCACCAGCCGAGGGTTCTTAATCGTCCAATGCAGCACATTGTTACCCGTGTAGGTACCGGTAGCATCCTTCTCCTCCTCTGCTTCGAAATTATAGATACGGTGGTTAGGCGGGATATCCACCTTGGTGGTCATCTGCGTACTCATCACCTCCTGAGGTGTCTTCATTCGGTATATCTGGAAGGTGGCATAGAAATTCTCCTGCACCGTATCGGTCGTTGGCACAAAGATATTACCCGATCGGTCCGCGGCTTGAAACTCCGTTGCATCCAACGAGGTATGATAACTCT
>DEIW01000027.1:0-837 GCA_002352705.1 Bacteroidales bacterium UBA2764 | reverse complement strand
CCATATACGGCACCGCCGCGTTACCGTATCCCGTCACGCCGGCATTGTTGACCGTATAGAAATACGGGTCGTACAACTGCGCCTGAATCATATTGCTATTTCCTTTGATATCAGTAGCCAGGATCCAGCTCTTCGTGTAGTTGATATTACCCGTCATACGCTTACTGATCTTCACCTCCGTACCGATGTTGAAGGTCTCTCCGTCCAGCGCCTCCTGCGGATACCAGTCTATCTCCACCCAAGTCACATTGTCCTTGTCGTTGTCCGGCTCCGCCACTTTCTTCACGTCGTACGCGTGCTCCTGATTGTCATTCGGCACCACCTTGCGTTGGCCGTCGTGGATGTTCGTGATCTCCACGATACCTCTGCCGCTGTAGGCTTTCACCCACGCGCGACCGTACGCTTTGTCGTCGTCCGCACTCGGGCCGTCGCTGGCGCGTTCGCTACTATAGGAGAAAATCTTGTACTCCGAGCCGTTCAGCTTGTAGTACACATACGACTCGCCCTGGTCGTTGGTGGATACATAGTAGTCGTATGCACCACGCGAGTAAATAGGTAACTTGAAATGCACTTTGTTCGCTCCGGCTGTATACGCCGAGTAGTGCTTTTCTAACTCCAAAAAATCATTTGCCTCGGCTCTGTTCACACCAATGAACAAGGAGCACAAAAGAAGGATAAGTAAAAACAGTTTGTTTCTCATATTTTGGTTGTGTTTTTATTTCTGCTGTTCTTTTAATACGCTAATACGTGCGCGCAAAAACCGATATAAGATATGCTCTGTGATCCATGTTTCTGTTTATTTGCGTCGTTTCCGGCGCAAAGGTACGAAAAAAATCT
>DEIW01000101.1 GCA_002352705.1 Bacteroidales bacterium UBA2764 | reverse complement strand
GCTCAAACTACCTCAAACAAGCGAAGCTCAAACTACCCCAAAGGCTTCATGTATCGGGAATGGACCGACAATGGACCGACAATGCATCGACATTGGACCGACAATCACCCGAGAATGACCGCGGGTGTTTTTGCAATATTTATTTGTCAAAAATGTTTTTTTTTGCTCAAAAAGAATGATAAACTTGCGTATATCAAAAAAAAATAGTAACTTTGCACGCTTTTTGTAGTGTTTCCGAAATATATGTGTGCGTACGTATGTGGATAAGGACGCAAAAATTGGCATGATTATTGAAGACAATATTTTAAAAATAAAAGATATGAGAAAAAAATTATTTTCTAAGTTAACAATGCTGGTATTCCTGCTCGGGATGAGCACGAATGCTGCGTGGGCGAACATGGATGGTATGCTGGAAGGACTGCAGGAATCCAATCCGGAGCTGGCTCAGCAATTGATAACAACGTTAAGTGCGCAAACTTATCGTGCTCAATTGACTGGACATGCTTCATCTACCGGAGGCGGAAAAGTGTATGTAAATACCAGTAGCACTGATCCGCGTGGGAATGAATACGTAGAAGGCACATCTAATGTGGCCGTAAACGGTATGGGTATATCTATGTCGGGTATGACAAAGATTGGTATTAAGGCATGGGCCAAACCAGAAGATGGCTATTGGCTTGCCGGTTTTTCTTCTTCCAATATGGGAATTGATTTAGGAAGAGGAAATAATGATATGTACGAAGGGCTCTATGAGGTTGGTGAGCATGAGGGCGAGATGATTGAGCATGTCATTTATGCTACTTTTGAACCGATTCGTATAGGAAGTTATGAGATTAGCGGACCCACTACTACTGCTGAAGACGGTGCAGGAAACATGATATGTGACCTTGCGGTTATTTTCACGCTATCAGGTGCAGAGGCGGATATAGATGCTAATGATTTCAAGAGCCCGGTTGTATCTGGAGACGGTTGGAGCTTAACCAACTGGGATTACAACACCTCGAATGCGGGAAAAGTGACCGTAAATGTGCATTTTACGACCAGCAACACCAATCCGGCAGACTATAGCGGTACAGCTGTTTTGGAGACCAAAGCTGGTGTGAAGATGACGGCGAATCTCAATGCCCGTACAGCAGCATCGAGTGAGATTGAAGCTATTCGCTATGACAAGAACAAGGTAAAACAAGGCGAAGGTTCTTTGACGGCCATGATTGCTGCGGCAGCCCCGACTGATGTTATCAAACTGAATAAGAACTACGAAGGTCAGGTGGTTGCTGCTAAATCCTTCACCTTGGATTTGAATGGGTACAATATCGAATATCATTATGAAACCCAGCGTACATCAGAATTTGACCAAGCGGCTATTGCACAAGCGGCTCTGCTTGTTAATGCAGGTGCTACGGTCACTATTGCGTATAGTCCTTATGGTGGTGAGATTATTGCAGGACCCTTCAATGATGCGGCAGACGTCTTCGGTAAGTTGGTTCTGAATGGTGGTACGCTGAGTGGTTTCTTTGGCGTAGGAACGGTCGGTGAAGTAGAACAGAATGGTGCTACTATCAATGGTTCGATTTATTCGTCATGTGCCATTGCATCCCAAGGCAAGGTAACTATTACCGATGGTAAAATGAACGCTATGGTGGGTTCGATGGGTGATGGCTCAGAATTGGTTATCAATGGTGGTATTATTGACAATACGGTTATCGCTAATCCGATGAGTAGTACGCCTGGACATGGTGTTCAAATAGGGGGCGGTGTATGTCGTATCAATAAAGGAACGATTATCGGCCGTCAGTACGGTGTACAGAATGCAGGTGGAGAAATCTCTATCGAGAAATTAGCCGTGATCAAAGGCGGTGATTCTTATTATGCACTTGATTGCCAAGATGGAACAACTACTGTTAACTGCGGTAAGTTCGAAGACCCCGCTAAATTGTGGCATTCGAATTCCGGCAACGCGGTATTTGTTTCAGGTTATTTCCAGACGAATACGGATAACGAAACCGAAGTGTTGGACAAACAAGTATGGCGTAATACATCCGGTCCGGAGTTCCGCGAAGGATATGAGTTCTTTGCCGGATCTGCAGAGCAAGCTCGGGCAGCCGGTGTGAGCGTATGTCATATTGGCGCTGTATCTTACTCTTCTTTGGAAGACGCGCTTGCTTATGCTAATAACACGAGTGCAAGCGAGAAGGTGCTCATCATCATGGATAATGATTATATCTTGCCTGCCGGTTATTATACCTTGCCGAGCAATGCTACACTCCTTATCCCGAAGAGTAATGATCAGGCCGCTGTAACTTCTGTTGTTGAGCGCGAAAATTCGTACACTCGTCCTTCGACGTTCCGCAAGTTAACTTTGCTTGACGGAGCCAATTTGGATGTATTCGGCACGATAGAGGTGAGCGGAACGCAATACTCGGCTTTATCTGCACGAACAGGTTCTGTAACAGGACCTTATGCAATGTTACAGATGAATGCAGGAAGTAAAGTAACCTTGCAGAATAACTCTCATCTCTATGCATGGGGCTACGTAGCCGGTGATGTGGAGCATAAGAATACCACAACACATGTGGTTCCAATGGGCGAAATCGATGCTCGTCGTGGCGCGACCATTCATGAGATGTTCCAGATGGGCGACTGGGGAAATACGATGATGAATGCGATAGGCTTAGTTACCAAAGATAGTCGTTTCCCAATCAATGCATATTTCGTTCAAAACATAGAGGTGCCGACTAAATATCACGCCGGTGCGCGATTGACTGCAGCTACATCCGTTTCTGCCGACTTGAACGATGCACATATTATGATGTGCGCCAATGATATCCAAATTATTGGTGTGACCGATGTCGATGTAGCGATATTCTTAATGGACCAGGAAGCGGACGAAGAAAACACTTGGGTACGCAAATGGTACGACGCTTCCAAGGATCAGCAAGTATATGAGATTAATAGTGCCGCACACATTGGTAGCCTGGTAATCAACTTGGCTTCTTCGCCCTTGCTGAATAACTTAGAGCAAACTTTGGCTTCCGGAGCTTTTGGTTCACAGATGCAGAGCATTGGCCAGGCAGCAAGTAATATGGGAGCACATTTTACACAGGATCTGGTGATGAACTCCGGTCAGTATGTGTTGCCGATTACCTATAACTTCAAGTTGCACTTGTTGAGCGGAACGCTTGACTTTACGCAAAACACCGCGCTTATCCCGTCTTCGGAGTTGGAGATCGATAAGGAAGCAAAGGTTTACGTAACGGATCAAAAAAAACAAGATGTACTTGAGGGCTCTTTGTATATTTACGACGCAAGCGATTGGTCGAATAGTGCAGCCAAAGTGGCCTACTCTCCTTCTTTTGATGATGGAGTAAATAATGGATCCATTCCGAGTTCGGTACGTGATGCATCTGCATTAGAAGATGCTATAGTGAACGTACATGGTACGTTTGATACAGCGGATGGCTATATCTTTACTTCTGAGACGGGAGGAAATATCTTCTCTTCTGTTGAGGATGCAGGAACGTTTATGTTCACATCGGCTGCAAAAGATGCAGAATACCATGAAGAGGTAAAGGTAACGCCTTCTGAAATAAAGAACTTTTATTCGGCATGGCTGAAGAATAGCGCTGAATGGGTCGCAAACGGTGGTGACGAGTATGCTCATACGGGCGGTACTGCAGAAAACACGGCATATTGCTATTTGGATATTGATGGTAATGGCGGACACTGGACGTTATTGGAGCAAGACGGTTGCTTCGTACATGATGCGCTGAATGATATCTATTATATCAAACCGCAAGAATATGTGGCGGTGGCAAGCAATGTGGAAGATCCGTCAACGCACACCTACAGTGATTTAGCCGGCACAGGACGACTTTTCATCCTGCTTACGGATGACGAAGGTAATAACTGCCAATGGTGGGAAGTGGAAGCAAAAGAAAACTACTACCACTGCATCCACCCGGAGAATGACACCTATTATGAATGGGATAGTTCTAAAAACAAATGGGTAGAAAAGAAATTCACTATCACTTGGAAAGACTGGGACGGATCGCTGATTAGTACCTATTCTGTTTCGTATGGCACGCAGGCAGAATGGTTGAGTACCAACCCGACTCGCGAAAAGAATCTTGACTATACGTACGATTTCACCGGTTGGAGTCCTGCACTGGGTAAGGTAACAAACGATGTGACCTACACCGCTACCTACGAGGAGAAGCAAATCAAATACACCGTGGTCTTTGTGCAAGACGGTGGTGTGGAGATCGAGCGTCACTTGTTAGCTCGCGATGAGGTACCTGTATGCGAGAACGTACCGACCCGCACGGGCTATATTCTCCAGTGGGAACCGGGTATTGAGCCGGTTGTGGGCAACAAGACCTATACAGCAACTTGGCTGCCTGAACCGCCGCCAACATACACCATCACGTTCAAGAACTATGATGGTACAGTACTGAAAAAAGCCAACGGAACGGATGATGCTGTTTATACAGTAACAGCAGATGGTACACCTATATATGATGGTACTACGCCGACCAAGACAGTGAACGAAGGTAAAGAATACACTTATGAATTCACTGGTTGGAAACCGACATTGGCTCCGGCTACGACCAATGCAACTTATGTAGCACAGTTCAGCGAAAACGCAAGGACATATGAGATCAAGTTCTATGACGAGAATGTCTCCGGCGTGTTGAAGTCTGAGAATCTGGAGTGGGGCGCAACACCTACGCCTCCAGCTGTCAGCAAGTCGAAAACCGGCTATACCTATACCTACGTATGGCAGAATATGGCTGATGCATCTAAGACAATTGAGTCTGTGAAGGGCGCGGCAAATTACAAGCCGGTATTCACCGAGACACCGAATAAATACACCGTTACGCTGCAGTGTAACGTGGATGGCGCATGTACATTCACAGGTGCTGGTATCTACGACTATAATACCTCGGTAACGCCGACCGCAACTATTAAGGATCCGACGGCTTATGAGTTCGTGGAGGAATCTTGGAAAGAAGAAACAACCCATAGTTTCGGTGAGCGTAAAGTAACGGGCGATATCACCTTATCTGCAATGGTAAAGGCAAAAGATGTAGAATTAACTGATTTGGAAATGGGTATAGATGATAAAGAGACGGTATCTTCCGCTACTAACTATGAGGACGTGATTATCACTTCCGATGGCGTTGAGCATTCCAGCCAGATTATCAATGCCGATAATATCACCCTCTATGGCAATGCCGATTTCGTGCTGGAAAAACCGATGAAGAAAATGCACTGGTATGACGTAGCCGTACCTTGGCGCGTAGATGCTACCAGCGGCATATTCCTTGGTAACAGCACTACACCGGCGGTGTTGGGTACGGATATCGAACTGTTCTATTATAACGGTGCTACCCGCGCGAAAGTAGGTGCGAAGGATGCATGCTGGGAAGCGGTGAAGAACCAGTCGAAGAAAGTACTGGAGCCGGGTCGCGCATACCTGTTCCTTATTTATAAGACCAATGTCTCCTCCGTTACCTTCCGCAAGAAAGTACAGGAACCGTTGCTCACTCTGAGTACCAGCGTTCAGCAATATAACTCGCTTACCGGAAAACAAAAGGACGGCGGTTGGAACGGTATTGCTAACCCTGCGCTCTTTAAGGCTTATCTGAACGCTGGCGAGGTGGAGCAGGCACAGATGATTAACGCGGACGGAGACGGATATGAGGCCTTTACTATCACATCCAAACCACTGGTGGTGGGACAGCCGGTTTACGTACAAGTAGCCGCACCGAAATCGCCGGTAGTGGCAAACAGCACTGCTTATGCTCCTGCTCCTGCCCGCCGGATGACGACAAACGACCGCCCGACGCGATATGAGGTGATTATCTCTGCCGCCGGTGCGAACACCCATGACGACCGCCTGATTGTCCGGGTTGATGAGAGCAAAGAGGAAGATGCTTACGTAATCGGTAAGGACCTTGCTAAATTCGGAACGGGAAGCTCCGTGGCGCAGATGTGGGTAAATCGTTATGATTCGAAACTGTGTATGAATACGGTTGCTCCGGTGGGCGATGCAGCATCCTTCCCGATGAGTATCTATGCTCCCAAGACCGGTGATTACACGATCGAAATAGAGAGTGCCGCAGAGGCTGACGGATATGCGCTCTATCTCACCTATAACGGCGAGGCTGTCTGGAATCTCAGCGACGGAGCATATACCGCTAATATAACTAAAGGAACGGATGCGCGCTACGGGCTGCGCGTGAGCGCACGCTCGCCGCAAGTCACGACTGGAGTCGATGAAGCGATAGTGGACGGCAAGGATAAGGTAGCAACCAAGGTGCTGATTAATAACCAGGTGTATATCATCCGTGGCGACAAAGTATATTCAATAGATGGTCAATTAGTAAAATAATATCATGCAGCAATGAAAAAGACATATAGTAAACCTCTTATTGAGGTGAACGAAGTACGTTTTAGTAGTGCTTTACTGAGTGGTAGTCTGCCACCATTCCCGCATCCTTCGCCTGCGCCTGGGCGTATAGGAGATGTGATTGAGTAAACCTGAAAGCGTCCTTACGGGCGCTTTTGGGGTATTTTTAGCTGTTTAGGATGAAATATGCCATTCGATATGGGCTGTTCTTACTGACTCTGTTCTTTTGCTCTTCGGCAGCGATAGCGGAAACAGAGTCGGTCGCCGAACGTAATGCGGCGCAAGGGTTTAACGATACAATAGACCGCCTTGCGCCGGATTTCGTTACGGTCAGTCTCGTTGTTTGCGATCCAAGCGAAGTCCTCTATTCTACACTCGGGCATGCTGCCCTGCATCTCCAATGTCCTGTCTATGACCTGGATTATATCTTTACTTACGAGAGCGAGAGTGTGCGGAATAGGATAGGTACTTTCCTCCGGGGAGAACTGAAGATGGGGATGTATGCCTTCCCTACGGACTTGTTCTTGGCTTCTTACCGTTTTTTAGGAAGGGGAGTAAAGGAGTACACGATTAATCTGTCCCCACGCCAGAAACAGAAATTATGGGAGATAATGGATAATCATGTAGCCGAAGGAGCAAACCTTCCCTATGATTATTTCCACCGGGGATGTGCCAAATCGGTAGTGCGCGTAGTCCATGAAGCTATCGGCAGAACGGCGATCCATTATGCGCCATGGGATGATAAATATACCCGCCAAACCCAACGTGAGATTGTCCGCAATTTCATAGAGGACGCGCCCTGGGAGGAGTTCTTTATGTATTTCCTGATAGGAATAGAAGGCGATCAGGATTACCCCTGTGAGCAGAAGATTATCGTCCCGACCGATTTGGTGGAAGTGTGGCAAAAAGCAACGCTGGGAGACGGGCAGCCTGTATTGGATTCAACGCCCCGGGTGCTGTTAGAAGCTACTCGCCATAATGAGGGAACATGGTGTACACCGCTATTGGTGAGCATCTTCTTGCTGCTCTTCTCCATCATCAGTCTCGCCACAGCATGGAGTTCTTCACCTCTTGTCAGAAAGGCGGGTACGGCAATAGATATTATCCTCGTTACGCTATATGCCGTAGCGGGCGCTGGAATGACTTATCTGATTGTTTTTTCCGGGTTACCCTGTACCTCTTGGAACTGGCTTATTATTCCTTTTAATATACTGCCTGTTATCTTCTGGCACTGGCGCCGTTACTGGGCACCGTGGTATGCCGGACTCTTGTTCCTTTGGAGCATCGTGATGGCAGGGGAGTTTTTCTTCGGACATGTCCTCGTCGACTGGCCGCATATTCTTCTTGTCCTTGCTTTCGCGGTTGTTTTGCTGAAGCAGCAATTCCTCAAACGTCTAATAACAATAGCTAACCGCTAAATGATATAATGAAGAAACTGTTTTATATTTTTTTATTGCTTTTCGCCAATGCCGTGAGTATGTGGGCTAATGGAGACAGCTTGTCCGTAGCCGAACGTAATGCCGCGCAGGGCTTCAATGATACCATCGACCGCCTTGCTCCGGATTTTGTGCTTGTTTCGCTTTGCGTCGCTGATCCTACCGACCAAACGCAGGACTATCTGGGTATTACCGGACATGCTTTTCTGCGTCTCCAATGTCCTACCTTCGGGCTAGACTATTGTTTCTCTTATGAGAGCGAAAAAATCAAAGGTCAGTTATGGGATTACATTACAGGAAAACTTAAGATGGGCATGTTCGGTATCCATACGGAAGAATATATTCAGGATTACCAAATATGGCAACGCGCGGTGCATGAATACCGTATCAACATGCCACCTGATGCCGAGCAACGTCTTTGGGAGCAGATGGATAATCACATGCTCAACGAGAAAGATATGCAGATGAATCTAGTTAAGTTCGGTTGTGCAAATACTCTCCTTCGCTACGTCGAACAAGCCCTCGCTCCGACACAAATAGAGTATAACTGGCCCGAGAAATTCTATAATCTGTCAGCTATCGAAATAGCAGAAGAACATCTGGAGTGCTACCCGTGGACGCTGTTAGGGATGCGCCTGACGGCAGGAATGGAATATGACCAACTGACCACCCCAAAACAGAAAGTAATTTTCCCTACCGACTTATTGGAAGTATGGTCGAATGCCACAATTAACGGAGAACCCATGTTGGCTTATATAGGAGATTTGGTGGAAGCCGAGCCGGTTGTCGCAGAGAGACCTTGGTTCACACCGCAATTATGCGGCATCTTATTGTTGATTATCATTGCTGGAGGAATAATATGGGCTATTATCCGTAAACGTTAATCCTAAATCTCCAATGTCAAATCTCCATTCTCAAATAAAGCGATATCCCCTTTTGCCTTTCTCGCAATTAGTCTATGATATGACTCGTTGGATGCCCGGCGTATATTCGTTCCCATTCTCTTATGTATGGCGCGGCGGAGCGAAAGAGAAAGACCGGATAGAACAGGCTGTCCGTACCACATTGGCGAATCACCCGGTTTTTCAGATGCGTGTGGATGGACACGGCAACCATAATCCCTCGTCGTTGAAAGATATACTTCATGGTCCGTACCATGATTTTGACCTTTCCGTACAAGGTGAGGATTTGGTAATAAAAGTGCAGATAAGCCGTATTCTCGGCGACGGAAAGAGCGGGGAGATACTGCTGGATGATATTGAGCGTGCATACAAAGGATTACCTTTAGCACCGGATGATTACTGGGGCTATGTGGCTGCTTTCGAGCAACGCAAGACAGAGCCGCATTACCGCATCAGCCAAGCTTGGCTGATCAAGGAGTTTGCGGATTCATCTATTCCTGTTCGTCCTACGATAGACCGAAAATGCCTATGGACTCTCCTGCCTCCCAAGCAGGGATTATACAAAACAGATTATACCGATTTACACGATAAGATTGTAAACTTAGCGGAAACGAAATACTTGTCCTGCGAAGGTCTCTTCTCGCTCTGCACAGCGCTGGCTATAGCCGAATATTGCGGTACAGACGAAGCTGCGCTTACCTGGGCGTATGAGGGCCGCGAGACTCCGGAGGAACAGCGGATATTCGGGAGCCTTCATCGCGACATTCCGTTCCAAATAAAAAAACTCCAATCTCCAACCTCCAATCTCCAATCGGATTTGATACGCGAAGCAAGGAATCAAATCCGTTCTGGTATTGCCCATAGCGATTATCCCTATACGCTGACAGCCCCATATAACAAACGGTGGAACTATGCCGTCAATGTACTCCGTATCGCTGACCCGGAAGACGTCTTGGCACAGACTTCTCTGCCAATAGAGATAGTCTCTGTCCCGCCACAGAAATACGCTTATGCCCTTTTGGATGTAGAGATACATGAGCATCCGCAGGATTTATCCATCTGGTTCCGCTACTCCGCTACTCATTATAAAGAATCCTCCATCCGCCGCTTTGCGGCATTGGTACGCAAATATGCCGAATGGCTTTTACAATAACAATCCAGTAATCCCGTAATTACGTCATTACGCATCCCGTCATTACGAAAAAAAACAACGATGCACGCCCTTATAATAGATAATATACCCCTCCGCCGTCTTTTGGAGCAGTCGCTTGCGCAAGCCGCTGTCGCCAATCCGCATCGGGAGACGAATCCTGTGCGGACGGTGGACGATTGGCTGGCATATGTGGAGCGTTTCGCGCGTCTGATGCCGTGGCAGGCAATGGACATAGGTGAAGACGCGTCCTTCTTCCGCCGCATC
>DEIW01000055.1:285-3129 GCA_002352705.1 Bacteroidales bacterium UBA2764 | reverse complement strand
CCGTTAATTGCTACTTTTGTCATAATTGTAGATAAATTTAAGTTATTTGTGTTTATTAGTTTTTTTTATCAGGGTCCCCGATGGAACTCGAAGAGTTGCAGTGGGGAAGCGTAGATCAAGACGTAGGCACCATCGAGCGGTGTAACCGCGAGTCGCGCGGAGTCTTAGATTAAGCTAAAAGCGGCTACAAAGGTACTGCTTTTTTTGCATCTATGCAAATAAATCGTTCAAAAATCTTATTTTTGTAATCCCCACCTTACACTATACACCATCCACCATCTCCTCCCCTCCATGGGGAGGTCGGGTGGGGCTTTAGTTCCCCAGGTCGCAATGGAACTTGATTCTTACCAGCCGCACATGGATCTCATCATAATCATCCTCGCCTAATTCTTCCATCGCAGCCTTGATACTGTCGTTGTCCGCTTCTTTGAAATATTCGTATATCTCCTCTTCTTCGTCCGGATCCACTACCTCTTGGATGAAATAGTTGATGTCAATCTTTGTGCCGGAGAAGACAATCGCTTCCAACTCGTCCAGCATCTCCTCCATCGACATGCCGTTGCTCTCTGCCAGGTCGTCTAGATCCACACGGCGGTCTATTGCTTGGATGATTTGTTTCTTGCGGGTTGATTTCTTGGCTACGGTACGGATGCGCATGTCGTCAGGACGGATGATTTCGTTCTCGTCCACGTATTCCTTGATAATGCGCAGGAACTCGTCGCCGTAACGCTTTGCTTTGGCGATACCTACACCCGGTATCAGCAACAGCTCGTCCATCGTGATAGGATAGGTCGTGGCCATAGCTTCCAGACTCGGATCCTGGAAAATCACAAACGGCGGCACGTCGTTCTTCTTTGCTACCTTACGGCGGATATCTTTTAGAATGGAGAACAGTACCTCATCGGCTGCGGAACAGGTCGCTGCAGCGCCCTCTACCAGCATCTCGTCATCTTCTTGAATCTCTATCGGAACCTCGAATTTGCCCGGCTTGCGGATGAATTTCGTGCCGTCTTTCGTTAATTTCAAATCTCCGTAAGAATCGACATCTTTGGTAATCATTCCGGCTAACAATGCCTGACGCAAAATAGCGTGAAGTGTACTCTCGTCCTCATCGCTCGCAGCCCCGAAATTCTCTAACTCGTCGTGGTGATAACTCATCACCTCCGCAGTCTGGTTGCCGTGCAGGATATCTACGATATGTTCCGCCTTGTGATGTTCGTTCACTTGCTGGATTGTCTCTAACGCCAGCTGCAGAATTTCGCTCGCATCGATCTGTTTGTACGTCTTGCGGCAGTTGTCGCAGTTACCGCATTTCTCTTCGGTGTACTCCTCTCCGAAATAGTGAAGCAGAAGTTTGCGGCGGCAGATGGTGCTCTCCGCGTAACTCTGGGTCTCGAATAACAACTGGTTACCTATACCTATCTCTTTCGGAGTCTTGTCTTTCTGGAATCGTCTCAGACGCTCGATGTCGTCCGGGCTGTAGAAACACAGGCAGATGCCTTCGCCGCCGTCTCGTCCGGCGCGGCCTGTCTCTTGGTAGTAACCCTCCAGACTCTTTGGAATGTCATAATGGACCACAAACCGTACGTCCGGCTTGTCGATGCCCATGCCGAAGGCGATAGTCGCTACAATGACTTGCACCTCTTCCATCAGAAAGGCGTCTTGGTTCTCGGAACGCGTCGCTGCGTCCATGCCTGCATGGTATGGACGGGCGCTGATGCCGTTGACTTGCAGCACTTGCGCTAAGTCCTCTACTTCCTTGCGAGCCAGACAATAGACGATGCCGCTCTTTCCCTCCATACTGCGGATGAAACGTACCAGATCCTTGTCCACGTTCTCGGTCTTCGGACGTACTTCGTAATAGAGGTTCGGACGGTTGAAACTGCTCTTGAAAACCGTCGCGTCGGGCATGCCTAAGTTCTTTTGGATATCCTTCTGTACCTTCGGTGTCGCCGTCGCAGTCAAGGCGATAATCGGGGCTTTGCCGATGCGCTGGACCATACTGCGGATCTGACTGTACTCAGGACGGAAATCATGACCCCATTCCGAGATACAATGAGCCTCGTCAACCGCGTAGAAACTGATCTTGACTCCCTTCAGGAAATCTACGTTCTCTGTCTTCTGCAAACTCTCCGGAGCCAGATAAAGTAACTTGGTCTTGCCCGCAAGCACATCCTCTTTGACGGCATTGATATCGCCGCGGCTCAGACTCGAATTGATAAAATGGGCTACTCCTTCCTCTTCCGAGTAGTTACGCATCGCATCTACCTGGTTCTTCATCAGAGCAATCAGAGGAGAGATTACAATCGCTACGCCGTCCATCAACAAAGACGGCAACTGGTAGCATAGACTCTTGCCGCCACCCGTCGGCATCAGCACAAACGTGTCGTTGCCTTCCATCACATTGCGGATAATAGCCTCTTGATTGCCCTTGAAAACGTCAAAACCGAAATAGGTCTGTAGGGCTTTTACTAATTCTTCGTGCGTTATATTCATATATGGTTAATTGTTCTCTCTGTTTCTTTCCTCAACGTCTTGAACTCGCCGGTTGCCTCGGGTTATTCGGATTATTCTTTATTCCGGTGCCTCAGGAACCTCGGATTCTTAAATTTGCTGCAAAGATACGAAATATATTTTATATGTGCAAATTTTTCGGAAACTTTTTATGTAGAGTCGTGTTTTTTGTTCTCGGAAAGAGTTCTTAAAAGCAACATTTTTGCACTCCCGGAAAGACCCCGGACTTACTTCAAAACACATCCCTTGAAACAGTCCCGAGACCTGCTGAAAATGGCTTTTTTTACCGTTTTTATACGCTCCTTATAGTATTATATACATAGTATATAA
>DEIW01000055.1:0-226 GCA_002352705.1 Bacteroidales bacterium UBA2764 | reverse complement strand
AGTGCGTGATTAGTGCGTGATTATCGAGGTAATCAGCAGGTTATCGTGGATGCGGAGACTATGGAAGCAAAAGAGGCATTGGAATCAAGGAAAAATGTGTCATTTGGGAGGTTCTGTTTTTCTGGTGAGAAGACAGACCCCATTCTCAATTTTAAATACAAAAAATGCCTCCCTTGGGTAAAAAAATGAAAAAAAATGAAGGTAACTATTGCATATTTCGTAAAAA
>DEIW01000161.1 GCA_002352705.1 Bacteroidales bacterium UBA2764 | reverse complement strand
AAATTTCAAATCTCAAATCTCAATTCTCAATTACATATCTCTCATGGATAGTCCTGCCGAGGTGATTGTATATTTCTTGAGCTCCCGAGTTGCAACAAGGAATGAATGAGTGCGCTGCGCTAACAAGGGTAAGTCCAGTTCTTTTTCATTGCGCTTGATTTCGCAGAAAGCCGCTATCTTTGTCAACTCATTTATTGCGATGAGGTCAATCTCATCTTCACCGTTCCGGCTCCACCAATTATCTATCTGTGTGTATCGTTTTTCTTCGATCAGTTTGTCTTTGAAATAGCGTTCCAGCATCTTACCGGAGAAAGTTTCGTAGTCTCGTTCCACTATATCCCGCAGCGCATCAAAGGCGTCAATTTCCAACATATAATTGTACTTGAAGATGAAGCGGAACCAGAAAGTGAGGAAATTATCATCGAGCCGGTACCGCACGTTGCTGTTCGTCTTGGAGAACATCGGTTTATGCTTCCTGATGATTCCGTACGTGTCCTCTAACATACTAAGATAACCGCCTATTTCCCGGTTGACCAAATCTTCTATTTGACTTCGTTGGCTGTGTCCGGTTGCGATTGCCGAGAGAATTGAGAAATAAATCCCGTAATCCTTGCCAAACTCTTCTATCAGCAGGTTTTTGCCTTCCGATAAAAATACCGAGTCGGGTTGAATAATGGCTTCAATCATTTTCTGCCGTGTAGTTGCTCCTTTCTCCATGAGCAGTTCCACATATTTGGCTACGCCTCCGGTAAAACTATATAGTGCCAACAAATCATCCGCGGTATAATCCGCGTTAAAAGTGGATAGTATCTCTTTGAGCACAGAAGGCGTAAACCGTTTTAACTTCATCATCGCCGTCTGCCGGTTATAAAGCGGTTCTTTCTTGTCTTCAAAGATCTTATGAATCATAGATTGTACCGAACCGCCGACGATGAGGTTGATATGTGCCTCATTCTTATTGATGTCCCAAATCTTCTGCATGTCGCTATATACCGACGGATTAACCTTCAGGAACTCCTGGAACTCGTCAATAAAGAGTGTTATCGGTTTTTGCTTAGCCCACTGCATAATATATTCGAAGATATCCGCAAAACGGAGAACCCTCCCTAACACCGGCATGCCGAGTTTGATTTCCATCTCTTTTTGGAAAACCTCACACAACTCGCTTTCCGCCTTTTTGCTTACGAAAAAATAGAGGAACGGTTGTTCCTTGTAGGCATGAAAAACAAGCGATGTCTTCCCGATACGTCTTCTGCCGGTTAGCACGGTAAACTGCGCGTGTTGAAGCGATTGATTTTGAATCTGTTGCAGAGATTCCGTTTCCCGTTTTCTATCAAAGAATTGCATGGTTTATAAATTTGTAATCTACATTTCCGAAATGACCATTACTTTTTAAATCCGCTGCAAAGGTACGATTTTTTTCTGATATATGCAAGAAAAAGAGTGAATTTTATAGCATTTTTATCAAAGAAACCGCCTCGCTCACGCGAGACGGCTTCCGATTAAGTTGGTTGGATTTTATGCCACTTGTCAAAAGTGGGTTCTATATACCTGTGAATAAAGTGAGTATTTACCACTGTTCGTTGGTAGGAACGTTGTTCAGTTTGTTAGTTCCGCTATTTACTGGAACACCGCTTGCACAGAGTGTTTGAACCATCGTTATATCCGTTACATTGACGGATGGCTGATTATAAAAATTCTTTTTCATAAAGTTCTTTGCTGTTTTGTATCCTTCGCCCCTCCCCGCGAGGGGAGGGGTTGGGAGAGGTTCTTACTTTACAATCTGCCCCTGTGCGTTGTAACGCACGCCGTTCTTGATAATAACGAGCTGACCGTTCTCAATTCGTTTCTCGCTCATGATACCATCAGCAGCATTGTCAACGCCTGTAGCTTGTTGCTCTCCGTTGAATACGAAGCGGAGTTTGCGCGGTGCATAAGCGGCTCCACCGCTGACGGTGATATATGCCTTGTGCGCAGCAAGCGTGCCGGAGAACTGATAGAAGCCTACGCCCGTCACGCTGTTATCCGTCGAGTGACCGGAGAGTACGTAACAGTTAGCCGGAGCGGCTGTTGCTTCATCTACACCGTGGAGGGCATTTTCTGCACTAATCGTAACAGCAGCAGCATCGGTCGGAGTGAGCGATAAGGAAGCAACGTTGGACTTGAGGATTACAGGCGTGTTAGCTGGAAGCACTTCACCGCCGTTAACTACCTTATTCATAATCATGTCTTCACCGCTGATAGTAGCCACGTATGCCTCTGTTCCGGCAGGGAGTGGGAACTTTCTCGAACTGTCAAAGAAGGTAGAGTAGTAAACACCTGCGTTTTCGGGGTCTTGTTTAGCTGCGATATCTGCTCTCGGAGCAATAGAGATAGACTTGATATATCCTTTTGCACTTTCAGCTTTTGCTGCCGGAGCGCGTTTGGGCGCAGGACTATAACCGCCTGCACCGGTCAGATAGATGATGACTGCTGTCGGTTCTTCCAAATCAAAGTTCACTTCAGCAGTACCCATACTGGTTTGCGCGATGGTAACAGCCGCTTTTCCACGGATCTTCAACTTGAACTCTACACCGGGATCTGCGTAGCACTCAATGGAGAGTGTGCCTTGACCGGCAGGCAAATTGAGGGTCAGTGCACCCTGCAAGTTATCCAACCATGCTTGGGTTCCGGCCGCATTGCGGTCAATAAATGTTTCTACTTGCGACGGATTCAGAGTAGTGGAGATTTCCAATTTGCCATCATTGACCTTGTCGTTAGCTGTAGTTTGGAAAATCAACTCTGAATTAGCTCCCGGAGTAGTATAACCAAAATCGAAAGAGGTCTCAGTGTTATTAGCTACCGGTTGAACCAACGGCAAAATGCGGATAGGCAACTTAACGGTCTCCAAAGGTTCGTCGCTATAGAAGTGATATTTCACTACCAACGTATCTCTACCTGCTGCAACGGCTGTGATATGCTCGGCATCTACTGCACATCCTACATCATGACATGAAGGATCAGCCCACGGGGCAACGAAGTGACCACGGGCAGTGCTCTGCGATGGGATGAGGGTATGAGAAGCAGGGTACTGATCGTATCTATGACATAATTCCGGCAGTTGGACAGTTTCTCCTTCCGTCATTTCTAAATGATCAACTATCACATTGTACGGATTGTAAGAGTAAGAAGGATCCGATTGCTCTTTGAAAACCAAGTCTTTAGCGAAAGAGTATCTGCTATTAATTACATATACCTCCAGCGTAGCGGTAGCCTGATTGTACTGCGCGTCTCCAGCAAAAGTAGCCGTAACGGTGAAATGTCCATAACTATGTGGATAGAAACTTACTAAATACCTATCATTTCCTATGGCATCAACTTCTGCATCAACCTCCAACGATTCATCGTCGCTGGAAGCGAAGGTAACATTAGGTACACCCGGTAACGACCATTTAAACTCAATGGTATGCGATTCGAAATAACCCGTCTCATCCCTAATCATTTCAAACTCGGAGATGCGAACATCTTGATACGTGCTATTGTCATAATCCTGGAAATACATGTCAATATCTTCCTTTTCTACGGCTGCACTGCCATCAATGTTCACCGTAAACGATACGCTTCCAGTGGGGACATCGAGGTATTCTCCACGCGGAGCACAACTCATGGTAATTGTTGCAGACTGACCATCTGTTCCACGAGCGATAAACTGACCGTTTGAAACTTCTACTATATTCGGATCGCTGGACTCAATAGTAACACACGCTGCCGGTACTTCCATCCATTCACGTCTAAAAGTTTCGGGTGACTGCGTTTGACCATATACGAAGCCTGCGCTCCATACATAGACTAATTTCATCCAGTTGTATGCGGATGCACCCGGAGCAAGAGTGAGGTCATGCAATACAGCGGGATCCGGTTCGTAAGGAGAAACGTTAATGAGGTCATCAGAAGAAGCGGCTGCAGTCACATAATTACCGCTAACATTCACAGTAATGGTGTGAGTAGGCCAAGCAGTCGCGTTACCATTTTCATCATATACCGTTTCTGGTTGAATTTTGATATAGGAGGTTCCTTCTCTCTGAGCGTAAATATTTCCAATCTGATATTGTCTGTGACTAAACTCGTCCAAACCTAAGTCTTTAGGAAAAATGTAAACGTTGCCATCGGATGCCCCATCTAAGAATGGCAGAGCATTGTCCCCTTTGAAGATTCTTTCGGACAAATCGCCACTATAAATTTCTCCAACTTTCAAGTTGAGCTGAATGTCTTCCGCAAAGGTTTGCAGCGGGAGAGCCAGCATTGCCGTCAGCAGGAATGCTGCCAAGCGGCTAAAAGTGATTGTTTTTCTCATAATGATTAGAGATTTGAATGTTAATATTATGAGGGTTGCCCCTCGGTTAATTATAATGTGTTCAGTATTTGGTCGGCTTTGACTGTCAGGATTGAAAGTGTCGGGTATGCACGCGCGTGTGTTTCATTAGTTATTATCTTTGGAATTGGAAGATAGTATCTCTTCAATCAACTCCTTCGTATAATCTTTCGCCGCTTCATGACGGTGTTGCGAGGTGTCAGAAGACTCCTGCTCTGACTGATTGTTATATTCCTTGTTCTCCATTCCCATCCGGATAACACTAAAAAGCACCCGTTTGCAACCGGGCGCTAAAGCAATGGATAATATACTAAAAAGCACCCAATCAAATTTGGGTGCAAAGGTAGTGGAAAAATCTGAATTTGCTTTTGTAAAAGTGGACAGAAGTTTTACAAAATCGGACAAAATGCTGTTTTTATCCCTTTCCGCGTGTCAAACGGTAGTCTGAAGGAGACATTCCGAAGTACTGGGTGAAGTTTCTGGTGAACGAAGAATGGTCTTCAAATCCGCAGCGGTTTCCGATCTCCACGACGGGTATATCCAGATACTGGATGAGCATGATTTTCGCCTGCTCCAACTGAATGCGCATGATATAGCGTTTGGCTCCTTCGCCGGTGAGATACTGCACTCTACGGTTGAGTGTCTTGGGCGAGACGCACATCTTATCGGCAATCTGGGTGACCGTGACCACCTTGTAGTTCATCATTTCGGTGACCGCGAGAATCAGTTTCTTGAGGAACTGTTTGTCTTCATTCGTCAGATATTCCTCGTGTTGTTCCTCGTGTTGTTCCTCCGCGGGCGGAGTCTCATGTACGGTTTCGGAGGTGTTGCGTGCCTCGTTCAGCTCCGCCATCATGGTGCTCAGCTGCTCGTTGATTTTCGCCTGTCTTCTGCGCAGCCAGACGAGCGCGAAGACGATGACGAAGAGTGCCACAACAGCGGTGACCACTCCTATCCATACAAGGCGGTTGTTGCGTCGCGCCAGCCACGCTTTCTCTTTCTCCAGCTCATCGCGTCCGAACTCGGCATTGAACCGCGCCAGCTGCTCGGATGTGGCATGTGAGTAGAGCGAGTCCTTGATCTGGTGATAACGCTCCAGATGGACATGCGCCGCCTCCGGATTGGACTTATACATGATCTCGTATATCGCGCGTCGCGCGTACGCTTCATTATAAGGATTACCGATGCGTTGGCATATGGCGATCGCTTCATTCAGGTATTCCACCGCTTTTTCCGTCTGCTTCATGCCCCGCGCTGCCCGACCGCGTTTGTTGAGCGCGATAGCCAGCGACAATTGGTCGCCAATCTCCCGGAAATAGGGAATCACCTCCGCTAAGATGCGCTCTGCTTCCTCGTAACGTTCCAGCCCGACGAGGATAGACGCCTTCTGCGTTTGGCGGACGATCATCTTGTATTGGTTACCCGTCGTCGCCTCTACCATGCATGCACTATCGGCATAAAGCAGCCCCTGTTCGCTCTTGTCCAACTGGGTCTCTATCTCACTCGCCATGCCGTAGATCACCGCCATGCGAGACGGGTTATTGACCTGCTTGGCATAGGTGATGGCTTTGAGGATATATCCCTCCGCTTCCTTGGGATTACCCGCCGCCAGCAGAGTGCCGGCTATCGTATTCAGCGACGAACTGATGCGATCCGGGTCGCCGCTCTTGCTATCCAACTGGTAGCAACGACGCATATAATGCAGTGCCTCGTCGTATTTGGACTGACGCATATATGCCAGCCCCAACATCGCCAGATTATCCGAGATGGATTTCTCATCCGCATTTTCCATCAGTTCCAAAGCCCGGAGCAGGTTCTTCTCCGCCAGAGCGTATTCCTGCTCGTCATAATACCATTCGCCCGCCCAGTACCAGACGAGCGCTTTCATGGTGTCGAGGGGCGTAGATGAGGTGAAGACGACCGGCTCGTCCATGAACTGCTCTTGGTCCATGTAGGCGAAGAATTCCCTCGCCGTCTTGAGTCCGGGTTTCTGATCAAAGCGCTGCAACAGCGTGTCGATCGGCTCGCCCCTTTTCGGCTCCGCCGCCATGCCTGTCATGATGCAGAGCAGCGCAAACAGGGTGAAGAGTTTTTTCCGGTTCCGGATCACCCCTCCGTATATAACGGCGAGCAGCAGTATCAACAGCCATGTTATATCGCCTACAGGGTCCAGGAAGGGCTCAAAGGGATCGCCGTTCGTCCTCCGGATACCTCTCTCCTGCATAGCCGCCGGTGCGGAGAGGGTCGTTTCGGCAATCTCGTTTGCCGCAGTAGCTCCCGGTGCCGCCAAGGTGGTGGTGGACGCGAGCGCAAGCATGTTACCTCCACTGATGGTGGTATAGACCGTGACAGGATTGGTTTTCGCAGAGCCGGAAGCCGCCGTCATTCCTGCTCCGTTGCCTCCGCCTCCGCCTATCGAATGGACAGTAGCCTTTGCGGTCTCATGGAGCCGCATAGAGGTGCTACCCATAGCCGTCTTCGGCGCTTCCGTGAGATACGACCAACGTGCAGCCGCCGGTGCGCTATGATAAGAACGTGAAGATGCCGTTCCGGGGCTCTTGTACGCAGCAGCGGGGGTGCCGACAGTAGGAGAAGGCGCATGCACAACCACTATGCCGGGCTTGACAGGCGCACTCTCTTGGCCTCCGCCTGTCAGGAAATAGCCGACCAGACAGAGCCACAAGCCGGTGAAGACAGCTCCCAGAGTGATGATGATTTTCTTTCTCTGATTATTCATGGCAGTTTCAATAGGACTCATCATGTAGTTCCTCTCTGATTAAAAGTTAGATACTTCTTTACCCGTCACATCGTATATTGCTCCGCCACGTTGGATATATACGTGGCTGTTAATAAGTAGTTTACGTGGTCTGTCGGTCTCTCCGGCAGTCACAGTCTCGCATCCGGTAGTGATCTGCGGTTTCTTGCGCTGCACGCGGACGATGAGTTTGAACCGGTCTTTGTTGTCCGTACGGTTGGAGGTGAACGTATAGTCGTCGCTCATCAGGTCGTACCACTGGTTGGTGGTCTTGTCCCAAAGCATCACAGCGGTCACCTCTTCGCGTCCGTATTTGTCGTCGTACCGGAAGGTGTATTCCCCGTTGGTGGCAGCGAAATAGTTCAGCGGGATACCTGCTGCCGCCGAACTGTCCGGCAGGGCGTTGAATGCCATCTCTCCTTCGCTGTTCCGGCTTGCCAGCACGGGGCGCGTGGTAATCTGGGTGTATTGGTAATAGGTGCCGCGCCATTTGATGAGGTCGTCCATGATGTCATATCCGTCGGTGAAGTCATTGGATACCAGAACGGTCGTCTCGTCCGTCTCGCCCTTGGAGTTAGTGAGGGTGACGGCGCACCATACAGGATGGGTGTCTTCCGGCTCTTCTTCATATTCAGCCGGGCTGCGGCGGACAATCGAACTGCGGTTCACTTTCGCCAAATGGAAATCAATACCCTGTACCGCCGAAGGATCCGTTCCTCCAATCTGAACGAAATAGCAGGTGAACGGCTTCATCGGATAATCGGTGACAGACACCTGACGGTACTCGGACCAGCCGTTATCTACCGGCACAACGATATACCGCAGTCCTTTGGTTCTTGAATTCTCGTCAAACTTAAAGTGTCCGTTCCACGGGTTGGTACTATGGTCTTCTACAATCAGACCGGTCTCCAACGGAGTGGAAATATCGCATGTGTAAGGCAGCAGGTACGGGTTGCCGAGCATGTTCCATCCTCTATGGTTAGCGCGCACTTCTTCGAACGACTTGTCGCATCCGTATCCGTAAACACCATTGACCATCTTGTCGCCTTTCTCTTGCTCAATCACCTCGTTGGACATCGGGAAGCGGAACTCTCTCTTGACCTTACCGTCGCCCGGGATGGAGAAGATATATCCTAATCCTTTCTTGAGAGTAGCCCCCGGATCCACCATCGTCCATGAGCCTGCAGCCTGGGTCGCCGCCCGTTTCTCCCCGTCATACCATTTCAGCAGATAGTCGGAACCTAAGACAGGAACGCTCGTCTCCGCTGGATTCGCAAAGCGGATATCACTAACTTTAACGTCGAACGGCAGCGTGATATAATGCCAGTTGGTAGGATCGACGCGGAGGTCGAAATAGGTAGCATCAGAAGCCGTGATATTCAGAATGCCTTGGATATTAGCAGTAGAGACCTCATCTTCCTGACGGCGGAAGGCAAGTGAATTGACGGTATAGTGTGTTCCGTCCGGAACAATCAGTTGACCTCCCGGGTAAACCTTTACATTCCCCACAGCCGGCACATCTTTTGTATCGCCATCAGCCCCTTTGGTAAGGGTAGCCGACCCGAGAACGACCACATCGCAAGTGCTGCACCGGGTAACAGACTGCGGATATAGAGGAACCCATGTAGAAGGATCGTGTTCGTCTACCTTGTCCATTACCAATTCGCTAAACAACGGATCATTGGTATCCACGTTTCCTTTAACAACAATAGGCACTTGTTGGCTCGCTTCGGTCAATACCTCGTCTCCCATTTTCAATTGGAAACGCAGGTTCAAGCAAGCATACTGCCGCATGTTATCAATAGGAATGGTGTATTCTTTTGTATCCGGGTTACTGCTGTATGAACTTAATTCTTTTCCCGGGTCAAGATTGGTCCAGTCAATATAGTATTGGTTGTAATTGAAGGCGGCAAGATCTTGATATGAGTTACATGTAGCCGCACTATTATCCCTGTAAGTCATTCCTTCACAAGAATATGTCCATCCTAATGTTTCACAATCGGAAGCACTTTTACATACAGAGCGTCCTACCCACTCTCCTGTCGTGAGAGTACTAAAATTACTGGTGTTATTTGCTACAGCATCAACACCTGAAGTTACTTCTTTATTCCGGAATAAAATGCATCGGGCAGTGTGGATGTCAATGTTCTCGTTGACGACATCTATACTATAGTCTTCCAAAGTAAAATCAGTTAAGTTTAACTCAGGGAAGTCAGCCGCTGTTTTGCCATAATCCATATTTTTTATAGTTCCAATCCAACCCACTTCATTGCGGCAATTTTTATGATTTTGTGCTTCGGCAGGATCGGAAGCAGCACCAAAAACATCAATCGCTACATTGTCCTTTAAAAGAATTAATGCATCATTGCCGTTAAAGTTCATGCCATTATCAGTGGCAGAGCTATTTAATTCAATCCAGCGTGGGTTGTCCGTTACTTTGTTATGAGAACTCATCGCTTCAAGATAGGCGTTAGAACATTCGTATAGTTTTTTCTCATTACAAATATTTTGCGGTCTGGTAAAGAAGATAATCTCTTGTCCGGCTCTGATTTTCCCAAGCGAATTAAGGTTTATTTTCTTGTCGTTTGGTCCTAAAGTACTAATATTATAAGTAGTGCCACTAACGGTAATATTTGAACTATACGTAGTAGCGGAACCACCCGCTGTTCTTTGTAAAATTACGTACTCGTGTGAGCCTGTAAAATCAATGTCATTCTGTGTGCCGTTGAAGATAGAGAGCAGTTTCATTTCTCCTGCACCTTCGAAATACTTGGCGAAGAAGAGTTCGGTTGCATTGCCGCCGCCGGTGATGGAGCCGTGTTCTTCCTGTCCGTCAATAACGATAAGCGGGTTAATGTCCCCTTTGTCAATGAAGAGCACAACGCCGTTTTCCTCCCATTCCACAATGTCAATGATAGGGCCTGTGGTCTTGAAGGTGCCAGTGACAGCACAGTCGGTATCTTCACCCGGCGTGAGGCGGTACCAATAATCGGTTGTTTCTTCCAAACCGTTGAAGACATAAGGCGACGAAGATGCTGTAGCCGAAAGATGTCCGGCAGTCATGCCCTCATTGGTGTAAAGGTCGATATGCATGGTAGAACTATTGCTGACCCACGAGAAGGTAGCATCTACGCGGCGCGGGGTGACCAGTATATCTCCCGGCTGGCTGGAGCAGCCGGCTTTGACGATAAAGAAGACTGTTTCCTCTTTATACATACCGAATTTGGAGCCATAAGCCAACCGCCTGCCATCGGCATATTCAGCATTACAGGGACTTTCTACAAAATAGTGGACACCATCAGTGGTCACCAAATCCCATTCGTAGTAATCCCCATTGGTGGCACCTAACTGTGCATAGTTCTGGATGTTGACTTTTGCTGCACCGGTAGCTTTGCTTCCCCACAAGCATTTGTTGTCATTGCCCACCAGACGAACCAGATGACCGGAAACGTCGTAGCGTCCCGCGGCAACCGATGCCAAGTTATAGATAAGCGTAGATGGAGAGACGGGAACGACAGTAGGAGTAGTGTTATCGTTCGGGCTGACTTCTACGCCGTCGTATTCTCCGGCGCCTCCCGTCATGTTAGCAGGCAGCGCGTACCATGTAGAGGATTTCTTGGTAATCAGCAGGAACTCATCCGGCACAGAGCGTCCGCTTACTGTGATAGTGCGCGTCTTGTCGCCTGCCGTCAGGACGATCTCTACGTTCTCTTCCCGCGTGTTACTTGCCGTAGGAGTATATTCTACGGTAAGCGTGGTGGTCAGACCTGTCGCGCCGGCAGGTACAGCGGTCTCTCCGAGGGTGACGGCGAAGTTGCTGTTGGTGCAGGAGGCAGTCAAGGTAGTCGGGTCGTCAAAATTCTTCGCGGAAACAGGGATGGTGCGTTTTACTTTTTGTCCCTGCGCAGTAGTCATCCATCCGATATTCTTTGCGCTGATTCCTGCGCCGCAAGTCGTCGTATAGCCGGAATAGGAAGTTCCGCCGCCGGAAGTGATAACAACATTATCTATATATGCACGTTTGGAACTTGTTGCAATTTCCACTTTAGAAGTAGATGTTGCGGCATCAAAAGAGAGCGATTTTCCTGTTCCAAAGTTAGCATTTAATATTGTTTTTGAATCTAACTCTACGTCTTCATCATTATAAATAGTCACCACGATATTCCCTCCATCTGTACCATATTTTGTAACATCCATAGTAACAGTGAACGCAGATGATAAATCAAGGGTTTTCGTTGTAACATAACCGCTACTGCTACTAGAACCCAATTTAAGACCACCATATTGACTCTTGTATGCCTTTTCTGTAGCACCAGAAAAATTAGCAAATGTAGATGTTCCAATTGCTGAACTAGCATCAGAAGTACTACTATTATCAAATTCTTCGTTTATGAGTTCTACAGGAGTTCCGCTACCACTTGCCTCTGCATAAACGGCATAGTAGGTTACGTCATGAGCAGGCATGGTAGCCGAAGTGACATAACTCGGCTCAATATCTGTTTCTGCTACGGTATTTGCACTCCAGCCACGGAACACCTTACCGTCGCAACCGTCAGCTGAAGCGGGGAAGACAATAGATTGCCCCTCGTAGTAGATATCTTTTGTGCTCTCATCGCCGTTCATACTCCATGTAACAGTGTATGATGTCTCCGCAGTCATGGTGACGGTTACATTCACATCCTCATCCGGCATAATGAATGTACGTGTGTAACCTGTACCATTGAGTGGGATGTTAGCGCTGCTGATAGCTCCGATTGCAGTAACACTACCGATCGTATAATGTGTAGCCGGCGTGATGGCAATCGTAACCGTTGTGCCATAATTTGCACTCTGCGGACTGGTGGACTGACTGTTGATAGTTACGGTAGCACCAGTAGGGTCAGGAGTGAAGGTCACATTATGGCTATTTACCTGCCAGACAGCATAGAGGATGGTGTTCTTTTTGAGGGTAACAGAAGCCCCGTCATTATAAACCTTGGCACCGCTTGCCGATGTCGCCCAACCTTGGAAGGTGTATCCTTCACGCGTGAAGGTGTTGGCGTTTAATGCAGTAGCAGTATTGTAGTCAATGGTCTGCGCACTCATAGTACCCGAACCACCATTAGCCTCGAAAGTAACGGTCACTTCTGTAGGCACGGTACATGAAGTGGTATAGCCGGAGTAAGAAGATGTTATTTTATAAAGTTGGATTTGGGTTTGTGTACTTGTATAGCAAGCAAAGCGTGGAGAGGCTGCATTCCAACGAATTTTTCTAGTGTTGTCATATGCATTCGTAATGATTGCATTGCCGCTATTAAAACTTACTGTCCATGATGAATTGGCATCCAAAGTAGTACTAGTCCCCAAACTGTTCCCGCTTGACCATGAAATGTAGTCACTTCCATTCTTGAAAGCAAATGTCCCAGAAGAACTACCTGCAACTACATCAAAAACATATGTTCCAACAGGCGTGTCGGAGTATTCTGTTCCTTCACCATACGAGCCGATAGAAGTCATCTCTGTAGATGCAGTTTCACATACAAAAATAACTTTATCTCCAGCAGAGATTGAACTTGCTTTCTGGGGAGTTGCATCTCCATCTGCATCCGCAAAGACGGCGTAATAAGTGATGTCGGATGTGCCCATGGTAGCTTCGGATACGAGGGTGGGGGCAACATCGGTAACAGCAACGGTAGTGGTACTCCAACCTATAAAGGTTTTCTCATCACAACCATCTGCCGAAGTGGGGAAGTTAATATCTGCTCCCTCTTGATAACTTACCGTATTACTATTGTCCCCGTTGGAACTCCAAGTCACAGTATGCGAAGGAATGGCTTCGAAGTTTATGCGTACGGTGCAATCCGTAGAGGCAGAAACAGAGAAAGTGTTATCTCCATTATTCGTCACAGTGGCAGTACCACTGGTGACTGTATAACCGCCATCTCCACTGACAACCCGATAGCCTGATTTAGGGGAAGCTGTTATAGTCGTAGTACCTGAAACCGTACCCCAGGAGTCGTTATTTGACTCAGCTGTGATGGTATATGAAGAACCACTACCGTAAGTAATAATAACTTTCTTTACGTATAATGAACCGGCTGATCCATTCCGTTTCATGGTGATAGAAACAGTTTTGTTGTCTCCAACATCAGTAAAGTTAAATGTTAGTGTGGAATTTGTCTGACTTTTCTGTACTTGTTGCTCTGCTGATGTAGAAGAACCTGCAGCAACAGAGATTTTAGCTGTAGAACTACTATTTGTAGAGTAGTCCAAAACAACTTTAGTAATGTTACTATATTGGTCAGAGCTTGTAATAGTCAAAGTATTCGCAGTAGTCTGAATTCCTTTGGACGCATTATACCCAGCGATTGTTCCATCCGAAATACTCCAACTGCTATTGGCTGCTCCGTCCAAGGTTGTTCCTGTCAAGTCAGCTGCATTGAAAACATATTCGGCCTCTGCTCCCCATACAGACAGAGTGAGGGTGGAAATTAAGAGTAAGGTTAAGAAACGTTTAAAAGTTGTCATGGTTGTTTGTTATTTGTGTTAAGTGGAGTATAGCAGACTCGTAAATTGCACTCGTTGCAACAGCGAGAACCACAGTTTTTTTTAGTGGAGTATAGCGGACTCGAACCGCTCACCTCAACACTGCCAGTGTTGC
>DEIW01000140.1 GCA_002352705.1 Bacteroidales bacterium UBA2764 | reverse complement strand
AAACCGCTGCAATCACGGAAAGCCCACCCTCCAATGCTGGTGACGCTATTGCCAATCGTCACAGAGGTCAAGCCAGTGCAACTTAAGAAAGCATAATCTCCAATGCTTGTGACACCTTGCTCCACAATAATCGTCTTGATTGAGAAACGTTCGTTATACCATGGAACATGATACGTATCAGCATAATCCTCCATCTCTCCCGTTCCACTAATAGTCAACACGCTATCAGTTAAATTCCATGTAATGTTATCGCCCACCTGAATAGATCGGATGCGATAACCAGCAGCAAACTCCTTGATCTCTACATCACCACCGAGGGACTCATACACTAATTCTTTCCAAACATAACCTTGCTCGTCTGCACCTTCGCCACCCTTATTCTTAGCCGGCAAGGTGAGATCCTCGGAAATAGCATATGCATTCTTCGGGAAAACAGCAGTTTCGTCAACAAAGTTAGCAGCAGTACCACCTTTAGCAGCAGCAGTCAGTTTGATAGTATCGCCGGCTTGGGTGTCTTTGAGAATTAGAATACCATTCTTACCACTAAATTCATAGCAATTACCTGGGTAAACGACGAAAGCTTTGGCCTTATCCGAACTATTCTTGATTTGGAATACTACATTCGGCTCAGCCGTGATGTAAGATTCGGAAGCAACGCCACCCATTATGCCATAAACATACTTACCGGTAGTAGGATCGGACTCGGTGTTATTCAGACTTGCCTCAGACACGGTCCACTCATCAATAGTTGTACCGATAGCAGTGAGGTCAATCAACTTTGCGTTAGTTCCTATGCTGGCTGCTACAGCGAGCAATAGGGTAAAAAGTTTTGTTTTCATTATATTGAATGTTATATTGTTATTTTAATTGACACGTCCTGAGCAAATTCTTATGCCACGAGTCTTTTGAACAATAAGATTTAACTCATTAACTATTTGGGTTGAAATATTACCCGTAATATATGGTTTTACAACTGAGTAAGATGGTGATTTTACGCCCTGTATTATACGACTAATAGCAGTAAGATATGGCAGTTGGTTCGCATAATCTGTCAATATATTTCGAATTGGAACAACATGATCCAAGGTTACATCTTCTATACCACCCTTTGCAAGATTAAGATCATCGCCTAAATATACCCGTTCGTTAGTAAATACTTGACCTTTTTCAATGTAATCTATATATACTTCATACCAACTATTAGAAGAGGAAGTTGTCGAAGTGTAGGTTTTCGGTAAAATACCTTGAAGAGGTGTCACATTACTCGGCAATATAGATGTAATTACCGCTTCATTTAAATATAGATGATTAACAAGTCGAAGAGGCACTATCTTGCCAGATTCTAATTCAAAATACACACTATCAAGCGTCTTCTCAAGCCACTGGTCGTAAAGAGTTTGATTACCGAAATTTTTCAATATTTGCTTAACTAAGGACGGAATAAAGCAAATTCCTCCAGAAATATTTCCAAATCTCCTTTGTGTGTTAACACGTGATTTAAAAATGCTCATTAGACCTTTTTTATAATTGTATGAAACGCCGTGAATTGGCACATACGTAATGGGAATTTTTGTTTTTGCCATACTGTATTAAACTTTGATCTTCGCCTACTCTTTATTGGATTTTCGGCTTTCTCCATTAATAATATACAAAAAAATACTACTCCTGTTATTTTTCTTGTGAAGGCTCTGGTAAGCCACGGGTAGAAAATAGCAAAAGTAGTACACCAAACGTGCACCAACTATGCCAACTTACTACCCTTTAAAAATTTACCAGATTCTCACAAGGTTCGTTGACTGTTAGTCATTTATGTCATCCGTTTCCGCTGAAACGAGGCGTCTTGCAAAAGATGTTGCAAATTTACTACAAAAAATTGAATTACACAAATAATTCTGCTTTTTTTTGTATTTTTGCTACATATCGCACGCTTGGTGTACTGCGAATTATGGTGCAAAGATATAATAAAAAAGCGAAAGGCGCAAAGGATTTGACCTTTACGCCCTAATTAGCCCTGAATAAAACGAATCAAATTCCTATTCGGATTTGGTAAAAGGAAAATCTTTAAACAATTTGGTTATTCGCGTATTGTCGCGATTGTAGATGACCGAATAATGTTCATATAACGGCTCCTCATACTGAGGATGAGTCCGAATAAGTTGCTCGCGGCAGTTATACATTGCCGTAGCATAACGGTTGTGAAGTTCAAGCGCCTCTTCAAAACTCTTTTCCGGCATGTTCTTGATGGAATCGGCGTAGGTGCGATACAGCACATTGTATCGTTTGGAGGCATGGTCTTTCAAATCCAGCCATGCAGAATCCACCGCCTGCACCGGCTGCATAACAACCACTGTATCCGTATGGTGCTCAATAACAGGGGAAACCTCTTGTTTCTGCGGACGGAAGCAGAGCAGACAAACTGCTGCAACAGCCCCAAAGACAAGCATAGGCAGCAGCCATCGCAGAAGCCGGAGACGATGAAGCGCAGCACGAACCTGACGGACGGAGGTATATCGTTTGCCTGTGGAAGAAGTGCAACGACGGATAATTGGTTTGGCGGAATGAGGAAAAAGAAGTGCCAACATCTTGCCTAAGGCATAGATATCTCTCTCGGGAAGCAAGACATCTGTCGGCAGTTGTTCCTCTGTACTGATAGACGGAGACGTACCGATATTCTTAGCGATATACGCCTCATTGTCCGCAAAGCCGAAATCAATCAGCCGGACATGATTGCCGGAGTCGGTAATGAGAATGTTACTCGGCTTCAGATCGCCGTGAACTATCTGGCGCTCATGCAGGAAAATCAACGCCTCCATCAGTTCGTCCGCTACGCGCCGACGCTCGGTAGAGGTGGGGTTTTCTGCTATGAATTTATCCAATGGGCGACCATTAATGTACTCCATCAGAATAGCACGTCCTAACTGCGGATCGTCCACCATGGATATTGTCTGAACCACATAAATCGAGTCCAAACGGTGCATAATCTCAAACTCACGCTCCAACAGGAGTTGGTTGCGGGTTCGTTCGCCTTCGGTGGGTTTGGCAGCCTTTAGAACGACCCATTTGCCGCCCATCTGCGCACGATAAATCAGATTGTGTCCGGAGTCAGACAGTAACTCATAATCCGTAAGGTGATCCACGCCTAATTCTTGCGAACTAAGCGGACGAATAGGACCCGATGTGAACGAATTTGTATCCATTGAGAGTGCAAAAGTACAAAAAAATTTGTGTATGTGCAAATAATTTTATAATTTTGCACAATTTTTGAGAAATGGACACTTCTTTTCAAACAAATAGTATCGCCATCTGCCAACTGAAAAAGGCAGTTGAAGCGCGTTTCGGGCGTGTTCCGGCAACACCAGCGGACTTTGGAGAACTGAGTATATCTATATTGCGTGCAACTGACGAGCGGATTAGTCCAGACACCCTCAGCCGTATTTGGGGTTACAAGAAAGGCTATTCTTCCGTTCGGCAAAGCACAGCGCGCGTGTTGGAACAATACGCAAAAGCGAACGAAGAATCGGACTTCATTCATACCGCCGCTATTCATGCCGATGAGTGTCAGAAGGGCGACCGCGTGCGGATTGCGTGGCTACCGAACCGAGTCTGTGTGCTGAATTATTTGGGCGACTACCGATGGCGCGTGGAGGAAGCCGTCAACAGCAAACTGCATGCCGGCGACACGTTCTCCTGCCGCACGATAGCGCAAGATCAAGCGTTGATAGTGGATCATTTGCATACGAGAGATGCCGACTACGAAGGCTATGCCATCGGTGGTAAGAACGGCCTCACATTAGTAGCCAAGATATGAGAAAAAGCAAAAGGCGCAAAGGATCAAACCTTTGCGCCTAATTGGTTACGTATATCACAGACTACATATCTCCTGACCAGCCGTGACCTAAGTCCCTTTTTATTCTATGTTCGTACTTTTCCTCGTAGTGGGGACTACTCGGGTACTTCACTCGCTTACTGAATAAGGTTTACTTTGCGTTTCTGTCACTCTCAATCAGCGCCAGTAACTGCTCTACCGCTTCTTCCTGCGGGATGTTCTTGAGCACACACTCTTTGCCGCGGTAGAGGGATATGCGGTCGCGACCTGCGCCGACATAACCGTAATCGGCGTCCGCCATCTCGCCAGGACCGTTCACAATACAGCCCATGACGGCGATCTTCAAACCCGTCAAATGTGCCGTGGCGGCTTTCACCTTGCGGATCGTCTCCTCCAAATCAAAAAGCGTACGGCCGCAACCCGGACAGGAGATATACTCCGTTTTATAAATACGCACGCGCGCGGCTTGCAGGATGTCCTTGCTCAGGAAATTAAGTTTGGTCTCTGAGAAATTCGGATTGACAATTGTCAGCTCCTGTGCATGATATTCCCACAGCAACCTTCCGCATTCTGCCGCGGCTTGCAGACAGAACGTATCCCAGTCTTCCTCCATGCTTGAATAGCGCACCTCGGCATAACCGCCGATGTTATCCAGAACCTCAGCGGTGACAGAACCATCGTATCGAGGTGATTCATCATCCGCGAAATAATCCACCAACTGCCGGGCAACAGGAATCTCGTTCTCCGGCGCTTCGCTCAGACTCACGCGGATCGTGTCGCCTATACCATCCGCCAACAGCGCACCGATGCCCACAGCCGATTTGATGCGTCCGTCCTCACCTTCACCGGCTTCGGTCACGCCCAGATGCAACGGAAAAGCCATGTGCTCTTTGTTCATCTCCTTGACCAGCAGACGAACCGTGTCCACCATTGTGCGGGTGTTGGAGGCCTTGATGGAGATGACGATATTGTGAAAATCATGCCGTACCGCTACGCGCAGAAACTCCATCACACTCTCCACCATGCCTGCCGGCGTATCGCCGTAACGCGACATGATACGGTCGCTCAGCGAACCATGGTTCACGCCTAGACGGATTGCCGTCTCGTGCTCGCGGCAAATATCCAAGAGCCGCACAAAACGCTCCTCCAAGCGTTGTAATTCCGCGCGGTACTCGTCATCGGTATAGTCGATATGCTTGAACTTGCGCGCTGGATCAATATAATTGCCCGGATTGATACGCACAGCCTCCACTACTTGCGCTGCCGCGTCCGCTACGTCTGCCTGAAAATGCACATCCGCCACCAATGGCACTGCCGTCAATACTTGGGCATGAATCTCTTTGAGCGACTCCACCTCGCGCAGACCCTGCGTCGTAAACCGCAGCAACTCGGCTCCCGCCTCTATACACCGCCGCGCTTGGTCCACCGAACCGTCTATGTCGTTGGTCGAAGTGTTCGCCATCGTCTGGATGCGCACCGGATATTCCGAACCGATAAAAATGTTACCAACCTGCACTTGGCTGGTCTTTCTACGTTGATATGATAAGTCTATTTCCATATTTTATAGGCAAAAATGCCCGAAAATGTCTTTTTTTGTTAAAAAAATCAAAAAATATTTGGTCATGTCAAAAAAAAGC
>DEIW01000203.1 GCA_002352705.1 Bacteroidales bacterium UBA2764 | reverse complement strand
CCTGAACGTCACTGTAGGGTTTCTATCCCTCTTCTACTTGTTCCTTTTTTACTTACCTTGTTCCTTTTCTCTTTCGGTTTTATGCTTTCAAAAAACATAGTGAAACAATTGATTTATGCGTCCGATTTGGCATAAAACTTTGAAATCTGCTTCAAACATTTGTCCTTGATTGGATGCTAAAAGTATAGCACGGAATACGACCTCATTCTTTGCATCATTCTTCCATAGAGACGCGCATTAGTGTATCTCTATTTCTATTTCTTTTGCCCGCTAAGTCTGTGCGGATTTTTTAATTTTCATTAAGATATTTCCATCCTCCATTTTCCATCCTCCATTTTCCATTCTCCCCGTTCCATTCTCCATTTTCTATTCTCCATTTTCTATTCTCCCTGTTCCCTGTTGTATCATTTAAACGACCCTTTAATTGATGCCACCCCAAATATGGCTTTTGGATGTTATGGGAGGGAGAACATTTTGCCTGTGATATAGAAAATGATATGTGAAAAAATTGACAAAATATGTGTAAAATGTGTAATTTTCGTCAATTCGCTTTGCAAAACATATTTTTCAATAAAAATATTTGTATATTTGGAAAAATTGTAGTATCTTTGCAGCACAAATAATAGGCTCAAGAAAATTGATGATATGTGCTACTGATGGCAAACGGGGATAAAAATGTCTAAAAATGGCATCAATTAAAGGGTCGTTTAATCTGTCCACTGAAAAATACATATCTAAAAGTTTTATAATACCTTGGAAACCGTCAAATAAAACACAGAAAGTAGTGGTTTTCGGTGATATAAAACAGAAAGAACGAACTTTGAAAAGATGATTTATGCGGAATAATTCGTATCTTTGCAAAAAAAAACGATTATGAGATACGGATACATTCGCGTGAGCAGCGACAAGCAGACAGTAGAGAACCAGCGTTTTGAAATCAACTCTTTCTGTGCCAAGCAGGGGTGGCAGATAGATGGGTGGATAGAAGAGACGGTTTCCGGCGCAAAGACATATCGGGAACGGAGGCTGGGCAAACTGCTGAAACATGTAGGGGCGGGCGATATGATTATCTGCAGCGAGTTGAGCCGGTTAGGCAGAAACCTGTATATGATCATGGAGATTCTGAGTCATTGCATGAGTCGCGGTTGCAGGGTCTGGACTATCAAAGACGGTTACCGGTTGGGCGATGACATCCAGTCCAAAGTGCTGGCTTTCGCTTTCGGGCTCTCTGCAGAGATAGAGCGTAACCTCATCAGCCAACGGACCCGTGAGGCTCTGGCGCGGGTCAAGGCGGAGGGCAAAGCGCTGGGGCGTCCCAAAGGCAGCAGGACGCATAAGGAGAGCAAACTGCTCTATCGTCATGAGAGGTATATCACGCGAGCGTTGCATCAGGGTCACTCCGAACGGGAGATCGCGCTCCGGCTTCATTGCAGCAGAACAACCCTTGCCCGCTACATCCGCATGCATATAGAAACAGTCCGTACGAACTTAGTGTGCATCGAAAAAACAATCTAATCTCCGTCAGATAGCCAAAATAATCATCAAAAGTGCGACCGGCACGATAAAAGAGCAGAGATAGTGACATCAATCAGCACTCAAAAAAATAATTGCCAAATGGTAAATAGTAAATGACCAAATGGTACATGATTTGATCTTTGACATAATGAAATTGACTGAAAAACGATTATTTATTGCCTAAATATTTGCACATTCGGATTTTTTGTTGTACCTTTGCAGCGTCAAAGGTAAAACGAAAGGAAAAATTATGGCAACTTATGCAGTAAACATCAATGAACGTACGCAAGCAGGCAAAAGTTTGTATCTGTACCTTAGTTCATTAGGAGTTATATCCGAGCGTTTGGTTCAAAGGCGTCGTCCGGCTATTGACGAAGCTTTAGAAGATGTCCGCAAAGGGCGTGTATATAAAGCAGAAAGCGTAGATGCAATGTTCAAACAAATATTAGGATAGAATGTATTCAATTGAATATACAAATCGTTTTGAGCGGGATGTCAAACGCTGTGTGAAGCGCGGTTTGAATATTTCCAAACTCCAAAAGGCAGCCAACCTCTTGGCAGAAACAGGAAACTTACCTGTTCAATATAAGCCTCATAAACTATCCGGCCAATACGCAGGATGTTGGGAATGCCATATTGAACCGAATTGGTTATTGGTGTGGGAACAAAATGATTTTAAACTGACGTTATTGTTCTTGCGTACCGGAACCCACTCTGATTTGTTATAATATCTTTCACAATACATCATTTTTCAGTCAGACATGGCAAATGCTGTGTCTGTTTTTTTCATTATATCAAAGACCAATATGTTGTCGGCTCTTGGCAGAACCGGGAATAAAGAATAAGTAAATGGTATAAACAACAATAGTTGTGCCCGACACGATAAAAGGGAAAACGAAGATAGTGCAGATGCGGCACTGAAAAGAGGCATCGAAAGATCTTTGACATATTGACATATTAGATAAAAAACGGCAATCCGTTTTGGAATCGCCGTTTAGGAAGTATGTTGCGAAAAAAGTCGCAACGAGAAATTTCGCAATAATTCTTACGATGTGTCTCGTTACTGAATTCTTCGTAATGGATTTTGCTTGATTTTTAACCATTCGGCAAAGAATGGATCTTCTAATACATAGTCTTCGGTGCGGACAACTACTCCGTTTTTGACAAGACGCTTGAGAGAACTGAATGTTGTGCTGGTCGCAACATCTCTATTGCTTAGAGGCTTCTCGTTTCTTGACAGACGTAGTAATGTTCCTTTGTCAGTATTATTGAAAGTTTCCCAAAGACGTTCGTAATCAAGGTCATGGGCTTGTATAACGGCTTGTATGGCACATTGTACAATTTCTTCGTGAATTTGGTTGCTCTCAATCTGGTTTGAAACCTCAAAAGCCAACTGCTGGGTGTAATACGGATGACAAGAAGAGAATGAAAGAATCTCACGAGTAACGGTTTCTTTATTTGGAGTTTCCGGTAGACGATCAATAACAAATTTATAAAACTCATCGTAAGGAATCTTGTTTAGGCGCATCAATCCTCCGAAGTGATAGAACGGAGATTTCTTGCGTTCAAAGATCTCAAGCATCATTCCCTCCTGGCTACCTAAGAAGATATAGTTTAGGCCTTTTTGGAGCTGCATAATTGAACGCAACTGCTTATCCAGGTGCTTGTTTATGTTGCGGACCTCTTGGAACTCATCAAAGACAACAATTAATTTTTCTTTGGGTGTACTGAGGCGTTGCAGCATCTCCATAACATCTTCCAGCATTGTATCGTCTGCCGCTTCTGAGGTCTGAAAACTAAATTGATAGTCGTTGGTAACCGGATTAAAAGTAGCAGTAGGCAGAATACGGAAACGACGAAGTTCATATTTGAGGCGTTCCATTGGATACTGAGCCAAAGTGGCCTTTAACAATTGAGAGGTGAAAGAGGCGGTAGAGATAGCGTATTGCATATCCAACCAGATATACGGTCTCCCTAACTCCTCTACGCATTTTTTTACTAAACTGCTTTTTCCGTAACGACGAGGGCTAATTAGAATCAGGTGATTTTCGCTATTGAGAAATTGCTTGATTTTAGCAAGTTCGTTTATGCGATCTGTAAAATACTCACCTTGAACGAGTGTCCCGTACGCAAATTTGTTAGCCATAATATGTTGAATTTAAGACGTTAAACCACTGGATTGTACACATTGCGAAAAAAGTCGCAACGAAATTTTTCGCAAAGATACAACAATTATTTGAAATACACAAATTTTTGAATGTTTTTTATTGATTTTTTATTATTTAAAAAGTAAAATCACGAGATTCTAATATGTCAAAGTGTCATGCAAATTTTTAAACCGAAAGCAAAAAAGGACTAAGTAAAAAGGATCAAGCACCGTATTGTGACGTTCAGGATGCGAACGAGATGCGAACGGAAATGAATGCTAAATGAATAATAATACAAACAATAATAGTTGTGCCCGACACGACAAAAGGGCAAACGATCTTTGACATAGTGGATTACTGCGATTTACTTTTGCAAAAGTGAAAAAATGAGCAAAAATCACTTTTCTAAAGTAAAAATCTTTCGAAAAATTTGCTTTTTCAAAATAAAAGTAGTACTTTTGCAGCGTTTTTTTGATAAATAAGCACTTTTATGTTACAAGAAATTCAATTCAGGCAGCTGCAAAATGATTACCTTCGCCGCGTAAGCGAAACGACGCAAACGCACAAGAGGTATCTGTACAATCAAATCAATTGGGGTGCACGTCTTATCTGTATTCGCGGAGCGCGTGGAACCGGCAAAACGACCATGTTGCTTCAATACATCAAAGAGCACTATCCGGACCTGAGCAAAGCATTGTATATCTCCTTGGATAGTTTTAGTTTCCAACTATTTACGCTGTACGATGTTGCCGAGTACGCTTATACTCACGGGATAGAGGCATTGTTCGTTGACGAAGTACACTATGTGCAGAATTGGGGGCAGATGCTCAAAAACGTCTTTGACTCTTTTACAGGTCTAAAGATAGTTTACACCGGCTCCTCGATGTTGCAACTGGATGAGGCGCAAACGGATTTGTCTCGCAGACAAACGGTTTATGACTTGCAGGGCTTCTCATTCAGAGAGTACCTCCTTTTCAAAGGTCTTTACAAACATGAAGCGGTTGATTTGGAGTATGTGCTGCAACATCACACAACACTGGCAAACGAAATAGCTTCGGCGATCAAACCGTTGATGTACTTCAACGAATACCTTCGTCAGGGTTACTATCCGTTTACTTTGGAAGCACAGCAAGACTATCTTCGTCGACTGGAACAATTGATGTTACTGATCATCTATCAGGATATTCCCCGAGTAGAGGATATCAGTTTACAGACGCTCCAGAAGGCACAGAAGTTACTGATGATCATGGCAATGCAAGTACCTTTAGAACCAAACATCAGTATTTTATGCCGTGAGATAGGCGCTACGCGTGATATAGTTATCAAACTGCTGTATCTCATGCAAAAAGCGGGATTGCTGATGCTTGTCAACAAAGAGAGTAATAGTTACAAAACGCTTTCCCGCCCTGACAAGATCTATCTCAACAACGGGAACCAGATGTACGCACTCACCAATATGGTGAACGAAGGTACATTACGCGAGACTTTCTTCGTGAACCAACTACGTCAGGCACATCAAGTGGTATTGCCAGTTCATGGCGATTATTTGGTTGACAATGATTATACCTTCGAAGTCGGAGGTGCAAGTAAGTCATTTGACCAAATAAAAGATGTTCCCAACAGTTACTTGGCTTTGGATGAGATAGAATATGGAGCCGGGAATTCCATTCCTTTATATCTTTTCGGGTTCTTGTACTAACCAACATCACTTATACAATACACTTTACAAGCGGTAATCCAAACAAGCGGGTTGCCGCTTGTTGTATATGTCTATATATAAATAAGTAAAAAGGGTAATGGACAAAGGAAGAAGAAAGAAAAACTAATATAAAAATCTAATAACCATTTAAAGTGAAGCTCACACGATAAAGGGCAAAAAAGGAACAGGCTGAAGTAAAAAGGGAACAAGTAAAGCAAAAAAAGGAACAAGCTTAGTCCGAAAAGGAACAGGCTGGATAAAAGAACATAAATAATGTCGCTATGTCGCTATTGAAAAGAAGAAAAAAGATGGAACTTTGAAACTTTGATGAGACTTTGTAAGAGCTTGTAAATGAGAGAGATATGTGCGAAAGTCTCAAAGTTTCAACAGTCTCACGCACAAAAAAAAGAAAGCGACAAAGCGACAAAGTAAAATTTAAAACCGTCAAACCGTCATGGCTATAATTGATGAGACAGACAGAGTGTTTGTGAAGATGAAGTTAGGACGTGATTAGGGTGACGGAGTGAGTAAAGTCTAGGATTGGCTCGTAGTTGTCTGGTGATTGTCAGGTGAATGAGTGGTGATTGACCGGTAAACGAAAGGAGAAAACGATGAAGCTTGTTCCTTTTGGGGCATAAAAAGGAACAAGTTAAGCTAAAAGGAACAAGCTGAGGGAACAAGTAAGGTACAAGTAAAAAAAGACACAAGCTGAAAATGAAATGGGTATAGGGTATTGGATTAGCCTATGCTCACAAAAAAAATAAATAATAGTTGTGCCCGACAGGAAGGAGGGCGAAAAGAAGAAACGATATGTGTGAACCAATTCAAATAGATAAGCAGACGCTGGATTTAAAAGTCCGCGTAGATCAGAAATCATATGCTACTATTGTATTAGTAGATATATCATTATTTGTTGATGAATTAGGCATTGATCTATTGGGGATACAACGGCTAATCTGCGAGAAAGGCTTGCCGACACATGGTAGTCCAGTTGTAGTGTCAATTGTTTATCATGGACGACGAATCATGGATATAACCCAAGAGGCATATGAGAAAGCACGCAAACTTCGACTTAGTCAAAACAACGATTACGAAAATGCGCAACATAATCTCATTAACTTATGGGATTTGATTATGGAATATCTTAATACAGCCAAAAATACCTATGAATTCGTTCTGTGGGAAGGTTATTAATTAACTTGAAAATAGAAATTACATATGACAGACATTCGATTAGATAGAACATTTTGGCCGGTAGGGCATGGGGCATTCTATACGGAAGTACTACAGGGAGATAGTCGTTTCGTGGCTGTATATGACTGTGGAGGGAAGAGTCGGCCTATTGTTGAGAAAAGCATTAATTATTTTGTAAATAGTTTAGATGGTGGCATCCCGAAACCCATGATAGATTTTTTGTTTATTTCTCATTTCCACACGGATCATATCAACGGAGTGCAATATCTATTAAAAATAGCAAATATTAGAAAAATCATTTTACCTTGCTTGGCTCCCTTTATGTTGGCTGAGTCATATATATACAATGCCTTTGTTGAGGGAAGTGAAACGGGAGAGGTTAGCAGCGATGCCCAAAATTTCATATATCTACTCGCGACAAACAGAAGGGCAATTGACAGTGAAATACTTGAGGTTACTTCAGCCCCAGACTATAATGATGAAGAAGAACCAAACGAAAATCATAATACAGGGAAAGATGTGTTTAAAAGTGGTCGCGGTTTTATGGTTGCTTTGGGGACAGATCCTCTATGGATATATATTCCGGTTTGCGTTGGATATAATGAAAAAGAATGTCGGGCATTATTAAAAAAGGTAAGCGAGACATTATCTCCAGAAGAGCCTTTGTACAATAACAATGATATAGATTGGCCAAGACTGACAGATATTCTCAAACGTACGAAAACATCAGTTATACAAAGTATCTATGCGGAAATCTTCGGAAAAAGGAGTGAGACGACAGGAAAAATCGTATGTAATCATAATGCGTATTCTATGCCTGTCTTTTCCGGACCGATAGATGGAGCGTTGGCAAATTGTGAGATGAAAAGTTTTGCAAATTATGATAGACGCAGAGACGGTTGGGGTGAACAGGGTGACTATGAATTATTCAGTCGACATTATTGGGGAGATGATAGAAGTACGTTATCTTGTTTGTACATGGGAGATTTTGAAGCAAACCATTACTTAAATCCACTAAAGAGGACACTCGGTAAGTACTATAACCAGATAGGTTTACAGCAAGTGCCGCACCATTTTTCCGAATACAATCACAATAAAGACCTATACAACCACTCAGAATACGCGTTTGGCAATATAGATAATCATAAAGATGTTAGTTTTTGTTTCTCCGTTAGTAGAGAGATAGAATCTGTTATCGATGCTCCGGCTATTATAATTACTGAAAAAAATCATTATTTTAAAATAAAGTATTGGGTATTTGTCAAATAATTAGCAACAATATAATTAACGATAAACGGTTATAGGCTATTGGGTTAGTCTATGCTCACTAAAATGGAAGATCATATGGAAAAGAAACATTCGACATCATTTGCTTGGTTTATCTCCAAATGTAATCAACTGTACACAAATATACAGTTAACAGATGTTGCTATTTGCAAAGTTACTAAAATCCTAGAAGATGAAAAACAAAAGGATAGCACTCAGCTCATTTGTGATGCTCTTGGATGTAATAGAGATCAGTATACGAAATTGAAATCACCTATCGCGGAATACTCTGAGTTCGTTTCTAAAGTAAGGAGTGATCAGGCAGAATTCGCGATTCGGCAACTTTATGGATATTTCGCTAATTATTTACAAAATATTTTGAGTGAATTATATCCTTATAAGCCTTATCTCATATCTCAATTAAATGATGACAATGCAAGCAAACAGCACCTTACATATAAGGAGATAATAGAACTCCAAAATTATGACAACATCACAAAAGAAATTATCAACAGGATTTTTCGGGCAATGGAAAACAAAAGGGACACAGCGGGTTTAATAGATAAAATCATAAAATCTTTTAAAATCAATGTCTCGGACGAAATCACAAAAAAAGCCCTATGCTATTTCGAGTTAAGGCATTTGTTAGTACACCATAAAGGGTTAGCGGATGGTGATTATGTAGCAAAATTTAAAGATTATTATAAGAAACAAGTTATTCAGCCCAATAAACGCATAAGAACCACTTACGAAGTGTATAGAAACGCACAAAGTGCGATACATAAACTTTGTGAAACAATAGATTCAGAGCTATATAGAATAATTACTATTGCACAACAAGAATAAATACAAACAATCTTATGATACATTTAAAAGACAAGGCAATAAAAGAGTTGGAGCGTCAGCACGAAATTTACGAGAATTCATTGCCGCATTCCTATATAAAAGTAGTAAATGCAGAGGATACAAGTGATGACCATCCTGATAATGAAACATCATGGCGAGAGTATTGGGAAAATCGAACGGGAAAAGATCTTGATACCCTTCTCAACAAAAAGGGTAACAAGTATCAATGTCCCTGCTATAACCACCATGACAAAGGAGATGATGGTTATGTAGAAATGAAAGATATCTGTGGATGCCATGTTCAAGAAGTAAAAGAAAATGGAGATATAAAAAATCAGAACATGTATATCGTTCCTATGTGCAGAGGATGTAATAAACGCAAAGATGTCTTTAATATACCACGAAGGCTGATTATAAAGCTTGAAGAGTAAAAATTCTCATGTAAACACGCGTGTGTAGATATAAATAAGGAATAATATAAAAATCAAAATAATATGAAAAATTCATTTTTTAATGCAGTCTGTAAGACAAGGTATCTTGCACTGCTAACAGTTTTAACACTATTATTCACCATCGGCAGCGGAAATGTGTGGGGAGACACTTACACTATTACATTTAATACAGGTAGTGGAGATGGAACAAAAGCTTCCACATCCACTGCGGCAAGTACCTGCACAACAGCAGCAACTTATGTTACAGGTAATCTAGTAACTGCTTCTAATACATACTACAGTGGAGGAAGTGGGTTAAAGTTGGGAACTTCAAGTGGCGCCGGTGACATAAAATTTAATTTATCCACTGATGGTCAGGTGGTGCCTACAAAAGTTTCTGTATATGCAAAATATTATAGTTCTAAAAAGATAAAAAATGTGCAAGTTTGCACTAATTTAGGAAGCAATACATCAACTACAACAACCGGAAGTTTTGCTGAATATTCATATAGTTATTCGGGGTCTTCTAAATTATCATATATTGAAATTAAATCGACAGGATATATTTGGGTTCAAAAAGTTGTTGTCACTTATACAGCAGCTGCTCCTAAGTATACATTGAAGGTTTCAGATGGACTTGGTGGATATACGACTTATAGCGATAAAGTAAAATCAGATTTGACGGAGTCTACTGCAATGGGCGGAAATGAATGTACGGGTGGACTTGCAGGCTATTATTCAGGGTGGCGCGAGGGAAGTCTTGAAACTCCCGCTGCCTCTCCCGGTACTACTTATAACCACGCAACAGCAGGAACTATGCCGGCAAGCGGAAGTACCTTATATGCGGTATATGCCAATAATTCCGGTAAATATCTTACTAATCCACTTTGTGAGGAAACTAAAACCCTATCTTCTATAGCTATTACCACTCAACCTACAACGACGAAATATCTTGTTGGTGAAACATTCAGCAAGACGGGGGCGGTTGTAACAGCTACCTATACTGATGCGACGACAGCTAATGTCTCTGCTTCTACCTCATGGACACCAACAACAGGTTTGGTCGCTGGTAGTAATACCATCACGGCATCCTATACGGAAGGCGGAATAACCAAAACTGCTACTACTACAGTCACTGCCTATTCTGTAACTGTTCAAAAGAAAGACGAGGACGGAACGACCATAGCTGATGCAGGAGTTACTGCTTCTGCTTCCGGACGTACATTAACTGCCAGTGCAGGTAGTACACATTATGTATTCAAGACATGGAAATATGGAACGGCTTCTGGAACGAGCATTGCATCTGCGACAAGCGCAAGCACCTCGCTAACAGGGACACCATCAGCAGCAGTTACTGTTATTGCGGAGTTTTACAAACCATGTACCGTAACTTGGAGTGTGAATGGTTCTACATATCAGACGACTTCTAATGTGTCGTACAACACGACGACATCGACTCCGGCGAATCCGAGTGTGCCGGGTGAGTGTCCGGGAAGTACTTTCATGGGATGGACAGCAAACTCCAGTTGGGCAAGTGATAGTGCGCCGGGAGATTTGTTCAATGGTACTTCACCAACTATTACGGGAAATATAACATTCTACGCAGTATTTGCGGATGAGAATTAATGAATGAGAGAAAGGATGTTTAACAATTAAAATTGAAACGATTATGAAAGCAAATTTTAATATAGAGAAAAATGTTCGTAACTCTCGTTCTATCAGTGCGTTAAGTACATTGAGAAAGTTACAAAGTCTAGGACTCCTCCTTTGCGCCCTATTGTTAGGTAGTTTGCAGGTGTGGGGAGCTACGGCGAGTATTACATTTGCTGATCTTGGGTTAGAGAATGGTGTGCAATATCTCGATCCATTTGATATTGGAACGAGCACTGGCGTGACCATTACATTTGCCGGAGGTGGTAATGACGGAAAGTATTACAACACCGGTAGTGGTATGCGCACGTATGCAGGCGGAACTGTTACGGTTGATGCCGGCAGCGGGACACTGACAAATATAGTGTTCACTTTTTCTGCCAATGGGTATGCAGCACCTAATGGTGTGTCCGATGTAGGAACATATACATTATCAACAGCTACCGGTACTTGGACAGGAAGTGCATCTTCGGTTACACTCACTCGTGCTTCCGGTAGTGGACACTGGCGATTGCAAAGCGTAAGTGTTACATATACACCAGCAGCATCTGGTTATACGGTTGATTTTGCTGTTAGTCCTGCAGGTTATGGAACAGTGTCTCCTTCAGCACAATTGACAGGTGTGGCAAGCGGTACGGCTATTACAAAGAGCGGTAACACAGTAACGATTGGAGGAACAACAGTTACGGCAACTCCTCATGCTTCGGATGCAACTTATAACTATGCATTTAATAACTGGACAGTTACGGATAATTTAACATCCGTAACCAAGAATGTTACCGTGACAGCAAACTTTACGCGTAGCGCAAAGACCTATAGCAACTATCGTACTTTGTGTTCGACGACTGATCCGACTTTGTTGGTAAGTCCGGCAAGTTTGACAGAGTTGGATTATATTGTTGGTGCCGGTCCGAGTGCAGCGAAGAGTTTCAGCATGAGTGGTAGCAATCTGGAAAGCGGTACGCTGACAGTTACGGCTCCGACGAATTTCCAAGTAAGTAAGGCAAGCGGTTCCGGTTGGGCAAACAGTATTACGTTTACTGGTGTAAGCGGCACATTGGTAGCAACTACTGTATATGTACGTTTGGCTTCTGGAAAGAGTGCAGGCGAATATTCCGGCAATGTGTCTATCAGCGGTTGTGGGTTGGAGTCTGCAGTCAATGTGGCATTAAGCGGAACGGTGTTCAAGCCAACGATTATAGCAACTCCGGTAAGTGTAAGTTGGAGCACCGCTGTTGGTGTAGCTCCGAGCACAACAAGTGTAACAATTACCGGAACTCACCTGAAAGGTGCTATTTCTGCGACCTTAAACGGAGCAGACGCCGGTTCATTCAGTATCAGTACAACCAGCATAGCCAAAGCAACCGCAGAAGGTGCCGGTGGTACAATAACCATCACTTATACAGGTTCTTACGCTGCAACAACAACCAAAACTGCCAATATCCAATTGACAGCTTTGGATGCTACAACGGTTAATGTACCTATTACGTTTAATGTTATTGTTGATCCAAACTTGTATTTCTTGACTGACCTTGAAGATATTGGTCCGAAAGACAAGGTGATTATAGTATCCTCGAAAGATGTAGGAGGTGCCAGTGAAGTAGATTATGCATTGAAAAATGCAACGACAACATCCACCTATCCTCCTGTCGCTGTTGATGTAGAAGATATGATTGCTGCAGGACGTGCTACTTTGTCCTATGGTGGAACCGATTTACAATGGAATATCAATTACAACAAAGTAAGCGGAGAATTCACCATCAATAGAGATGGAGATGATGATGTTTTCTTATATTGTATTGATAATAATAAAGGATTGAGTGTCGGTACTACAGGCACTAACAATACATACGTCATTGACGATGATTATATTAAGAGTAGTGCACTGACTCGTTACCTTGGCGTGTATAACGATGGTGAATGGAGAACATACACTTCTAACGGAGGAAATATTGCAGATCAAACATTTACTTTCTACGTTCAGAAATCGACTGATCCGTATGTAACCTTAGGCTCAAGCTTTACTGAGTTTACGTATGAATACAATCACGGGCCGAGTGCGGCACAGAGTTTCACGGTAAGCGGTGAACATTTGTCAGCCAATTTGGTTGTTACTGCTCCGAGTAATTATCAGGTATGTAAGACGGTTGGTGGAACATACACGAGTTCGGTTAGTTTCACACCTTCAACCGGAACGGTAAGCGAGCAGACTGTTTATATCCGTTTGGCAGCAGGATTGGCAGTGGGCGAGTATGACTATGCACAATCCGGAGGTTTGAGTGTGACCAGTACCGGTGCCGATGCAGTCAAAGCGGCATTGGAAGGTAGCGTAACGCCGGAGTCATTCACGGTAACGGCGATGAGTAGCAATGTCAGTCATGGTGCTGTATCTCCGGCTTCCCAGAGCACTACTACGAATATGACGATTACGGCTTCGCCGGTTGATGGTTATCGTGTAGTCAGTGGTGCAGGCGGTTATACCGTAACAGCCGGTACAGCCAGTGTGACGAATAACGGCGACAATACGTTTACCGTAACGCCGAGTACGGATTGTACGGTACGTATTAACTTTGAGGCTATTCCAACGCACAAAGTGACGTATTGGGCAACCGGGACGAAGATTCAAGAGACAGATGTCCGCGAAGGAGCAGCCATTCCGGACCAAACCACCGAGACGGCATCCGCAATAGAGGCGTATTGCGGCAACAGAGAGCATTTTGTAGGATGGACAGCCAATTCGACGTATTCTGATGCGACAGACGCTCCGACAGACTTGATAACTACGATGTCTCCGGGCGGAACGATGGGTGCCAGTGATGTAAACTACTACGCGGTATTTGCGAATACAGGTGGTGTGGGAAGTACTTCTTTCAGCCGTGTGACCAGTTTGTCACAGTTAGCGGATGGAGATGTCATTGCTATTGTTGCCGAGCAATCCGGTGGACAGATATTCAGTACCAGTACAGACCATAAAGGTGGTAGTGCTCCTACAGAGACAGAGGGAAAAATTACTGTTAGCGCAAGCACAAATACACATACTTTGGAGGCAGTTGAAAGCAATTGGAAAATATGCAAGGATGCAAGCAATAAACTCGCTACTACTTTGTCATATGCTATTGCAGGTAATACATTTAGCATTGTGAATGCAGAAACAAGTAATTATTTCTATATTAAATATTCAGGAGGGAATAGTTGGTTGGAATACTACTCCAACAAATGGCAAATGTATAACACGCTAAACAACAGCTACATGAGATTGAAAATCTACAAACAAGATCCGGGTTATGTAGATTATACAACACAATGCTGCTCGCTGCAACCGGTAACGGATGTGGTGGTTAACTCGATGACCAATACTTCCGTGACATTGGGCTGGACTTTACCTGCCTCTACAGCCGGTATTACCAAGTTCCAAGTAATTGATGTGGATAATGGTAATGCGGTAGTAAAGGATAATATCAGCACCAGTGCAACCAATTCAGGAAGTATCAGCGGATTAACAAAATGTAACACATACCACTATAAGGTCGTTTCGTATAGTAGTACGTGTACGGTAACTTCTTCTGCTATTGAATTCCGGCCGTTTGGAGATGCCAGAACGGTTAATTTCAACTATAATGGCGGAACCGGTACCCCTGCTTCGTTCACGACTTCTTGCGACGGCACGTCAACGACTCTTCCGACACCTGATGCCCGTGACGGTTACACGTTCTTAGGTTGGTGGTCTGCATCCAGCGGTGGTGTAAAGAAAGGTGACGCTGGAGACAACTATGATGTAACCGGGAACACTACTATTTGGGCTCATTGGGCGCAGAACTTCACGGTAACGTATGACCGCGTTGGCGGAACCAATGTGTGCGCGAATGAGACATGCGGAGCAGGCATGACATATACTGTCTGCGGAACCGAGCCTACCAAGAGCGGATATATCTTCAGTGGCTGGTTGAGCAATGAGGCTACGCCGCAGACCTATGTGGCAGGTGCGACCTTCACGATGCCTGCAGCGAATGTGACATTGACAGCTCAATGGACAGCAAACTGGCGTAACTTGACATTCAATGTTCCGACAGGCGGCGGTTCGATTAGCGGTGGTCCTTCAGGAAATCATGTGCTGGACAACCACACGTTCACGTTCCCGACCATCACGGGTATAGCAAGCGAGAAGTGGTGCTGGACGTTCTTGGGCTGGACAGAGACCGCGCCGAACGGCAGTGGCACATGGGCAACAACGCCGAGTTATATAGCAGGCGGTGCAACTTCAGGTGCTATCACAAGCGACAAGACCTATTATGCGGTTTATAGCAAGACGGGCGCAGGCGCAAGCGGAGATAATGAGTTGACAAGTACAGATATAGCGACTCTGGGAAGCGGAGGCGATCATGCCTATGGAACTACAAGCAATATAAATGCAACTGATGGTTCCACATGGAGTACTAATGGATATGTCGGAAATAAACAAAGTGTACTGCGAATTAAATATCAAAGTTCAACCTATTATTATCTTAAAACTCCTACAACCGCCGGAAATATTAGTACAATAACTGTAAACTATGCTGCTACCAGTGCAGATACACGTACTATATATTTCAATACGTCTGTTAGTACATCCGGAGCTATAAGCCATCAGTTTAACTATAATACGGGTGACCCGACATCAGGAAATCATGATGTAGAGGTAGATGTCTCATCACTGGAGTCATCGTCGATTTATATATTTACCAGTGCTTCATCTTTCCAAATCAATAGTGTTAACCTGCATTTTGGTCCTCCAGCAATTTATGGTTACACGTTGGATGACTGCGGTTGTGTTGTTACTGAGTTTGATTTGACCTACGATGCGAATACTGCAAACTTCCCGGGTTCGACGATAACTCCTTGTACGGGTGTTACCGGTTATAAGTGGTCGGAGCATGACGATGAATATACCATCTGTTCTACCGTTCCGACATGCGACGGATACAAGTTTAGCTACTGGGCAACGAACGCCAACGGAAGCGGAACGCATTACAATCCGGATGAAGTGATAACCTGCGTGGGTGAGACACCTATTACATTATACGCACGCTACGAGCGCGTACACACGGTGACGTTCAACAATCAGGGCACACCGACTCCTGTGACGCAGGCTTCTGCTGGTGCAGCAATAGACGTACCTGCTGCAACCACTCCGTGTAGTGCAGAATGGACCTTTGCCGGTTGGAGCAAAACAGCTATCGCACCGATGTCGTTGTTGCCGGAATTAGAGATTACAGCCGGGACAAGCACCTATACACCGGATGAAGATGTAACACTCTATGCTATCTACCGCAAGACCAGCACATCGTCTGCGTTCGTGGCAGGTATGAGTGGCGCGTATAAGATTTCCAATGGTGGGACCGTATATGCAGGTGCTTGCAATAACAGCAAACTGCCAGAAACCAATGCAGCCGGAGCAAATGTATTCTATATCAAATATACAGCTACTGACGGAGGTAAATATACCATCCAGCAAGCCGATGGCAAATATCTGAAATATGCGGGTTCGTCAACTTCTTTGGCTCTTGACGAAGCAACCCCATATTATTGGACAATGACTAAAAACGGTGATTTATGGCATGTGCTGGGCATAGGTAGCGGTCGCTATCTACAATATAGCAGCGGAACCGGATTTAAGGCATACAACACCAGTGGCCCTACAGATATCGCATTTGTTACAGCAGAAGGTCAATATTACTACCGCACGATGAGTTGTGCTTCGGATTATGACATTACTTTCCATGACAACGGAACGACCATTAACTGGGCAGTCGGACATCCGGAGGCAAGCTATAAAGACTTAGCTGATGCGACAGTAGTAAGTACGTTCCCGACGGCAACCTTTGACGGCTGGACGTTCTTAGGCTGGCGTACGGCTGATTATACAGAATCAACCACCGCTCCGGCAAGTTCCGGTGTTTATGGCGGCACCGACGGCATTAGTGGTAACACGATTACCGTCGCTTCGGCAAACATTGATTTGTACCCTGTCTTCACGCGCTTTGAGGACAATGAGCCGTTTGACCAGATTAACGGTGGCGACTACTACATCTATTTCATACAGAGCGGTAGCGATGACGGTTACGGTGGAGAGAGACGCGTATATGCAAAAGATTATGTAGATAAGAAACGTTATTATAGTACTGCTCTTTGTGAAGAAGCCACCGAGTTTACTTTCACGAAACTGGAGAATGGCAACTGGACCATCAAAGACAAGAAGACCGGAAATTATCTATACGGAGAAAGCAGCGATGAAATCAAACAAAGAGCAAGTGCAACGAACTCCGAATGGACACTAACGGTTAACAGCGGTAATCAATTTGATGCATATTATGTAGGAAACGATTATGGTCAATTGATGGCACAAGGAACTGGTACATCTGCAACATTTATGAATTATCGTCGTACCAGTGTAGGTACCGGTGGTTATCACCGTGTATATTTGGGAAGTTGTACGAACCGTACGTTTACAACGAATCCTTCGACTACGCCGAATATTGAATTGCACGGACAAGTGAAAGTAACTTCCACAGCAGGAAAGAACATCAAGGCAGCAAGTGTACTGACCGTTTCCGCTTCGAACATTGCAACTGCAAACCTGACGGTTACTTCGGACAACAGCGCATTCAAGTTCAGCCTCACGTCCAATGGTACGTACGCAGCGAGCGTGAATATTCCTGTAGTGAGCAACAAAGTCGGCATTACTCCTATTTATGTAGAATACACTCCGACGGCAACAACAGATGGCATTGAGGACGCAACAGTGACAGTAAGTGACGGTGACGCAACACCGACAGAGGTCTCTACCGCAACCGGCGATGTGCAAGGTCGCCACGTACCGGCAGAGTTTGTGATTGCAGCCAAGTGGGGCGACAAGTGGTATGCCCTGCCAGCCAACTGCACGGAGAATACCAGTTCGACAACAGGTGTGCTGATAGAAGTAGATAACGCAAGCGACCCGACAACTGCAACCTACGCTCCGACTTATACCAAATGGGGTATGCAGACCGTTCGTCCGAGCCGTAAAGGCGAATATGGCACACGGATGGTATTCACGGAGCAATTAACTACTGCAACAGCAGAGGACCAAAAGGCATTGTTCAATGGTAGTACGACGAACATTCAGGTAAATGCAATGTATAAAAACTACATGGGCGATGCAACGGAGAAATATGAGTGGATACCGACCACAGCAGACTTGAAGGATTATATGCTGACCAGTGCCACAACACTCGGTGGCGATGCATCCGCCCGTACTGTAAGTCTGAGCAACAAGGGCGTGTTCGGAACATTGCTGACCAACAAAGCTTATGACGGTAAGGTTCGTCTTCTGCCTGCAACCTTCGTTGAACCGGCAGAAATCCAAGTGGTTGAATGGAAAGCAAGCAGCGTAGTTGTGATGTACACCGGTTCGGGAACCAAAGCTATCACGCAGTTAGGCGATGATGCTCCGAGCAGTGCACAAAGTTTATCTTCTGCAAAGATAGACCACGGTGTATTTGAGTTGACGACAGGCGCGCTGACCAGTGCAAAGAACGAGCCGCTGAATATCACTATCCAAAATGGTAGCGATGCAATTGTCGGACGCAAGTCATTGGTTGTACCGGCAATCGTCAGCGGTAGTCAAGTTGCACCTCTGGACATGGAGACCGATGAGACCAAACTGACTGATGTTGTTATCTTGGACGGTGCGACTCTGAGTGCTACGGCTACCAAATATACCTTCAAGAATATCACGGTTTATCCGGGTGGTAAATTGGTAATCGGCGCAGACAAACAGTTAGGTATGGCAAGTCTGACGTTGCGTGGCGGTTCCAGGTGGGATGCTGCCACATACGAGCACAAGTATCCGCAGTTCGTGGTCAATAACACGACGAGCGGTGCCTACACCAACTCGGCTGCTATCATCAACTATGATTATGTAACGACCAAAGACCAGTACTACAGTTTCGTTCTGCCGTACAACGGAAGCACTGCTGCTATCAAGTATCCTGTGGATATCTATGGCAGTGCCGTAAGCGCAAGCAACACGGGAAGCTTCGAGTTCCAGTACTACGACGGCGCAGCCCGCGCCACCGGTGCTACCGGATGGAAAGTGCTGGCAGAGCCTGCAACTTTGGTTGCCGGAACGGGTTATACCTTCCTCGGTATGCCGAAGAAAGTGGACGCATATGACGGTTCGGATAGCGAGCATGCTTACACGCGTCAGCGGTACGGTATCCACCGTATCCCGATGAGCGTGGCCGCCAATGCAGTACAGAGCGGCGAGACTGCCGATAAGAATATCACTATCGCCGTTGCACTGGCTACGAAGAACAACGACTCCGGATGGAACCTCATCGGTAACCCGTATATGTCGGATGTAACAGGTCTGAGCAACACGGATATCCAAGTAGGCAAACTGGTGCATTCTGATACAAATCCGTGGGACGGCAAATGGAAATGGGATAATCCTACGACAGGCGTCCGTTACATAGTCACGACGGACGACGGTCAGACCTTTGAGTCGCAACAAGCCAGCACCGCCACACTGACAGCATTCAAGAACTTCTTCGTACAGATTCAGAATGCAGAAGCCAACACATTGGTTATTCCTGCCAACTCACGCAAAGACAAGAATCTTGCTCCTGCACGGTATAAGGAAGAGGCGGAGAAAGATATCATGCTGGCAGTTGACTTGGTAAGCGATGAGCGTAAAGACAAAGTGGATTTGCTGATTAACGACATCTACACGGCTGAGTTTGACCAGGACGGCGACTTCACGAAGATGATGAACAGCACGAAGTTGAATATCTACGGTGTATATCCGGGCGACAACCTGAGTTTTATCGCCGTAGATAAGACCACGGCAGCCAACAGCATACCTATTGGTTATCAAGTACCGGCAGGCGGAGACTACACCCTGCAATTATCCGACCGGGCGTATGTGATGGCTGATGCCATAGAAGCATTGTATGTGACTGACCATGAGGTGTCACCGGAGATTACGACTGACTTGTTGGAGGATCCGTATAACTTCCACGTCAATAATGCAGAGACTAACGATACACGATTCACTATCTCTATCAAACTGAAAGAGCAGAAGGAAGATATCACGACAGGAGTCAACGCAGTTGATGTAGTAAGTGAGAAACCGGTTAAGTTCATCTACCAAGACAAGATTTATATCTTGATAAAGGGAGTGATTTACGATGCGACAGGTAAGAAAGTAAGTGAAATCAATAAATTATGATTTCAAATTGAAAATTGAATATTGAAAATTGAGAATTGAAAGGGAATCAATTATGAAAGCATTGAGATATTTATTGATGAGTATAGTAGTACTGGGTGTTCTGAGTGTAAAAGCTCAGACACCCCGGTACGGAAAGACCTACAACCCTGACAAGGAGAGTATGCAATATAAAGGCAGTATCGCAGATTTGCAAATGCCGGCAGCTAAGATGGAATCCACCTCTCCAGATTTGGTGTCCTCAGGTTCTACTTTGCCTATAGCAGCTGTTACGGGAACATCCACTACGTATGACGACTCTGACAGCAAACCCGGGAGACATATCCGCAGAGCAGTGGATGGTGAAGATGAGGATGATAAAGAGAAACCATCGGGGTGGGACGATCCTATGAAAGATCCTCTGGGCGATGTGTTATGGCCGTTGTTGCTGCTGGCATTGGTGTATGCTTTGCTTCGCGTGTATATGCGCGCGTCCCTTAAATATAAAGAACAAAAACATTAAAAAATGTTTAGTGTTTAGGGAATGAGTGTTTAGAGGATAGAGAGGCAGGGAAGATGCCCTGCCTTTTCTTGTAAAAAAAGCAAAAAATGTTCACAAAATTTGCGAATATCAAAAATTAGTTGTATCTTTGCAGCGAATTTACAAATCGTATGGAAATAGTTTTTCAAAAAGACTACTTAAGCGAGTTATACTACACCGGAAAAACAAACGATAAACAACATCGCTATCAACCGGATGTTATACGCAAATACGCAAAAGTAGTAGGCATCTTAGATGCAGTAAGCAGAATGGAAGATTTATTTCGTTTTAATTCTCTGCATTTTGAGGCGCTGGAAGATATGGGCTACTACTCTGTACGAATAGATTATCATTATCGTCTAATCTTTGAATTGGAAGCCAAGGCAGGCGAAACGACGCTGACGATTTGTAAAATTGAAGATATTACCGACCATTACCAATAAGACCATGTCTACTTTAGGTTATTCGTTTTATGCCTTGCACCCGGGAGAGGTGCTGAAGGATGAGATGGAAGCACGTCACATCTCGCAACGCGAGTTTGCGCGTCAAGTCAATATGTCATATACCGTTTTAAACGAGCTACTAAACGGCAAGCGTACGCTTACCCCGGCTACAGCACTGATGTTTGAAGCGGCATTGGGCATCCCTGCCGATGCGCTGATGAACATACAAACAAGATACAACATGCAGACAGCTCGACAAGATAGTAAAATCTTGTCATGGCTATCGCGTATACCGCATATAGCAGCTATGCTTTAGTCAATAAATAATTCATTTAACTTATATTTATCATGAAAAAGATTTTCTTATTATTGACACTGGCGATGATCAGTGTAACGAGTTGGGCAGCGGTAAACATTACCGTATCGCCAAACAACGTAGATTTCGGTACAGTAAGTATCAAGGGGAAGACAAATGTAGAGGATTCGGTTACGATCAACGTGACCTACTCCGGCTTGCAGCAGTACTGCGGCGTGGTTTTTGAAGACGACCAGATGCCGGAAGAGGATGCCGCCTTCTGGATCAGCGGTACGAACGCAGACGGATGGATCTACGGCGGCGATGCATACAACCCGGCGGAAGGACAAGGGCTGCAGTTGCATTACTACGCAGAAAAAGCCGGCACCTATACCGGACGAATCCGTTTCTATAGTTATTCGGACGCCGACTGGGAAGTCATGACCCCATATGTCTATCTGAATATCCGTCTGGAAGTGAGCGGAGACGCGGAAATAGCCACGACGACCCCGTACGAGCGTATCAACAGCACCAGTGGATTAAAGAGCGGCGATACCATCGTCTTTGTATGCGAGAGCGCAGGTGCAGTAAGCGGTCCGCTGAACGGTGCTTTCCTGCCGGCAGTGACCGAGGGCGTGAAAATCGACAAGACCAAAGGCACAGCGGACGTTCCCGAAGAGGCACAGACATTTGTGCTTGGTCAATATGGCGGCAACTGGCAGTTCACCGCTACCGGCACCACCAACAAACTGGCACTGGATATTACCGGCAAAGGTGCTTTCACGTATGCCGCAGCTGTTCCTAACCAGATTTTAGTAGGTTGGGGTATCTCTATCAGCAACGGCGTAGCTTATGTATCCAAACCAGACGAGACATTCCCGGTGGAATTTAATACCGACCGCTTCAAACCGTATAAGACGGCTCAGGGTAGCACTTGTCAGCTCTATAAGAAAGCCGGCAAGGCGCAGGAGATCCAGAGCAGCCTGACTGTCACCCCGAGTCCGATTGCGTTTACCGACTGCGAGATGGGCGAGCAGCAGAGCGTAGAGGTGAACTATACCGCAGAGAACCTGACGGACGATATCATTTGGGCAATCGAAGGCACAGACGGTGCCCTCTTTGAAGTCAAAGACCAAGGTGACAGCAAGAGCGGCAAACTGACCATCACGTACAAAGGTACCGGCACCAAGACCGGCGCCGTATCTGCCCAACTGAGTTATCTGACCCAGGATGCCAAACTCGACCCGATGGAGGGTTCGTTCCCTATCTCGCTTAACCTGCTGGCTAACACCGTCAAACTGACGAAGATAGAGTTTGTGGGCGCTCCGACGACCATTGACCAAGGTCAGTCGATAGACTTGGCACCGTACGTGCAACTGACGCCGGATAACGCAGCCGACAAATCGCTGACCTGGGCTACCGACCATGATTATCAGGGAACTATCACGGAAGCCGGTGTGCTGACCGCCAAACATGTGACGGGTAAGATTGTCGTTACCGTGACTTCGGTCCGCGTGCCGGAAGTGAGCGCAACACATACACTGACCATCACCGTACCGACTATCACCGATTTCACCCTCTCGGATAGCGAGGTTACGCTGAATATCGGCGGCACGAAGACCCTGAGCGTCACCACTTTTGTACCGGAATACGCTTCCGCTACAGCCAGCTACGAGAGCAGCAACACTGATGTTGCCTCTGTGAGCAAGAAAGGCGTGATAACCGCCAGAGGTCTCGGCGATGCAGAGATTAGCGCTACTATCGGCGAGGTAGTCAAGAAATGTACCGTACATGTTGTTCCTGTAACAATCAACAGCATCTCGTTCGATCCTGCAGAGGTAAACCTGACCCTGGGTTCGACGCTACAACTGACCCCGACCGTCAGTCCGGCTGAGGCAGCCGAGCAATACACCATCGGTTACGAATCCGACAACGAGGCAGTAGCCACTGTGGATGCAAACGGAAAAGTAACCTCTCATGCAGAAGGCGATGCCGTCATTACTGCTACCATCGCCGACAAGAGTGCGCAGATCACCATCCATGTAGTAGGTATGCGGTATTTCACCAAAGTGACCAGTGCCGCCTCTCTGACCGCCAAAGATACTATTATCTTGGCTAACGCAACGCCGATGATTGCCGGAGCTGTGAATACGGATAAGAACTGTCTGACGGTTCTGACGGAAGGAGTGACAGTAACCGCAGAAGCCGCAGGAAGTGATGATGCATTGGCATTTGTTTTGGGCGGCACAACAGACAACTTCACCCTCACTGCTCTTTCTACAGGCAAACTGCTGTCCACGTCGGACGGAACAAAACTGGGGTACGGCACCAAGAACACCACATGGCTCTTTGAGGCAGATGTTACCGGCGTGATGGTAAAGAACGCAGGTAACACCTCCAAGGCTATCTGCTATAACGGACAGTCGAAATATATCCGTCTGTACGCTCCGGGCGCCACTTCTACGCCGCTGTACGTCTTCGTTCGCAAGTATGTAGAACCGTCTCCGGCGACTGGAGTGGAGAATGTACAAAATGATAATGTACAATGTACCAAGGTACTGCGTGACGGTCAGTTGTATATCCTGCGCGACGGTAAGACCTACAACGCTACCGGAGCAATAGTAAAATAAACTCATGACATAGACGGATGGCATTACGCGTAACACCGGAATATATCACATCGCTGAAACCGGAAGAGGTATTTGTGTTCGGCAGTAACCTCTCCGGTTTCCACGGTGGTGGCGCAGCCCACATCGCCCATAAGCTCTTTGGCGCGGAATGGGGCGTAGGCGTAGGTCCGACCGGTCAGTGCTATGCCATTCCGACCATGCAAGGCGGTGTGGAGACCATCCGTCCGTATGTAGACGAGTTCATACGCTACGCAGAGCAGCACCCAGAGAAACTATTCCGCGTGACCCGTATAGGCTGCGGCATAGCGGGTTTTACCGATGCGGAAATGGCTCCTCTCTTTAAGGCTGCGGCAGGTATGGAGAATGTATCACTACCGAACGGTTGGAGAGAGATAATTGATTAAAAGACCAGACAGATGATCCTGATACTTCGCAAATACGCCCCGATGATGCTTATCGTAATGATGAGTCTGTTCGGCGTGGCATTGGCGATGGACGAATACAACGATTGCCGCCATGCAATAGAAGATCTGCGTGTAGAAAACTGTGTGGAGCTGGAAACGGAAGACTATGAATGGGACGAAGGACAGGTGCAACACCTCACTCAAAGCCTCTCCCAAGGAGAGGGAGTTTCTCCCTTCAGAGGAAAGGGGAGAGAGGTCTTTGGGGTAGATACTGCTCCTTTTGTTTCCGACAAACAACGGCTCGGTTTGGTGCGTCGCTATGCTCCGCGAAAAGGCATGCTGAGCTATAACTATATCCTGACATAAACGATACGGTATGAACTCATGTGAGTTTGTACCGTTTTTATTAGTCGAAAGTCGAAAGCAAAAAGTCAAAAGCAAAGTCAAAACAAATAAACAAGTAATATATGGATTTTGTAAGTATTCTAACAGCTATCTTAACCCTTTTGGCGGGTATCGGAGTCTTTCTGGTAGCGTGCACGATTATGAGCAGCAATCTGGAGAGCCTGAGCAGTAAGCGTCTGAAGCAACTGTTCTCCAAAGCGGGCAATAACAAATGGCTCGGAGTGGGTATAGGAACTCTCGGCACCGCAGCCATCCAATCCAGCGGCGCGGTAACTGTCATGGTAATCGGTTTTGTCAACGTAGGTATCATGTCTCTGACCCAGGCTGCCACTATTATCTACGGCGCGAATATCGGAACCACTGTGACGGCTCAATTAGTGGCTCTGGGTCTGTCCGGCGGCAACAGTATCTCCACCACGCTTATTTTTGCCGCCTTCGCAGGAATAGGCGCGTTTATGGTGCTTTTCGCCAAGAACGATACATGGAAGAAGACGGGCGGTATTCTCACCGGTTTCGGAATGCTCTTTGTGGGATTGAGTATGATGGCCAACGCCATGGATGAGTTCGCTGCGCTGGAGTCGGTGAAACTCTTCCTTGCCTCCATCCGAAATCCTTTGTTACTGGTTCTGTTAGGTGCTATTATTACCGCCATTATCCAATCGTCATCGGTGATGACCTCCATAGCTATCACGATGGCTGTTACGGGTCTTATAGCGCTTGACCAGGGCATATACCTGACGATGGGTAGCAATATCGGTTCGTGCGTAGTAGCCATCATCGCCGGTTTTACCAGCGGAGTAGCAGCCAAACGTACTGCAATGATTCATCTTATCTTCAATGTATTAGGCGTCGTACTGTTCCTTTGCATCGGTTTGATAATCAGCGTGATAACAGGCGGTGTGTGGACTTTTGGCGTCATCTTCGAGTATCTCTTCCCGGCAGCTCCGCAGCTTCAGTTAGCGATGTTCCACACGATCTTTAATGTTTGTACCACGTGTGTGGCTTTGCCGCTGACAGGCGTACTTGTCTCCATCGCTTGCCGCATCATCAAAGATGTCCCGGCAGTACAAAGTAACGAGCCGCATCTCTATTTTCTGGATCCTCAGATGTTACGTACGCCGGTAGTGGCTATCCGCCAGCTCAAAGCAGAGATAGAAAACATGGCATATCTCGCTATACAGAACTACCAACGGTCGATTCATAATGTGACGACGCTGGATAACTCCGACAGGGAAGAGTTTAACCGGACAGAAGATCAACTGAACTATCTTAACCGCGAACTGGTACGCTATGCGTTGCTGCTGTCCAACCACCAACTCAGCACGTTTGACCATCAGTATCTGGTCTCTACCATCCGGACGGTGAGTGATCTGGAACGCATAGGCGACTATGCGAAGAATATAGTAGAGTATGCCGACAGTCTTCGTCAGCAGGAGGTGCGTTTCTCCGATTACGCTCTTCAGGAGATAGAGCAGATGAGTCAGTTGGTGACCCAACTCTATGAGGCAACCAAGCAAGCCTACCATAAGATGGATATGACTGCGCTTGGACGCGCAAACCAGATAGAAGACGAGGTAGACCGCCTGACAGACGAGATGGAACGCAATCATATCCAACGGCTGGCTTTGGGTATCTGCAAGCCGCAAGCGGGAACGGAATATATCTCCCTTGCCCAGAACTCCGAGAGGGTAGCCGACCACCTTATCAACGTGGCGAAAACCATTCGTGATTTGCAATAACGTTTAACAATTTAACATTTTAGCTTATGAAAAAGACAATTATAAGTGCACTCCTTGTGCTGACTACATGTTTCACCGCATGTTCCGGAGAAAAAGTCATCCCTTATCTGGAAATGCCTCTCCCGGCTCAACGACTGATAGAGGCTCATTTCTCCAAGGCCGATGTGTCGGTGGTCATGATGGACCGCGAGATACTCAGCGCGGATTACGAAGTGCGTCTGAATGACGGAACGAAAGTGGAGTTCAACGGAGACGGCGAACTGACCAAAATCGATTGTGGTACGAAGGCTGTACCTGAAGCTCTCATTCCGGAAGCTGTTCGTTCGTATGTAGCGAAGACCTTCCCGAAGACTTTCATTACGGAGTGGGGTAAAGACGACCGTCGCTGGAAAGCTGAACTGAACAACGGCATTGATTTGGAATTCAACAACAAGTATGAGTTCCTCCGTATAGATGACTAATCGTCTTTCCCTATGCCCAAAGAAGCGCTGGGAAGCGCTATATAAATATCTAAGTGAGTAAGTAGATTAGTTCCCCTCAGCGGGAACGGAGCAAAGGTCCGACTGTGAAGCCGGCCTTTGTTTTTTTCGGGGATCCCAATGGAGGGTGGTTCTTAACCCTGAAAGGTACGATTATTCCGATACCGGGACACGCACAAAAAAAGACTCTCACGGAAAGTGAAAGTCTTTTTTTGTGGTGCCAACGGGAATCGAACCAGTGACACAAGGATTTTCAGTCCTTTGCTCTACCAACTGAGCTATGGCACCTCGCGCGAGCTATGGCTCAATGCGATTAGCGATTACATCGCTCATGTGAATTTTCGCCGTGCTCTCGCTCTTCGGCCCGCAAACGCTTCGCTGGTTTACGTCCCGATGGAACCATGCGGAGTGCTTGTTTTTCGAAAAGCGGGTGCAAAAGTACTGCTTTTTTTTGATAT